>NZ_JBEVLO010000255.1:0-16597 GCF_040509115.1 Mycobacterium sp. | reverse complement strand
TCCAGCGCATAGGTTTCCGACGCGGGATCCAGCACGTCGATCGCGGCGAGGGCGAACGTCGACAGCGGCTGGTTGAGGGCGAAGTCGGGTGGCAGATCGACGGTCAGGCGGTAGCGCACGCCGGTCCGAGCGGAGCGACGGGAAATGTCGGGTTCGGGCTCGGGGACCCGCTCGAGCACACCGGCCTGCAGGAGCGAACGGGCGATGCCGACCGCCTCGAGGATGAGCTTGAGCTGGCGCTTGCGCGGCTCGTGGTTGTCGGTGAGCAACCGGCGCATCGCGACGAACGGGTCGCTCGAATGATCCCCCGTAGTTTGGCTCGCCCCAGCCCGGGCCACCACATTGAGGATCATCGCCGTCGACACCCGCATGTGGCTGACCAACGGCTCGGGGGTGGCCTCGACGAGCCGGAGCTGGGTCTTCTCACTCCACGGCACCATGCCCTCGGGAACCTTGCGGCGCACCAACTTTCGCCGCTTCTTCGGATCATCGGCAACCTTGGCGAACTGCTTGAGGTTCTCCACCTCGTGTTCGGGTGCCTGGACCACGACCGTGCCCGCGGTGTCGTAGCCCGCTCGGCCTGCCCGGCCGGCGATCTGGTGGAACTCGCGGGCGTTGAGCAGCCGGGTGCGGGTCCCGTCGTACTTGGACAACGCCGAGAACACCACGGTCCGGATCGGCACGTTGATGCCGACGCCGAGGGTGTCGGTGCCGCAGATGACCTTGAGCAGGCCGGCCTGCGCCAGCTGCTCGACCAGCCGCCGGTACTTGGGCAGCATGCCTGCGTGGTGCACACCGATGCCGTGCCGGACCAGTCGTGACAGCGTCGAACCGAAGGCCGACGAGAAGCGGAACCCGCCGATCAGGGCGGAGATCGCGGCCTTCTCGTCCTTGGTGCTGACGTTCACGCTCATCAGGGCCTGCGCCCGTTCCAACGCGGACGCCTGGGTGAAGTGCACGACGTAGATCGGTGCCTGCTTGGTGTCGAGCAGATCCTGGATCGTCTCGTGCATCGGGGTGGTCGCGTAGTAGTGGTGCAGGGGCACCGGGCGTTCGGCGTTGGCGACGAGTGCCGTCGGCCTGCCGGTGCGGCGGGTCAGGTCCTCCCGCAGGAACGTCACGTCGCCGAGGGTGGCCGACATCAGCAGGAACTGTGCCCGCGTCAGCTCCAGGAGCGGCACCTGCCAGGCCCAGCCGCGGTCGGGGTCGCCGTAGAAGTGGAACTCGTCCATCACGACCAGCCCGATGTCGGCGTCGGCGCCCTCCCGCAGCGCAATGTTGGCCAGCACCTCCGCGGTGCAGGCGATGATCGGCGCGGACGCGTTGACCGCAGCGTCGCCGGTGAGCATCCCGACGTTGGCGGCGCCGAACACGTCGCACAGCGCGAAGAACTTCTCGCTGACCAGCGCCTTGATCGGCGCGGTGTAGTAGCTGCGCCGCTCTGCTGCCAGGGCCGCGTACAACGCTCCCGTCGCCACCAGGGACTTTCCGGACCCCGTCGGCGTCGCCAGCACGACGTTGGCGCCGCTGACCAGTTCGATCAGCGCCTCTTCCTGCGCCGGGTACAGCACGGTGCCGTTCGCCTCGGCCCACGCGGCGAAGTCGGTGAACAGTTCGTCGGGATCGGCGGCCTTCGCGCGCAGGGCGGACAGGTCGCTGGGATCGACGAGAAGCGAGGGCAGGGACATCGTGAGGTACAGCGTGCCTGACCGACGTTTGGTTCCTCACGGGGGTGTACCCGGCGGTCAGCCGACGAGTAGCTCCCCAAAGTCGGTGACCGCCTGGTCGTAGCGGACGTTGAACCCTTCGACGACCGCACGGCGCAGAACGTCGAACATCACGTCGTCGACGCGCCGCGGTGACGCCACCGCCGGGGCGTTCTCGTAGTTGAACGCGATCACGTCGAGGAACACCGGTTGCACTAGCCGCCTGCCGCCGAGCGCGGCCAACAACGCCTCCGAGAGCGCGGGATACGGCGTGAACTCGGGGTTGTCCAGCCAGTCGCGGATGTCGGATTCGGCGACGCTGAAGTCGACGTTGGACTGCAGCAGTGTGTCGAGCATCGACACGTGGTCGGGTGGTGACTGCAATTCGACCAACTGACGCAGCGCTGCCCGCCCCGTCTGATCGATCGTTGGGGGCAGCTCGTCGATCAGGCGGTTGGTCTTGGCCAGCCATAGCTGGAGGTTCTGCAGTCGCGCCAGCGGGGTGGACCACTGCGGCTCCGGGGTGGGAATGCGAAACGGCCCCGGTGTCACCTGGTAGCGCTCGGCGAGCTTGGCGAGACACCGACCCAGCAGGCCGATGTCGTCGGGGTTGATCCCGGTGAACCAGCCCTGCGCGTTGAACGCGGCGGTGGCGCTGGCGCTGGTGCCGTCGCCGGTAACGGTCACGGTGACCGGGGTTTCGTAGCGCTCGCCGCCGCGAGAGGACAGCGTGAGTGCGAAATTGGCCGGGTCGGTGGAGTATTCGACGGGGAAGGTGACGTCGCCGACGGGCACTTCGAGAGATCCGTTGCCCGAGATCGGGACGCCGCCGACGGTCCACGCCGCCAGCGGCGCGGGCACCGTCGGTTCGCCAGGCCCACCGAAACCCGTGGCGCGAACCAGGAATTCGCTCGTCGTCGCGGTCGCCCACTCACCCCTGCGGACGGCGTCACCGCACGGTGTCGTTGACTCCTCGACCGCTCCGACGGCCCCCATGATGTCCTCGGCGTAATAGCCGCGACGGATCTCCACCGCCCGGCTGGTCCCCACCGTGACGCTGACGTCGACCCACTCACCTCTCGGCCCGATCGCATCGGCACGGACGACGAGGTTGGTGCCAGCGACCGAGACGTCGGAGTCGAGCGACACCGTCGGGATGCAACCGCGGTACCACACCCGCAATCCCACGTTCGGCTGATCCACCAGGGAGTGCACCACCACGCCTTCGCGCGACAGCGACGGCCCCAGCGGATCGAGGCCGCGATCCCAACCTGCGGCGGTCCGGTACTCCACGTAGACGTCGTTCACACCGTTCGGCGGCTCCGTCGGGTGGTGCAGCACCAGCAGAACGGCACCAGTGGGCGCCGACGCGGGCTGCAGCCGGGCCGTCACGGTGGCTCCCATGATCGGGTACACGTCTTCGATGATCCTGTGGGCCAACGTATCCGGCATGTGGTGGTACAGGCCGGCGCGCGACATGTGCGGACCCATCGAGCCGTACGCGCCCGCGTTCGGCCAGCCGGGCACCGGGGTGCCCGAGAACGTGGGGCTGGCCGAGTAGAACGGTCCCGTGCCGAGCCACCGGCCTGCGAACGTCCCCGACGACATCAGGTCGTACGGTGAGCCGTATTCCGGGCCTGCGATGATCGTCGCGTCGTTGGGATCCCAGTCGGTGCCGTTGTTGTCAAGCCCGAAGGTGTGCTCGAACCCGAGGACGTGACCGGCTTCGTGGCACATGAAGGTGTGGTCGCTGGACATCACGGGAAGCACGGCAACGCCAAGGCCGGCGACCCCGGTGGCGCCGCCGTCGATGCCGACGCTGATCGTGGCCGGTTGACCCGGCTGTCCCGCAAGCGGATTGGCCATCGTGACGGTGCCCGGGTAGGTGTAGACGACGAGGCCGTCGAGATCGTCGAGCGGTTCGGGGTTGGGAAACTTGGCGCGCAGTGCGTTGACGGCGAGCGTGGCCTGCGTGGTGCGACTGGTGTCCGCCCCCAACGCGATGTCCACCCAGGGGAACATCACCGAATCGATGAAGTCCAGCTGACCGTAGGTGGTGTCGCTCCAATAGCTGAACAGCGAGCGATCGTCGAGCATGATCGCGCTGCGGCACACGTCATCGGGGATCACCGGCAGCGAGGTGTCATGCCGCGCCCGAATGATCCCCAGTCTGACGTTGCGTGCCATCGCCTGATCCCTCCGTCGGTGTCGAACCCAGAGTCGTCGCCGTGGACGGGAGGCGCACGCGTAGTGCGCTACTCAGTGCCTGGTCAGGGCCTGCTCAGGGGAATGCCGGTCCAGGACGGACGGATCGCGCACGGCGCCGCGGTCGGCGGACGTCGCGAGTGCGGCGTACGCACGCAGCGCGGTCGAGACCGTACGTGACCGGTTGCGGGGCCGGTAGCCGCCGCGATCGAGGAGCGCTTCGCGACGTGCCTGCAGAATCTCCGTGGGCACGACGAGCTGGACGTGACGGGCGGCAACGTCGACGTGGATGAGGTCACCGTCCTCCACCAGAGCGATCACCCCACCCGCCGCAGCCTCTGGGGACACGTGCCCGATCGCCAATCCCGAACTGCCACCGGAGAATCGACCGTCGGTGATCAGCGCGCACGTCTTGCCGAAGCCGCGGCCCTTGAGGAACGACGTGGGGTGCAGCATCTCCTGCATGCCGGGACCGCCCCGCGGCCCCTCGTAGCGCACCACCAGCACGTCGCCGTGATGGATGCGTCCACCAAGGATCGCGTCGACCGCCTCCTCCTGGGATTCGACGACCACCGCCGGTCCGGTGAACCGCAGCATCGCCGCATCGATGCCCGCGGTCTTCACCACGCAGCCGTCCTCGGCGAGATTGCCAAGCAGCACGGCGAGTCCGCCGTCGGCGGAGTAGGCGTGCCCGGCGTCGCGGATGCACCCGTTGGCGGCGTCGACGTCGAGTGACTCCCATCGTTGCGACTGAGAGAACGCCGACGCCGACCGGCGCCGACCGGGTGCGGCCCGGAACAGTTCGAACGCCTCGGGGGCGGCCTGGCCGCCGCGGACGTCCCAGCGGTCGAGCCACTCACCGAGCGTCGGCGCGTGCACGGCGCACACGTCGTCGTCGAGGGCTCCCGCCCGGCGTAGTTCGCCGAGTAGCGCCGGGATGCCCCCGGCGCGGTGCACGTCCTCCATCAGGTGAGACCCATTGGGGGCGACCTTGCACAGGCACGGCACGCGGCGGGAGACGTCGTCGACGTCGTCGAGGGTGAAGGGCAGGTCGGCTTCCTGCGCTGCGGCCAGCAGGTGCAGCACGGTGTTCGTGGAGCCGCCCATCGCGACGTCCATCGCCATCGCATTGCCGAACGCCGCCCGGTTCGCGATGCGCCTGGGCAGGGCACGCTCGTCGTCGCCGTCGTACCAGCGGTGGGCGAGCTCGACGACCAACGCGCCACTGCGCTCGTAGAGCTCGCGGCGCACGGTGTGCGTGGCCAGCGTCGAGCCGTTGCCGGGCAGGGCGAGCCCGAGCGCCTCGACGAGGCAGTTCATCGAGTTCGCGGTGAACATGCCCGAACACGACCCGCACGTCGGGCAGGCCGACTCCTCGATGCGGGTCAGGTCCTCCTCGCCGACGCTGGTGTCGGCCGACCCGCTCATCGAGTCGATGAGGTGCAGGCCTGCGCGCAGGGTGCCATCGGTCAGCGTGGTGCTACCGCCCTCCATCGGCCCGCCGGAGACGAACACCGTCGGGATGTTCAGGCGCAGCGCGGCCATCAACATCCCGGGAGTGATCTTGTCGCAGTTGGAGATGCACACCAGGGCATCCGCGCGGTGCGCCTCCACCATGTACTCCACGGAATCCGCGATCAGGTCGCGTGATGGCAGCGAGTAGAACATCCCGGCGTGCCCCATCGCGATGCCGTCGTCGACGGCGATCGTGTTGAACTCCCGGGGGATGCCGCCCGCGGCGTGCACCGCTTCTGACACGATCCGGCCCACCGGCTGCAGATGCGTGTGCCCCGGGACGAACTCGGTGAAGCTGTTGGCGACCGCGACGATCGGCTTGCCGAAGTCCTCGCGGGCGACACCCGCGGCGCGCAGCAGCGCGCGGGCACCGGCGGCGTTGCGGCCATGGGTGACGATCCGGGACCGAAGTTCGGGCATGCCATCACCCTCGCGGGCGGGCGGCGAAACCAGAAGACGGCGGTAGTACTAGTAGTCAGAGCACCAGTGCTTCAGAGTCACCAGTGCATCGGAGTCACCAGTGCATCGGAGTCACCACCACGGGGCAGGTGACTCTGCGGGCCCGCGTTCGATCCAGGTCCACTCGAGCTCACGACGGGCAAACTTCCAGCCGTCGTCGGTCAGCGCGTACTCGTCGCGGTAGTGAATCGGCGCCAGGATGACTTCCAGGCTGTCATCGGGTTTCCGCAGCAGGTGCCGTGCCGTGCAGTAGGTGATTCCCGTCGCGTGATCGCCGTCCACCTCGACGATCTGGTTGTGCACCGCGTGGAAGGTCTTCTCGAACATCTGATTTCCGCTGGGGCCGTACTTGACCTGTTCCCTGCCGCGTAGCGTCACCGCGTCGGCGGACCCAGGGACCGAGGTGACGAACTCCGCGTCCTCGGTGAACAGCGACCCGAACCGTTCGACGTCGGCGGTGTCGGAGGCCAGTGCGTATTCATCGACCAACGCGCGCAGCTGGATTCGCGCGGAGTCGATTGAGTGGAGTGTGGGCATGGGGATTCCGTTCGTGTCGTCTTCGGTGGTGGCGGGCTGATCGTGTCGGGCCGGGTGTGCGTGTGTGTTGGGGGGAGTCATCCGACGCTCCGGTGTTGGCGCGGGCGACGAGCGTGCAGCACGAAGGCAGGCGGCAGATTGCGCCATACGACGTGGCTCGGGATGACTTCTTCGAAGTGCCGGGCGGAGAGCGCTCGAAATCGGCGCGCGCCAGCCAGTGGAGACGAGTGAACGTAGGCGAAGGTGGAGAAGACGCTGTGTGGCGTGAGCACGTCGAGCACCGCGTGCAACAGGAGATCCTGTGTCGCAGGGGGAAATACGGTCCACGGCAGGCTGCTGATCACGACGTCGGCGTGGCGGAGACCACGCTCGAGGAGCAGTGACGGCAGATGGCGAGCGTCGGCCTCGATCACCTCGGTCCCGGTGAATCTGTTCCTGAGCAGATGCGCAAGTCTTGGGTTGACCTCGACGGCGAGGTGGCGCCCCCGGCCGGCGAGCCTGCGTTGGATCTCGGTGGTGAAGGGCCCGGTGCCCGCGCCGAGTTCCACCACGACGGGATCGGCGTGTTCGGGTATCGACGTGGTGATCGTTCGCGCCAGCCGGGGAGAGCTGGGGGCGATGGCGCCGATCTGTCCCGGTGTGCGCAGCCACTGCTGGAGGAAGACCGCCCCGTCACACTCGGGTGCGGCACCGCAGACGCGCGACGGTGTCCGTAGGCCGGGGTCCACTCCGGGGTCCATTGGGCACGTCCCTTGCTCGAGGCGCCGCAGCGCCGGTGAAGTGGAAGCTCGCCGTTGACCGGCTACGATGACGCTCTGACGAGATTCAGATGACATCGTCATCTGTCCGACCCTACCGCGTCAGGTGACAATGTCAACTTGGGACGTCAACTCGGGACGTCAACTCGGGACGTCAACTCAGATCAGCGGATTGGTGGACACATGAGTCGAATCGAGACGGCCGCCGCGACCCGCCGGGCACTGCTGACCGAGGCCGCCGCGCTGCTGGACGCCGGAGGACCAGACGCGGTGACGCTCCGCGAGGTGGGCGCCAGGGCAGGGGTCAGCCGGGGAGCGCCCTACCGGCACTTCGTGGACAAGGAGAGCCTGCTGACCGCCGTCGCCGCCGAGAGCTGGGAGCGCCTCGGCGACCACCTGCGTGCGCTCAGGGCCGACCAAGGGCTTCGGCCCGCCGACACGCTACGTGCGGCGCTCACCGCCGTGATCGTCGTGAGCCGCCAGCAGCCTCACCTGTATCAACTGATGTTCACCACCCCGGCCGGGGATCCGTCCGCGGTCGTCAGGGCCGCGGAACTGATGTGCGACGAGTTCCTGGCGATCGTCGGCGGGGTCGTCGATGACCGGGATGCGGCGCGCTACGCGGGCATTCTGCTCACCGGTGTGCACGGCGCCGCGGGCCTCGAGGCGAGCGGCCTTCTGCACACCGACAAGTGGCACACCACCGCCGACGAGCTCACCGACGCACTGCTCACCATGGTCACTACTAGTAGCGGGAGCACTAGCATCGATTCATGACGGGGCAGGCCGAATCCAGAGCCGAGCTGGGGGACTTCCTTCGCGCCCGACGGCAGGCGATGTCCCGCTCGGCCCACGGCCTGCCCCCGCTGGCGCGGGGCCGGATCGACGGGCTTCGGCGGGAAGAGGTGTCCTACCTGTCCGGGGTCAGCGTCACCTGGTACACCTGGTTGGAGCAGGGCCGGGCGATCACCCCGTCGCGGCAGGTGCTCGACGCGATCGCCCAGACGCTGCGGCTCAGCGACGCCGAGCACCACTATCTGCTGGGCCTGGCCGGCTATGCGCCCAAGCAGCCTGCGGACCGGCCCGAAGCCGAGCCCGCCCCCGCGCACATCCAACGCCTGCTCGACGAACTCGGGGACCGCCCGGCATACGCACTGGCCGCCGACTGGGCCATCGCCGGCTGGAACGCCGCCTACGGTGCGCTCTACCCCAACGTCGCAACCGCCGACGCCGAGCACCGCAACCTGCTGTGGCTCGTCTTCACCGACCCGGCCGTGCGGGAGCTTCTCGACGACTGGGACGTCACCAGTCGCCGCTTCCTCGCCGAGTTCCGCGGGCAGGTCGCGACCAGGCTCGGCGACCCGCGCATCGCCTCCCTCGTCGCGCGGCTCCGCGACGCCAGCCCCGAATTCCGCAGCGGCTGGGACGGGCACCCGATCGGCGGGTTCGAATCCCGGGAGCGGATCTTCCATCACCCGACCGTCGGCAGGCTCCGCCTCGAGCACCACCAGCTGCGGCCGTCGGACCGCCCCGAACTGGAGCTCGTCGTCTACACGCCGCTCGACGACGAGACCCGCGCCCGGCTCGCCAGTGCCAGGCGCTGACCGTTGGCTCGGGCTTTGGGGCCCCGACGGCGCGCCCGAAACCCAGCGCGCGGGTCACCCGTGCACCGTAGGCAAGCCGAACCTTCCGTTTGTCCGGCCGTTCTGGGGGCATTCACGGCAAGCCGTGTCACGCAGGTTCCGGTTTCAGCTCCCGACGCGGCCCGACGAAGGAGACGCACGCATGGCGATCAACGATGACGACATCACCACCTCCACAGGTGGTGGCGAAGGCCCCGCCGACGGGGGATCGAACCCGGAGGGTCACGACGGTGGTGCCGACGGCACCGCGGGCGGCGAGGGTCCCGCTGACGGGGGTTCGAATCCCGAAGGCCACGACGGCGGCGCCGACGGCACCGCATAGCTGACGCGCGATGCTGAGTCGCTGCGTTGCCATCGACCCCCAGACGTTCGCCAGCGAGCACTGGGGCCGGGCGCCGCTCCTCAGCCGATCCGGCGCGCTGCCCCGCGACTTCGGTGATCTGCTGTCGGCCCGGTCGGTCGACGAGCTGCTTGCCGAGCGCGGGGTACGCGCGCCGTTCATCCGGGTAGCGAAGGACGGCGAGCTCCTGCCCAAGGACGGCTACCTCGGACCCGCCGGGTTCGGCGCCGAGGTGCCGGACCAGGTGGACTCGGCGAAGGTGTTGAATCAATTCGCTTCTGGCGCGACCATCGTGCTTCAGGGCCTGCACCGGTTGTGGCCGCCGCTCATCGACTTCGTCCGAGGGATGGTCGACGATCTTGGCCACCCAGTGCAGGCCAACGCCTATGTCACCCCGCCTGCCAGCCAAGGCTTCGACCCGCACTACGACGTCCACGACGTGTTCGTATTGCAAGTCGCGGGTCGCAAGCACTGGACGGTGCACGCGCCCGTACACGCCGATCCGCTCGCATCGCAGCCGTGGACCAACCACCGCGCGGCGATCGCGCGGCGGGTGGTGGACGCGCCGACGATCGACACCGTGCTTGGCCCTGGTGACGCGTTGTACCTCCCGCGCGGGTGGATACATTCGGCGAAGGCGCTGGGGGCCCTGTCGATCCACCTCACGATCGGCGTCGCCAGCGTCACCCGCATGGACGTCGTCCGCGCGGTCGTCGACCAGTTGGCCGAGGTCGAGGACCTCAGGAGATCCTTGCCGATGGGTGTCGATCCGTTCGACCCCGACGAGATGACGGCGACCGCGACCAAGCTCGTCGGGCAGCTGACGGATCTGTTGCGGGATCGCGCAGCCAGCCTCGGCGAGGCCGCGGCAAGTCGGATGGCCAGACGCCACGCGAACCGTACCCGCCCGATCGCCGTGCGGCCGTTGGCCTCCCTTGTCGCCGCCGAGCAGGCGGCAACCGCCCGCGTGTGCTGGCGCCACGGATTGACCGCCACCGTCGAGGTCGGCGACCAACGCGTCCTGCTCCGACTTCCGGACCGCACGATCGACTTCCCGGTGTCGTGCGCCGAGGCCATCGACGTCCTGCGCCAGGGGTTCGTCGCGGAGGCGAATGCGTTGCCCGGTCTGGATCGCGCTGATGCGGAGGTCGTCATCCGTAGACTCCTACGGGAAGCGGTCCTGGTACCGGCCGACGACGACCCACACCGGGGGCTTGCCGACGTATGACCACCCCGGCCGGCTGGGCTCCCTGCAGCGACCAGTCGCGCACGCGCGACGACCCCATGTACGGGACGGCGTCATCGGGTGCGATGTGGTTGCTGCTCGAATTGTGCGGCCCGTGGGGGAATTCGGCGTTCCTCGACTCGCCGTCGGTGATCGATCGCCAACTGGGGCTCGCCATCGTGCGTCGTGTTGAGTCGGCGGGGATGAGGATCGCCGCGATTCGTCGCCACGGCCGCCGATCAGCGACGCGACGGTGGCGCTGGTTCGTCGCCGAATCGCACCTTGGTGCCGAAGCGCTTCACTACGGCGAGGTGAGTGGTCCGAGCGAGTACCTGGACTTGGCGCTCGACGGCTCCGACGGTCGACGGGTCGACGATCCCGTGGTGATCGTCTGCGCCCACGGCAAGCACGATCAATGCTGCGCCGTGCGAGGCCGCGGCGCCGTCGCCGCCATCGCGGCGAAGTATCCGAAGATGACCTGGGAGTGCTCGCACCTGGGGGGAGACCGCTTCGCGGCGACGATGCTGATCCTGCCGGAGGGACTGTGCTACGGGCGGGTGGACTCGGCGGATCCCGCCGAGCTGGTCGGGCTGTATCAGGTTGGCAGGCTGGACAACTCGCTGCTTCGTGGCCGCTCGTCCCTGCCGCACGTGGTGCAGGCGGCGCAGTACTTTGCGCGCAGGGACTCCGGGAACGACCGAATCGATTCCCTGACTCCGCTGCGGGTGGAATCCGTTGGTGCCGCGATTCACGTTGTGCTGCAGGCTGATGCGGGCCCCGTCGAGGTGGTTCTCAGCGAGCAGTTCTCCGAGCCGTTGCTGTCGCAGTGCAGCGCGCGGGTCGCCGGTCGCGTCCGCACCTTCGCGCTGGTCTCGCTGAACACCCCGTGACCTGTCCGCCCCCGGTGGCGTCGCAAGGTCACGCCGAGGCCGACGAGTTCGGTCGATCATCAACCGCTGTCAGCGGTTTGGCGATCGACTCCAGGCTCTTGCCCTCGGCCCCGACCCCGAAGAAGATCGCCACGACGCCACCGAGGATCATCAGTGCGGCGCCGAGGAAGTACCCGAACGCGATGCCGGTGATGTCGCCACCCTGGGAGGCATCCTCGATCAGCTTGCCGAACAGCAGGGGGCCGGTGATGCCGCCCACCGCGGTACCCACGGCGTAGAAGAAGGCGATGCACAGCGCCCTGGTCTCCATCGGAAAGACCTCGCTGGCAGTCAGATACGCCGAACTCGCTCCCGCCGAGGCGATGAAGAAGATCACCGCACCGAAGACCGTCAGGGTGATCGCGGTGAGGGATCCCAGCAACAGGCCGGCCACCCCGAGCAGCAGGCCGGAGGCGATGTAGGTGGCGGAGATCATCTTCACTCTGCCGATGGAGTCGAACAGCGGGCTGAGCGCCAGCGCGCCAACGAAATTGCTCGCCGCGAAAACGGCTATGTAGTAACCAGTTTGGTCGACACCGAAGAAGGTGCTCAACGTGTCGCCGTAGGTGAAGTAGAAGGCGTTGTAGAGGAACGCCTGTCCGATGAACAACGCCAGGCACAGCACGGTACGTCTGGGGTACATCGTGAACACGGTTCGAGCGATCAACGGTATGCCGATCGACTTGCGCTGCCGGATGGTCAGGCGTTCGGACACCGTCGGTAGCGGCTTCCCGATCTCCTCGGTGACCTCCCCTTCGATCTGGCGCACGATGCCCTCGGCCTCGTCCTCGCGGCCGTGGATGAACAGCCAGCGCGGGCTCTCCGGCACGTAGCGGCGGACCAGGAGGACGCCGACGCCGAGGATCGCGCCGAGCCCGAACGCCAGGCGCCAGCCCAGCGAAGGGTCGACGAGCGTCGGATCGAGCAGGGGGATCGTCAGCAGCGCGCCGCCGGCGGCACCGATCCAGAAGGAACCGTTGATGGCGACGTCCACCCGGCCGCGGTGGGATGCGGGTATCAACTCGTCGATCGCCGAGTTGATCGCGGCGTACTCCCCGCCGATGCCTGCACCGGTGAGGAACCTCGCGGCGAAGTACCACATCGGATTCATCGAGAAGGCCGTCAGCACGGTCGCCACGATGTAGAGGCCCAACGTGATCATGAACAACTTCTTGCGGCCGAAGCGGTCGGTCAGCTGACCGAACACCAGGGCGCCGAGGCACGCGCCCGCGACGTAGACGGCACCGGCCAGCCCGATCTGCGAACTGCTCAGTGACAACCCGCTGTCCGGGGACTTGAGCGCTTCGGACATCGAGCCGACGATGGTCACCTCGAGGCCGTCCAGGATCCAGACCGTGCCGAGCCCAACGACGATCAGCCAGTGCCACCGCGCCCACGGCAGGCGGTCCATGCGAGCGGGGATGTCCGTCTCGATCTGGCCAAGTTCGACTCCTGATGCCATCTCGCACCTCTCCCGTGCCGGGTAAACGCCAACGAGGCGGTTGCCCTGACGCGGGCTCGCTCAAACTCGCGCCCAAACTCGTTGGCGGCAGAAGTCGTTGGCGCCAGCGGGAGTGCTCCTGGCCTGCGGATGCGGTCGACGGCGGGCGGCGCGGCCCTGTCAGAATCTTGAGGTGCCTCTGATCAACGGTCACGTCTCGCACTGGTTCGCCGAAGCGCCGACCCCGCGTCCCCCGCTTCCCGGCGATCGCGACGCCGACGTGTGCATCGTCGGTGCCGGCTATACCGGGCTGTGGACCGCCTACTACCTCAAGAAGGCCGACCCGTCGCTTCGCATCACGATCCTCGAGGCGCGGTTCGCGGGATTCGGCGCGTCGGGCCGCAACGGTGGTTGGCTGTCGGGCCTGGTGCCCGGCGACCGCGACGCGATGGCGAAGCGGCACGGCCGCGACGGCGTCCTGGCCTGGCAGCGGGCGCTCAACGACTCCGTCGACGAGGTCGCCGACGTCGCATCCCGCGAGGGCATCGACGCGGGCATCGTCAAGGGCGGCACCCTGCACATCGCCCGCAACCCGGCCCAGGCGTCGAGGTTGGCCGCCGAGCTGGCCGCCGAACGCGAGTGGGGCAACGGCGGTCTCACGGAGCTGACGACGGCAGAAGCCGCGCAACGCATTCGATTCGATGGCGTCGTGGCCGCGTATCACTCGCCGCACTGCGCCCGCATTCAACCGGCGGCGCTGGCCCGCGGCCTTGCCGACGTCGTCGAGGGACTCGGCGTGCAGATCTACGAGCAGTCACCGGTCACGGCGATCGAGCCGGGCCGGGCGAGGACGGCGAACGGGACGGTCAAGGCGCCGACCGTGCTGCGTGCCACCGAGGGCTTCACCGCCGCGTTGCCCGGCCTGAAGCGACGGTGGCTGCCGATGAACAGCTCGATGATCGCGACCGAGCCCATCGCCGCCGACGTGTGGGAATCCATCGGGTGGGACGGCCGCGAGACGGTGGGCGACATGGCGCACGGGTTCTTCTACGCCCAGCGCACCGTCGACGACCGCATCGCGATCGGTGGACGCAGCGTTCCCTACCGCTACGCGTCGCGAACCGACGTCGACGGGCAGGTGCCCGACCGCACGGTCCGACACCTCAGCGCGGTGCTGCACGACGTCCTTCCGCAGGTCCGCGACGTGCCGATCGCGCACGGCTGGTGCGGGGTGCTGGCCGTGCCGAGGGACTGGCAGGCGGGCATCGACCTGGACAGGGCGACGGGGCTCGGCTGGGCGGGCGGCTACGTCGGTCACGGGGTGACGGCGACCAACCTCGCCGCGCGCACGCTGGCCGATCTGGTGCTTGGCGAGAAGACGCCGCGCACGGAACTGCCGTGGGTCGGCCACCACTCCAAGTCGTGGGAGCCAGAACCGTTGCGGTGGTTGGGGGTTCGCAGCCTCTACGTCGCGTACAAGTTCGCCGACCGGCAGGAGGCCGGCGGTCGCGCGACGACCTCGCCGATCGCCGGTGTCGCGGACCTCATCACCGGCCGGCCGTAGCCCGACCAACCCGCGTCACGTCGCCCTTCGTGGTCACGGGAAATGATGGGCGCACCGCGGACGTTGGTGCTCACATGACCGAACGCCCCGTTTTGCAACCCACCGCCGAGCACCCCATCACCGTCACGCCCACCAGCACGCACGTCGTGGTCCGCGTGAACGGCGAGGTGGTCGCCGAGACCGATGCCGCCCTGACGCTGCAGGAGTCGACCTACCCGGCGGTGCAATACGTGCCGCTGTCCGACGTGGCGCCGTCGGTGCTGACGCGTAGCGACACCACCACCTACTGCCCGTACAAGGGTGAGGCCAACTACTACCACGTCAGCACGGCGGGAAACACCGTCGACGACGTGATCTGGACGTACGAGCAGCCGTACGCCGCCGTGGCCGAGATCGCAGGTCACGTGGCGTTCTATCCGAACAAGGCCGACGTCACCGTCGGCTGAAGCCGTTTCGGCTTAACCTTTGGCGGTGTCGAGTTCCGCCAGCGTCGTGTTCGACGGGCCCGCCAGCCCGGCGATGACGCTGTCGCCGCAGCGCCGCGGCCCCGGTGACCCGTGCTACCAGCTGGTCGACGGCGCCATCTGGAAGACCAGCCTGATGCCCAGCGGCGCGGTGACCGCACGCATCGCCAGGGCGAGCGTGACCACCATCGAGTGCGAGGCGTGGGGCGACGGCGCCGGGGAATTCGTCGATCGCCTTCCCGCGATGGTGGGCGCACACGACGACCCGACGGGCTTCGCGCCGGTCGAGCCGACGGTGGCTGCCGCTCACCGGCGGGTGCCGCACCTGAGGCTCGGGCGTACCGACCGCGTCTTGGAGGCGCTGATACCCGCCGTCCTGGAACAACGCGTCGCGGGCAAGGACGCCTTCCGGGCGTGGCGGCTGCTGGTGACCAAGTTCGGCGCGCCGGCACCAGGTCCGGCCCCGGAGCGGATGCGCGTGCCGCCACCGCCCGACGTGTGGCGCCGCATCCCGTCGTGGGAGTTCCACCTCGCGAACGTCGACCCCGGCCGGGCCCGCACCGTCGTCGGATGTGCGCAGCGGGCGGACGCCTTGGAACGGTTGTCCACGCGCACCCCCGCCGAGGCGCGGGCAGCGATCACGTCCGTGCCGGGAGTCGGGGTGTGGACCGCCGCCGAGGTGGCCCAGCGCGCATGGGGCGACGCCGACGCGTTGTCGGTGGGCGACTATCACCTCGCCAACGTGGTGGGTTCGACGCTGCTCGGGCATCGGATCGACGACGACGAGATGCTCGAACTGCTGGAGCCGCTGCGGCCCCACCGCTTCCGCGCCGTACGGCTCCTGGAAGTCAGCGGGATGGCGCGCAATCCGCGGTTCGGGGCGCGGCAGGCCATCCCGAATCTGAGGGCGCTCTAGTCACCCGCTCCGATCGCCCGCACCGATCTCGAGGCGTTCGCTCACCCACGCGACCAGTGGTCGGGCGGCCTTCCAGTCGGCGCGGACCGCGTCGACGAACTCCGGCGTGTGGATGATCGGATCGAAGCCGTAGTCCTTGCCGACGGTCAAGGACTTGTGCCGGAGCAACTCGATGCGGGGGTGATCGGCGTCGTACCCGCGCGGCGAGGTCTTCAGGCGGTCACCGCCGACGGTGAATCCGGCCCGCGTGAGTTTGGTCAGGATCTTGGGTAGCTGCTCGCCGGTCAGCTCGTTGGCGATCGAGGACCGGATCCTGGCGAGGTCGGCGGCACTCGCATCGTAGAAACCGGCGCCGGTCCTGACCCCGCGCGCCGCGATCTCGACGTACCAACCACATGCGGGGCCTGCCGCGACGAAGGCGCCCTGGTGGGTCTTGTAAGGCGTCTTGTCCTTCGCGAAGCGCACGTCACGGTAGGGCCGGAACAGCTTGGCCTCGCCGAACTCGGGTCCGAGGGCGGTCGTCAAGGCGGTCATCGGAGCCTTCACCGCACGCTCGTAGACGTCCTTGTGTGCCGTCCAGAACGTCTTGGTGTTGTCCATCTCCAGGTCGTCGTAGAAGTCCAACGCCTCAATCGGGAAGCCGGTGAAGGACGCGGCCGACTCGTGCGGTCGCTGCTCAGCCCTGGGTGTCACCCGGCCGAGTCTGCCAGGTCGCGGCGACGCCGATATTCGGTCGCCGGTCGGTGGCGCGGACCCGTACCTTCACTGTCGTGAGAGTCGAGATCCATCCGTTCACCGCCGACGACGTGCCCGCCGCCGGCCGGATGCTCGCGGACCGGCACCGGCGGCACCGTACGACGCAGCCGCTGCTGTCGCCACGCTTCGAGGACCCCGA
>NZ_JBEVLO010000254.1:0-5992 GCF_040509115.1 Mycobacterium sp. | reverse complement strand
CTGCGGGCCTTCGCTGCCGACTACACGTATCTGATCCGACATCTGTCGACCTGGCTGGGCGTGCATACCGCCGATGCCGCGGCGTACGCCGAAATCCTCTACGCGCAGGACAAGGGCGCGCCGCTGACCCCGGAACAGTTGGCGCGCCGGATTTCGCTCTCCTCGGGGGCTACGACGACTCTGTTGAACCGACTGGAGGCAGCGAACCTCGTTGTGCGCAGCCGCGAGCAGCGAGACCGGCGGGTTGTGACTTTGCGCAGCGCCCCCGCGGTACACCGGGAAGCACCCCTGTTCTTTGGTCCGTTGGCCGCTCGCATGGACGCCGCGATGAGTCAACAGGACTCCGACTTCCGCGCACGCGTCGTCCACTTTCTCGGCGACGTGCACGACACCATGACCAGCTTCATCGACGAGATCGACGGTTTGGTCCCCCCTCGCTCCACGCCCCCTCGAGACGGCTAACCGGGCCAGTCCGGCGATCCGCGTGTGGGCCAGCCCACCGGTCCCGGCCCCGTCACAAAGTCGTCCGCCATTTCAAGTGCGGCAGCGCCCGGCCCGTTCAACGTCGACCGCGAGCGCGCACTGCAGGCCCATCGGCGCCTACAGTCCATGAAATGCAATGTGGTGGCGGTCGGCCACGGCGCGCCACACGTCGGCGGAACTCCGCGCACGGATTAATCAGCTACACAGCACAATTGGGCGCAAGGCCGTGATCGACTAGAGCGTGCTGACACCACTCCGCAGGTGCCGCACCGCACGGTGCCTGTCGCGCATCACCGACGACACCCACCCGACGACTGCCGTCGTTCCTCTGGGCGTTCCCGATATTACTTCATGCTAAAGTATCTTTATCAGCGAGCAATCAGATACTCGCATTCCGTGCACGTGAAGCTGGGAGCCGCAGTGGCAACGAATCTAAGAATCTTGGTCTCCGGTGCCAGCATCGCCGGACCGGCAGCTGCGTACTGGCTAACCAGGGCTGGCAACGACGTCACGGTTATCGAGCGGGCCGATGCGGTGCGCACTGCCGGTCAGAACATCGACGTACGAGGAACCGGCCGGGAGGTGCTACGGCAAATGAACCTCGAAGCAGCTGTCTTGGCCCGAAACACCGGCGAAATCGGAACCAGCTTCGTTGATGACTCCGGCACACCGATCTGCCGCTTCCCGGCCGCAACCGAAGATGACGACGGGCTCACCGCCGAAGTGGAGATCTTGCGCGGAGAACTCGCCGAGTTGGTCATCAAGACGGTGAGTGACGACGTCGACTTCCGCTTCGGTCAACAAATCGTGGGCATCAACGACGAGGGTGATGGTGCACAGGTCACCTTTAGCGATCAGAGCACGGAGACCTTCGACTTGGTGGTCATCGCCGAGGGAACGTCTTCGCGCACCCGGCAGATGGTTTTCGGCGACGTCCCCAAACGCCAGCTCGGTCTCTACACCGCGTACGGCACGATCCCTCGCCAGGATGACGACAACCGTTGGTGGAACTGGTACAACGCTCCCGGGGGCCGATCAATCACCGTCCGCCCCGACAACAAGGGCACCACCCGTGTCGCGCTGTCCTTTCTGTCCTCCCCCCGCGGGTACGAGCGTGAACCCATGGATAGACAGAAGAAGATCATCAGGGACGTCTTCCACGGCGTGGGCTGGCGGGCTCCGCAGATTCTTGATCTCTTGGACGCCACCGACGAGCTCTATGTCGACTATCTGACGCAGATCTTCGCTCCCGAGTATTCCCGCGGATCGACGGTGCTCCTCGGCGACGCCGCGTGGTGCGCCACCCCATTGAGCGGGGTCGGCACAACCTTGGCCTTGACTGGCGCCTATGTCCTTGCAGGCGAACTGGCTTGGGCGCCAACGGTTGCCGGTGGGCTAAGGGGTTACCAGGAACAAATGCGCGGATTCGTTGATGCTGCGCAGAGCATTCCACCCGGAGGCCCTCGGTTGGCGCACCCGAAAACAGTTGCCGGAGTCAAAGTTCTACGTACCGCCCTGCGTGTGCTCGGGTCTCGCCCGGTGCGGAAGTTGGGCGGAGCGCTACCCACCCCGTCGACCAAGGCCAAGGATCTGCCGCGCTACCCCGAACTGGAGGCCATGCCATGACTCAGGTCACCATCCTCGACGAACGTCACCCCCTTCAGGGCTACCTCGCCGCGCCACGCGGACAGGGGCCATGGCCCGGGGTGGTCGTCATCCACGACGTCGGCGGCCTGAGCACCGACATCCATCGCATAACCGACCGCCTTGCCGGGGCCGGATTTCTCGCGCTCGCGCCCAATCTCTACCGGCCCGGAGCACGCCTGCGCTGCGTAGTCGGCATGACCCGTGCCCTATCGGCTGGCACCGGCAGGGCCGTCGACGACATCCTTGCCGCCCGCGACTATTTGAAGGCGAGCCCGGACTGCACCGGCAAGATCGGCTCGGTGGGCTTCTGTTTCGGTGGAGGATTCTGTCTGTTGTTGGCCCCCGGTGAGCACTTCGCGGCAGCCGCACCCAATTACGGCAACTGGCCCCCCAATGCCTCGCAACTCACCGACAGCTGCCCGGTGGTCGCCAGCTACGGGGGGCTCGATAAAACGCTACGTGGCGATGCTCAGCGGCTCACCGAGGTCCTCGATCGAGGCGGGGTCCCGTATGACGTCAAGGAATATCCGAACGTCGGACACTCGTTCATGAACGATTGGCGCGGAGCGCCTTTGCGTCTCAAAGTGTTCGAGTACTTCAAGGACTGGCGCTACTACGAAGCCGAGAGCGACGACGCCTGGGATCGCATCTACCGGTTCTTCGACGAGCACCTCTCCGCTGATGGGTGAAATCTTCCGGGAGTCATTGGTCGGCAGTAAGTTCTGAGCAGTTTGGTGTTGTCGGGCCCCCCGGCGACGCGGTCGGCGGGTTAGACCTGAGCCATGCCACCGTCGATGCAAAGTTCTGCACCTGTCATGAAACTGCTCTCGTCCGAGGCGAGAAACAGCGCACCATTGGCGATTTCCTCGGGAAGCCCGAGACGACCCATCGGGACAAGGGTGCTCATGTGGGCTCGGAGAGCGACTGGATCAAGACCGAAGTAGTCGGCTTGTCCGTCGATGATGAGCGTGTCGATCGGCCCTGGGCTCAGCACGTTGACCCGAAGGCCGCGGTCGCCGAACTCTGCTGCCCACGTGCGCGCGTAGGAGCGCACGGCTGCCTTCGCCGCGCTGTAGGCCCCTGCCCCGGGATTCCCCTTGAAGGCCGTGATCGAGCCCAGCAAGACGATCGAGCCGCCCGTTCGCAGAAGCGGTAGCGCCTTCTGGACGCTGAATAACGTGCCGCGGGCATTGAGGTCGAATGTGCGGTCGAAGTGTTCCTCGGTCACGTCCCCGAAGTTCATCCGCTCGATGCTCCCGGCGTTCGCAACGATCACATCGAGGTGACCGCTCTCCTGGCGGATGGCCTCGACCACCTTGTCGAGATCGCCCGACAGCGTGGCGTCCGCGGTGACCGTCGTGACGTCTCCGTCTATGGAGGCCTTTGCCGCTTCGAGCGCCTCCTGCCGTCGCCCCGTGATGTAGACGTGGGCGCCTTCACTTCCGAATCTCTGGGCAATCGCCAGACCGAGGCCCGCGCTCCCGCCAGTGACGAGGGCTACCTTGTTCGCGAGACGCATGCTTTCTCCTTCAGTCGAGACTGTGAGCGCCAGACGCATTGCCGTGCGCTGGGCGTGCACCACGCTAGGACCGGCCCGGCATAGAGGCAAATAGTGGCAACGCATACTCTTCATTGAAGATGCCTATATCTTGTCGAAGGTGGATCCGATGAACCTGCGCCAATACGAATACGCCCTCGCCGTCGCCGAGGAGGGCTCCATGACAGCGGCAGCCGACCGTCTGCGGGTCACGCAACCCTCCCTGTCGCAACAGATCGGCGCCTTGGAGAAGCACCTCGGGGTGCAGCTGTTCACCCGCACGCCGAGCGGGGTGACGGTGACGGTGGCCGGCCGGGCCTTCCTCACAGAGGCGCAGATCGCGACGACCGCATCCCGGCGTGCCATCACGGCCGCCCGCGCCGCCAACGGTGAACTAGCAGGCGAACTCATCATCGCCGTCCACATGGGTCTGGGAGCGCGCCAGCTGCCCCAGGCGTTGGGGCAGCTGCGCAATCGCCACCCTAAGCTGCAGGTGACTCTCCACGAGGAGCCCGATCCCGCGGACATGGAACGACTGCTGCGTCAGGGAAACCTGGACATGGTTCTGGTGCACCGCATCCCGGCCGGCTGCAGCTTCGACGTTCACCGCCTGGGCGAGGAAGCCTACGTCGCCATCTTGCCGAAGGGGCACCCGCTTCTCGCCGACGGCGCCGCCCTGCGCCTGGAAGACCTGGCGTCAGAGGGGTGGATCCGGTTCCGGGGCGCCAGCCTGCTCGACGACTACCTCGCCCGCCTGCTCGCCGGCGCGGGCCTCAGCCCGCACACGGTGGCCCGAGCGTCACAGATCTCCACCGCGGTACGGCTCGTGGCGCAGGGCTTGGGCGTCACCGTGGTCCCGGCCTCGGCCATCCCCGAAGGCTTCGAAGAACTGGCCTGCCCGCTACTGCCCTCCCTGACCGAACCCGTCCTCGTCGGCGTGCGACGCAATTCGGGGTTGGCAGAGACGGCCATGCTCGACCATCTCAACCAGCAGAACTGGTGCGGCACAGCCCTGCTCGGTCAGCCCGGAACTGCATGAGCATTCAAGGGCCGTCTCCGCGGCGGCTTCACTCGAAGTACGTCCACATGGTGTTGAAGTGCTCCCGTTCGCCGTGCGCATTCATGATTAGCTCGACCAGGTCGGACATGGAGATTCAAGCGAGGAAGCCGAGTACTTCGCCGGTGAAGTCGTGGATGTGTTGGAAGAGGAATCCATGGCCAGCGTCGCTGTAGAGAATTGCCTTCGCGTGCGGCAGGCGACCCGCCATGGCATAGGTGGCGTAGGCGTCGATCATGCGATCGTGCGCGCCGTTGGCGACGAGTACGGGAATCGTCACCTCGCTCAACCGGTCCCAGACGCTGGACCCGGTGGAGGCGATGACAGCCAGCTGGGCCTGCATGGTCTCCAGCGACACCGGAACGTGGTCGGCGGACAGAGTGCGCGCATCGAGCCTGCGCAGTGACTCCAAGCCCTGGGAACGCGCCGACTCGTTGTCGGGAAAGAAGAGATACAGGAAGTCGTCGTCATCGTTGACCGGCTTGGTGGCGACCTGCCAGATCTTCGGGTCCGGTTGCGGCATCCCGGGCACTCCGCCCCCTGGCGAGCTGCCGGCTACGATCAAGCGGCGCACCAGGTCGGGCCGCTGCAGCGTCGCCGCCTGCACCACGATCCCACCCAAAGACCATCCCAGTAGGTCGATTTCGGTCAGTCCCAGCGCGTCGACGAACTCGATCAGACCGCCGGCCAGGGCCTCCATGCTGGTGGGGGCGGCACCGTTGGTCTTACCGTGCCCGATGTTGTCGAAGATGATCACATCGCGGCCAGCTGCGAGCGGGTTCAGAAACGCCGGGTCCCAGTGGTCCATGGTGCCGCGGAAGCGCAGCGCGAGGATCAACGGGACGCCAGCGCCCGTTCCGAAGCGCCGGTAGGCGAAGCGCGCGCTGGGCGTTTCCACGTAATGGGTGTCAGCCTGGGGGGAAAGCGTCTGGGTCATGTCCTACGGTTTCCTATTCAGAGCGTCGTGCGTGGTGGTGTGTCGGATCTGCGGTGCGCAGGCTTGGATGGGCGTCCGGGCATGGTTCATGGAGATCTGACCCGGGTGATCGTCGTGGTCGTATGACCGAGCAGCGTGCGCCGTCAACCCGATAGGCGCACCGGAGCGTCGGCCAGGGTGTCCTCGTAGGTGAGGTAGTCGGTGTAGCCGTGTTCGGTTCCGCCCCAAAACGTCGAGCGGTCGTAATGGGTCAAGGGATAACCCATTTGCAACCGGCGGGGCAGGTCGGGGTTGGAGGTGAACAATCTCCCGAAGGCGACCAGATCGGCAG
>NZ_JBEVLO010000253.1:0-7749 GCF_040509115.1 Mycobacterium sp. | reverse complement strand
GCTAGGTCTCGCGGCTCCCTGCGAGGGTGCCCAGGTACAGCTCGATGACCTTCGGGTCGGTCATGAGGCGATCACCGGTGTCGGTGTAAGCGTTGGTGCCCTGGTCCAGGACGTAGCCTCGGTCGCAGATCTGTAGGCAGCGGCGCGCATTCTGCTCCACCATGATCACTGAGACGCCGGCTGCGTTGATCTGCTTGCACCGGATGAAGACCTCGTCCTGAAACATGGGGGAGAGGCCTGCTGAGGGCTCGTCGAGCAGGAGCACCGACGGTTCCATCATCAGTGCCCGCCCCATGGCCACCATTTGGCGTTCGCCGCCGGAAAGGGCCCCCGCCTTGACCTTTCGGCGTTCCCCGAGCAGGGGGAACAGTTCTGCGACGAAGTCGAATCGTTCGGAGAACTTCGACCGCCGCAGATAGATGCCCATCTCCAGGTTCTCCTCGATGGTCAACGAGGGAAACACGTTCTGGGTCTGTGGGACGTAGCCGACGCCCTTGGTGACGAGGACGTGGGCGGGTGCCGACGTGATGTCGTCGCCTCGCAGCGTCACCCCTCCGGTGCGTACCGGGATCAATCCGAACAGGGCCTTGAGAAGGGTCGACTTGCCGGCGCCGTTCGGGCCGATGATCCCGACGATCTCGCCTTCCTTGAGATAGAAGTCGCAACCCCGCAGGATGTCGACCTCGGGGATGTAGCCGGCGATCAGCTGGTCGGCTCGCATCAGTGCGCCCTCGGCCAACCGTTGGTGCTCGGCCGGGGTGGCGGCGAGTTCGGCAGGGGTGAGTTCCGTCTGCGATCCGTCGATGTCACTCATTGCGATGCTTCCCGGTGGTGTCGGTGGCCCCGCTGGGTTCGGAGACGGTGGCGTCCGACAGGTCACCACCCGCCTCGATCGTTTCGACGACGGCCTGTTCGATCTCCTCGGCGAGGATGGCCGTCGCGCCCGTCGGGTTGCCGTGCTCGTCGAACTCGAGAGCCTGGTCGTGGTGGCTGCCGAGGTAGGCGTCGACCACTGCGGAGTTGTTGGCCAGGTCCTCGGGCGTCGACTCGGCGATCACCGAGCCCTGCGCCATCACGACCACCCAATCGCTGATGTCGCGGATGACGTCCATGTCGTGCTCGACGAACACGACGGTCATGCCGTCGTCGCGCAGCGACTTCACGTGGCCGAGGAGGCTCTGGGTGAGCGCCGGGTTGACCCCTGCCATGGGCTCGTCGAGCATCACCACCTTGGGGTTGGTCATCAAGGCGCGCGCCATCTCGAGCAGTTTGCGTTGACCGCCCGACAGCGAGCCGGCCATGTCGTCGGCCTTCTTGTCGAGCTTGAAGCGGGCGAGCATTTCCTGGGCGCGCTCGGTGATCTCGGCTTCCTGCTTGCGCCACCGGAAACGGAACAGCGAATCGACGATCCGTTCGCCCTTCTGTTCTGGCGCACCGAGTTTCACGTTCTCCAGCACGGTCATCTTGGCCAGCGCCTTGGTCAGCTGGAAGGTTCGCACGACGCCGTGGCGGGCCACCTGATGTGGGTTGAGCTTGCCGAGCTCGGTGCCCTCCATGGTCCAGGTGCCGGTGTCTGGCCGGTCGAACCCGGTGATCAGGTTGAAGAACGTGGTCTTGCCAGCGCCGTTCGGTCCGATCAGCCCGGTGATGCACCCGCGTTGGATCTCGAGGTGTGCCACGTCGACCGCCTTCAGGCCGCCGAACGAGCGAGTCATGTTGTCCACCAACATGATCGGGTCGGGCTTCTTGGAACCCGGCTCGGCTCCGACCCCGGCCAACCCGTTGTCGCGGGTGGGCGCGGTCGAACCTGCCTTCGCGTCGTCAGCCATCGAATTGCACTTCCCGTTTGTTTCCGAGGATGCCCTGCGGTCTGTAGATCATGAGCAAGGCGATCAGAATGCCCAGCAGGACATAGCGTGTCGCGCCCACCTGTGCGTCGGTGAGGGGGAGCAGTGGATCCGGACCCGCGATCGCCTGCCTCAGCAGGGCGTCGGGGATCGCGAGCAGGAACCAGAAGAGCATCGCGCCCACGACCGGGCCGAGCACCGTCGCCGCGCCGCCGAGCAGGAGCGCTCCGAACGCGTAGAACGTCTGCGCGGTGGAGTAGAAGTCGGGGTTGATGGACTTGGTCTGAAGCGCGTTGAGGATGCCGCCCATCCCGCCGATCATTCCGCCGAGGACGAGCGCCTGCAGTTTGTAGACGAAGACGTTCTTGCCGAGCGCCCTGGCGGCGTCCTCGTCCTCGCGGACCGCCTTGAGGACGCGTCCCCACGGACTGTGGGTGAGTAGATAGACGAACATGCACAGCACCGCCACCAGTGTCCAACCGACGACCATCGTCCACAGGTCGTCGCCGACGAACTTGATGCCGAGCAGCGAATACTGCTTGCTGGAGTCGAACGGGCTGTACCGGGTGAAGGGGTCCGCGAAGCCGTTGAGCCCGTTGGTCGAGCCGGTGACGGGGTCAGCGGCCGTGGATCTGAATACCAGCCTGAGCACTTCCGAGGCCGCGATCGTGACGATGGCTAGGTAGTCAGCCCGCAATCGGAGCGTCGGGATGCCGAGCAGCACCGCGAGCAACCCCGATGCGGCCAGGCCGACCAGGATCCCCAGCCAGAGTGGCTGGTCGTAGGTGATGGTCATGATTCCGACGCCGTAGCCGCCGAGGAGGGCGAACCCGATTTGGCCGAAGTTGAGCAGACCGGTGTAGCCGAAGTGCAGATTCAGCCCGATGGCAAGAAGCGCATAGAAGATTGCGGACGGCCCGATCAGCTGAGCAAGCGATGTCTGCAAGGCACCAAGGATGTCCATGGCTAGACGTCACCCGATCCTTTCCCTCGACCCCAGGATGCCCTGGGGTCGGACGATGAGGATGACGATCAAGATGAGCAATCCGCCGATGTACTTCAGGTCGGGGTCGATCACCAGCGTCGACATCTGAACCAGCAGGCCGACGACGATGCAGCCGAGCAGCGCACCGTAGGCGGTGCCCAGGCCGCCGAGCGTGATGCCGGCGAACATAAGGAGCAGCAGCTTGAAGCCCATCTCCCATTGCACCCGGCCGCCGAGTTCGGACATTGCGAGCAGGACGCCGCCAAGGGCTGCGAGTGCGCCGCCGAGGCACCATACGACGGTGATGACGCGCTCGACGTTGATGCCGCAGGACGCGGCGAGGTCCTTGTTGTCGGCGACGGCCCGCATGGCCTTGCCGATCTGGGTCCGCTGCAACATCAGCGCTACGCCGACGAGGACCACGAGGCTGACCCCGATCGTCATCAGGTTGACGTCGGTGATCGCGATGGGACCCCACTGCCGTTCGGCGCTGACGGGGTAGTCCGCGAAGGACTGCGACCGATCCGAGAAGAAGATGAGGATGAGGTAGCGCAGGCTGATGGCCAGACCGATCGAGACCACCAGCTGGGGTATCAGCCCGACTCGCCGTTTCCGCAGCGGTCGCCAGACACCCGCGTTGTTGAGCCATCCGATCCCGATGCCGACCACCACCGCCAGCAGCGCGGCGATCAGCAACGGCAAGCCGAACGTCACGTTGAACACCCACGCGAGTACCGCGCCGAGCGTGACCAGCTCACCGTGCGCGAAGTTCGTCAGGCCAGTCGTGCCGAAGATCAGACTCAAGCCGATCGCGGTGATGGCGATGACCAGGCCGAAGCGCAGGCCGTCGATGGCCAGCCGAATCATCCGCTCGTATAGCGGTGTCGCCTGGGACACCCGCACCTCGCCGAATGTGAAGACGACCGTATTGGCCCGCTCGGCGACGACGGCGCGACTGATCGATCGCTGCACGGAGACCCCGGACGGCAGGCTGTCAGCTGCCACCTCGAAGGTGTACGTGCCGACGGGGACCTCCAACGTCCAGCGTCCGTTCTCGTCGGACGTGGCGGTGGCGACCTCCGCGCCACTGGCGTCTAGGGCCTTCACGTCGGCGCCGGCGACGGGCTGGCCCGCGTTGACGAGGCGTCCCGACACCGTGGCTGGCTCGGGCTCCGCCATGGCGTGGCCAGCTCCGAACAACCCGGCAAGGAACACGAAGACGAGCACGAACAAGCCGAAACAGGCCCGTTGCCGCCCTGGCCCCGACACTGCCGCCCTTCGTGACGTCCCGTGGGAGCTGGCGCCCACTAATGAACCTCCATTGTGTTGCTCTTCGCGCCGAGGCGCGACTTGGTATGCGGGACTGTAGCGGCTCCGGTGACGCATGGCCCGTTTCTCGAATGTCCGACGTGTTTCGATCTTGTTTCGCGCGGCGGATCGCTCGGCACGGCGACGGGAGCCCGACCGCACGCACGGGATGGCGGAAAATGTACGCAAGCTGTCATTGCTGCCACTGTTCCGCAGGCCTGGACAGGCGGATTCTGGATTGCATGACATACCTACTCGTGTTGCTGGCGATCCTTATCGCCCTCAGCTTGGCGGCGGCCCTCGGGAAGACGCCAGACACCCACCGCCAGGCAAGCCCGCACGGCGACCTCAGCTTCTGATCTCGCCCGTATCCGTTGTAGTGCAGCGGTTCTGGGCCCACCTCGCCTCGCAGGTGATCACCGCACCCCTCGGTCGACCGGCCGAAGCGGCCACCCGACCCGCGCTCGATGTCGGGCGAGCTGATGTTGGTTGCTCCGGCTGCCACGGCCAGCCCTGGCCGGCGCCCACGTCGAGCGTCGGAGCGTTCCGCGCTAGTGCGCGGGGTCCGTTGATGACGGCCCGCACGACGACGCACTGATCCAGGCGACGACCGGGCTTCTGCGATCACGCACCTACCCTTACCCAAAAATTGACCCGTCCGGCGCATTTCGGAATCATCCGACGCTCCGGGACGTGTCTTGGTGTTCGGCCCAGTACCGACTCGTCGTCTACTCTTGGGGACGCTGACCTGGGCTGAACGGATGGGGAGGGTTCCGGATGGGTGGGACGCTGCCATCTCCGGATCAGTCGAGCGAGGTCACGCCCCCCAGCCGCCGCAAGGGCAGGCCCATCGTCCTGGTGTCCGCCGTCGCGGTCGGCGTTGTCGCGGTGGTGACGGCATGGTGGCTGACCTCGTCGAACGGTCCTCTCGGTAAGGACTCCGGCGATGGTGGGCAGGCCGGCGCGTCGCGCATCAAGGAGCTGGCCCAACTCGATGGCAACGGTGTAGCCGTAGATTCCAGCGGTGGCGACCCCGCGGATCCGGCTGGCGACGGCAATGCCGTCTGCCTCCCGCTGTCGATCGCGACGGCCGTCGCGCTAACCGGTCCCAACGTCATGCGCGACAGCAGCATCAGGAACGGTGCGCAGCTGGCCGTCGACAAGCACAACGCCGCCAACCCGGGATGTCAGGTTCAGCTGAAGCTGTTCGACACCGCGGGCGACCCGGCCGTCGCCGCGGGCGTGGTACCCGAGATCGTCGAGGACACCTACACCGTCGGTGTGATCGGTCCCAGCTCCGCGGCCGAGGTCGTGGCGATGGGTGGGCTGTTCCGCGACGCGGGCGTGGTCGCCGCGACGCCATCGGCGACCGAGAACGCGCTCTCGGAGAACGGCTGGGGAACCTTCTTCCGCGGGTTGGCAAACGATGGCGTGCAGGGCCTTTCAGTGGCCAACTACATGAAGGGGGCTCGCGGATACCGTTCGGTGTGCGTGGTGGATGACGGCTCGGACTACGGCCGCGAACTCGCGGGGGCCGTGCGTCAGGGGCTCGGTCCAGCGGCCCGGCCCGACTGCGGAGTATCCGTCGCCGTCGACAACGGCGACCCGACCTCAGCGGTGTCTCGGGTCGACGCCGTCAACCCCGACGCCGTCTTCTACGCAGGGCATTCCGGTCCGGCCGCGGACTTCGTCACGCGGCTCAGGGAGGGCGGTGTCACGGCAACCTTCGTCGGCGGTGGGGCCAGCAAGGACGCCGCGTTCGCCGAGAGAGCGGGGGATGCGGCGAACGGATCGTTGCTGTCCTGCGGCTGCGCGCCGGCAACCGGACCGTTCGCAGAGGACTACTCCCAGCGGTTCGGCGCCAGGCCCGCCTCCTTCGCCGCCGAGGCCTATGACCTGGCGACGATCATGCTCAAGGGTATCGACCGCGGAATCAACACCAGGCCTGCGCTTCTGGACTTCATGCACACGTACGACGGTCTGGGCACGGCAGGCCGTTACCAGTGGACGGAGTCCGGTGAGCTAACCGCGCCTTCCATCTGGATCTACGAGGTGCAGTAGCGCCGACCGGTCAGCGGGCGACGACGACCGACGAGCCGTGCCCGAACAGGCCTTGGTTGGCGGTGATTCCGACGGTGGCGCCTTCGACCTGGCGACCGGTGGCCTGGCCCTTGAGCTGCCAGGTGAGTTCGCAGACCTGGGCGATGGCCTGGGCGGGGATGGCCTCGCCGAAACAGGCAAGCCCGCCAGACGGATTGACCGGGATGCGGCCGCCGATGGTGGTGGCGCCACTGCGGAGGAGAGCCTCGGCTTCACCTTTCGGGCACAGGCCCAAGTGCTCATACCAGTCCAATTCGAGTGCGGTGGACAGGTCGTACACCTCAGCCAGGCTGAGGTCCTCGGGACCGATGCCCGCTTCTGCATAGGCGGCATCGAGAATCTGGTCCTTGAACACCCGGTCAGGGGCAGGCACCACGGCCGTGGAATCCGTTGCGATGTCCGGCAATTCGGGCAGATGCTGCGGGTAACGCGGCGTCACGGTGGATATCGCCCGCACCGACGGGACACCGTCGACCGACCCCAGGTGCTTCTCGGTGAACGACTTGCTCGCCACGATCAGCGCGGCGGCGCCGTCGGAGGTGGCGCAGATGTCGAGCAGCCGCAGCGGATCGGACACCACTGGGCTGGCCAGCACGTCATCGATCGAAACGTCCTTGCGGAAGCGGGCATTCGGGTTCTGCAGTCCGTGCCGCGCGTTCTTCACCTTGACCTGAGCGAAGTCCTCCAGCGTCGCGCCGTGCAGATCCATTCGCCTGCGTGCCAGCAGCGCGAAGTACACCGGGTTGGTGGCGCCGATGAGATGGAACCGCTGCCAGTCGGGGTCGTTGCGACGCTCGCCGCCGACGGGCGCGAAGAAGCCCTTGGGTGTCGTGTCGGCGCCGATGACGAGGGCGACGTCGCAGAACCCAGCAAGGATCTGCGCGCGTGCGCTCTGCAGGGCTTGAGATCCCGAGGCGCAGGCAGCGTAGCTGGAACTGACGGGGACGCCGTTCCAGCCGAGTTTCTGGGCAAAGGTTCCCCCGGCGACGAAGCCGGGGTAGCCGTTGCGGATGGTGTCCGCGCCTGCGACCAACTGGATCTGGCGCCAGTCCAGACCGGCCTCGGCGAGGGCGGCGCGGGCGGCGACGACGCCGTACTCGGTGAAGTCGCGACCCCACTTGCCCCAGGGATGCATGCCAGCGCCGAGGATGTAGAGGGGTTCCGGCGGGGTGGAGCGCAGCGACTCGGGGGAGGTGTCCGTGGCGGTCATTCTGCGATCTTCCAGGCGTGGACGGTGCGGACGAAGCCGTCCTCGTCGGTATACAGCGGCATGGTGGTGAACTCCATCTCCATCCCAATCTTCAGGTCGGCGGCCAGGGTGCCCTCGACCACCTTGCCCAGCACGATGAGCCCTTCGTCGGCCAGTTCCACGGCGGCCACGGCGAACGGCTGGAAGGGATCCGGCGACGGATACGGCGGGGGCGGGGCGTACTGGTTCTCCGTGTAGCTCCAGAGGGTGCCGCGTGTCGACAGCGGCACCTGCGCCAAGTCGTCCCCGTCACAGGCCGG
>NZ_JBEVLO010000252.1:0-12597 GCF_040509115.1 Mycobacterium sp. | reverse complement strand
CTCACGTTGAACTGTCCGCTCTGGTGGAACGTCGCAACGACGAAGTGGCCGTTGCCCATTAGCGGTTGCGGCTCGTTGACGAGTGAACCGAGCGCCAGCCTGAACATGGTGCCGTGCGCAACCACGATCAACGACTCGCCGTGATGGCGCTGTGCCAGCGTGGTCAGTGCCCGAGCCCCCCGGGCCGCGACCTCGGCGCGGGTTTCCGAGCCGGGAATGGTCTCCTCTGTCGGCCAGCGGCGGCGAACGTCGGCTTCCAGCATTCCCTCGGCGACGCCGCCGTGTTGTTCGGCGAGATCGGCGCTAGTCAACGGGTCGGCCATGGCTAGTGTCGCGGCCACGATGGCGGCGGTCTGTCGCGCCCGAAGGAGCGGCGAAGTGACGATGCGATTCCACGACCTCCTGGCCAGCAGGTCTGCCGCCCGCCCGGCTTGCCGCCGCCCGAGTTCGTTCAGCGGCGCGTCCGTCGTTCCCTGCCAACGCTGTTCACGGTTCAGATCCGTCTGCCCATGCCTCAACAGCGCCAGAGTGGTAGTGCAGATCGCTTCGCGTGAGCTCACTGGGGCCGAATCTCTCCGGATCCGCGGACCACCAGTTCGGTTGGCACGAAGACCGTCCGTGGTTCTGACTCGTCACCGTCGATGCGGGCAAAGAGTCGTTCGGCGGCAACGCGTCCGATGCGGCTCAGATCGTGGGAGATGACAGTGACAGGGGGATCGAGCAGATCGCTCAGGGCGATGTCGTCAAACCCCACCACGGCGACCCTCCGAGACAGGCCGAGGTCACGCAAGGCTCGGATGACGCCGACGGTGATGAGGTTCTGCGCGGAGTGAATCGCCGTTGGCGGATCGTCGGCTTCCAGCATCCGTCGAGCCGCGGCGTAGGCGTGCAGCTCATCGGGGATGTCGAGCATGACGATGCCCTCGTCGATCGGGAGTCCCCGCGAGCGCATCGCGTTGAAGTAGCCCTCACGGCGTTGGCGCGCGGTTTGGATGCGCTGGCGATCGCCCAGGTGTGCGATGCGTCGGTGCCCGACCTCGGCGAGGTGTCCGACGGCTGTGAACGCGGAGGCAACGTCGTCGACCTTCACCGTGTCCGCCCGTAGTCCGACCGGTTCCCGGTCGACGAATACGACTGCGGTGCCGCGGTCGATGGCCAACTGCAGATAAGACTGATCCTCAGCTACCGGGGTGAGGATCAGGCCATCGACGCGGCGGCGAAGGAAGGCACGTGTGTGCTCGATCTCCGCGGACGGTTGCTCGTTGAGGCTGGCGGCGAAGGTCGCGACGTTGCGTGGCATGGCGACGAGCTCGACCCCGCCGTGGATCTGCGCCGCCAGCGGATTGGCGACGTTGGAGATCGTCAACCCGATCGTGCGGGTGCGGCCCCCGTCCTTCTTGAGCGATCCGGCGAAGTCATCAGGAACATAATGAAGTTCGCGCAGCGCCGCTTGCACTTTCGCCGCCGTCTCGGGCGCAACGGAACCCTCACCATTGACGACTCGCGCGACGGTCTTGAAACCGACGCCGGCATGGGCTGCGACCTGGCGCAGCGTGGGGCGCCGCCGCGGCCGCGAGCCACCGGGCCCCTCAAAATTGTCTGACACATGTGTCATCGTACCGCGCTTTCGGTCACATCGCGTGTTGACAATGTCCTGCGGCACAGCCATTATCAGTTTGACACCGGTGTCACGATGAGGAGGAAAGCATGAGGGACGCGCCGACAATCTTGCGCATGTGCAGCATCGGCAAGTCCTTCGGTCCGGTGCGCGCCCTGCACGAGGTGAACCTGACCGTCACCGCAGGGCAGGTGCACGCGATCTGCGGCGAAAATGGTGCGGGCAAGTCCACGCTCGTTCGCGTGCTGTCGGGGGTCTATCCCCACGGCACCTATGACGGCGACGTCTACTTTCACGATGAGCTGCAGCAGTTCCGCAACGTCAACGACAGTGAGCAACGCGGGCTCGTGATCATCCACCAGGAACTCGCCCTCATTCCGGAGATGTCGATCCTCGACAACTTGTTCCTCGGCAATCAACCGCGCAAACGCGCTGGCTCCATCGACTGGGAGGCGGCCTACCGATCGGCGCGGGACCTTCTCACCCGGGTCGGCCTGGACGAAGACCCCGACCTGGCCGTCAAGCACCTCGGCGTCGGCAAGCAGCAACTCGTCGAAATCGCCAGGGCGCTCAGCAAGTCGCCGCAGCTGCTGATCCTCGACGAACCAACGGCCGCTCTCAACGAAGCCGAGTCCCAGAACATGCTCGGGCTGATCCGTTCCCTGCAGTCCCAAGACATCAGCTCGATCCTCATCTCCCACAAGCTCGAGGAGATCGCCCAGGTTGCCGATGCGATCACCGTGCTACGGGACGGTCGATCGATCGAGACGATCGACTTGCGCGACACTCCGATGGACGAAGACCGCATCATCCAAGCGATGGTCGGTCGCAGCCTCGAGCAGCGATTCCCGGAGCGGGACACCGACATCGGCGAGGAGCTTCTGCGCGTCGAGGGCTGGACCGTGCGCCACCCCCTGGCTTCGGAACGTCTGGTGTGCAAGGGCTCCGCCTTCTCGGTGCGCCGCGGCGAGATCGTCGGGTTCGCCGGACTGATGGGAGCAGGCCGTACCGAGCTCGCAATGAGCCTCTTCGGCCGCTCATATGGAGCCTTCGTCTCAGGCACCGTGTACAAGTCGGGCCGGGAGATCGTGATTCGCAACGTACCCGAGGCGATCTCGGCCGGCCTGGCCTACCTTAGCGAGGACCGAAAGGCATTGGGACTCAACCTCCTCGACGAGGTCAAGAGATCCGTCGTCTCGGCCAAGCCGAAGCGCATCGCACGCCGTGGCGTCATCGACTCGGATCGGGAGCGCGCCGTCGCCGAGGACTACCGCGCACGCCTGAACATCAAGACGCCGTCGGTGGACGCTGGCGTCGCGACGTTGTCGGGCGGCAACCAACAGAAGGTCGTCCTTGCCAAATGGATGTTCACCGACCCGGACGTCCTGATCCTCGACGAACCCACCCGCGGCATCGACGTGGGCGCCAAATACGACATCTACCTCATCATTCAGGGCCTCGCCGCCCAGGGGAAGGCCGTCGTCGTCATCTCCTCCGAGCTACCCGAACTGCTGGGCATCACCGACCGCATCTACACCCTCTTCGAGGGCCAGGTCACCGGTGAAGTGGCCACCGCCGACGCCACCCCCGAATCCCTCATCAGAGGGATGACCTCCAACAGGAATGGACGGCAATGACGCTCGCGGAACTGAAGAGGATGTTCGGTGGCGGAATGTCCTCCACCCGCCAAATCGGCATGATCGGCATCCTGGTGGCGATCGTGGTGCTCTTCCAGGCGCTCACCAACGGCGGAACCCTCAACCCCAACAACCTGATTGCCGTCGTCAGCCAATACTCCTACATCCTGATCCTCGCCATCGGGATGGTCATGGTCATCATCTGCGGACACATCGACCTATCCGTGGGCTCCGTGGCAGCGTTCGTCGGCATCGTGGTCGCCAAGCTCGTGCAAAGCGGTCTGCCGTGGCCCGCCGCGACCCTCGCCGGACTAGTGGTGGGCGCCCTCATCGGCGCCTGGCATGGCTTCTGGGTGGCCTACATGGGTGTGCCCGCATTCATCGTGACACTCGCCGGTCTGCTGTTCTTCCGTGGCGCCAATCAATTCGTCGGCGATGCCGAGACCATTCCGGTGCCCGACGGATTCCGGTCGCTGGGTGCCGGTTACCTGCCCGAAGTCGGCCCCGACACCGGGTACAACAACCTCACGTTGCTCCTCGGCGTCGCCTGCATCGTCGCGGTGGCCGTCAGCGAGTGTCGGACCCGACGTCGCCAGCGCAGGCGCGGGCTCGACCCCGCTCCGCCCTGGGTCTCCGCGACCAAGGTGGTCGCGCTCGGCGTGATCATCGGCTACGGCACGCTGCTGTTCGCCTCCGGGCGGGTCGGCACCAGCTTCCCGATCTCCGGGGTGATCCTGCTGGTCCTTGGCCTGGCCTACGCATTCCTCATGAGGCACACCATCTTCGGCCGCGCCGTCTACGCGGTCGGCGGCAACGCACACGCCGCCGAACTCTCTGGCGTGCCAACAAAGCGGGTGAGCTTCCTGGTCATGATGAACATGTCGGCGCTCGCCGCGCTCGCCGGCATGATCTACGTCGCCCGCGCTGCGGCGTCCGGGCCGCAGGACGGATTGAACTGGGAGTTCGACGCCATCTCCGCGGTCTTCATCGGGGGGGCCGCCGTCGCCGGCGGCGTCGGCACGGTCTCGGGATCGATCGTCGGCGGTCTGGTCATGGCCTTTCTCAACAACGGGCTGCAACTCCTCGGCGTCGGCACCGACCAGGTCCAGATGATCAAGGGTCTGGTCATCCTCGCTGCCGTCGCCGCAGACATCCACCAGCGGCGTCGAGGCCGCGACTCGCCCATCGAACGTCTGCTGCGCACGCTGCGCCGCCCCCGCGCCGACATGACACCCACGCCCCGAACGTCCGTCTCAACCACAACCGCCCTTCACCTACGCACGTCAGGACCTCCCATGCGCAAACGACACATCGGTCTCCTCGCAATCACTCTGGCCTTGATCGCCGCTCTGACCAGCTGCGGGGCCAGCGGCCGCCAGAACTCCTCACAGTCAGCATCCTCTGGCTTCGAGAAGGGATCCTTGATCGGCGTCGCGTTGCCGGCCAAGACCAGTGAGAACTGGGTCATCGCCGGCGACTCGTTGACCACCAAGCTTCAAGCCGCCGGTTACACCCCCGACGTCCAGTACGCCTCCTCCAGCGGCACGGTCGCCGACCAGCAAGCCCAAATCCAGGCCATGATCACCAGGGGCGCCAAGGTCATCGTGATCGGTGCCGCCGATGGCTCGCAGTTGTCCTCCCAAGTCGAGGCCGCCCACGCCGCAGGCATCCCGGTCATCGCCTTCGACCGTCTCATCAAGAACACCGCAGCCGTGGACTACTACGTCGCGGCCGACAATCGCAAAGTCGGCGAACTGATGGGACGAGCACTGCTCGACGGCATGCGGAAGCGCGATCCCAACGGCGCGCCCTACACGATCGAAATCTTCTCCGGGTCGCCCGACGACGCCAACTCCACCGTCTACTACGACGGAGCGATGTCGGTACTGCAACCCGAGATCGACGCGGGACGGATCCGCGTCGGCTCCGGTCAGACCGAGTACAAGCAAACGGCCATCGAAGGATGGAAGCCCGAGAATGCCCAGCGGCGCATGGATTCCCTGCTAGTCAGCACCTACGGCGGCAACCAAAGACTGGACGGGGTCCTCGCCCCCGCCGACGTCCTGTCACGGGCCATCATCACCTCCATTGCGGGCGCTGGTCGCCCCGTGCCCGTCGTCACGGGCCACGACGCCGAAGCCGAGTCGGTCAAGCTCGTGATGAGCGGCAGCCAGGATTCGACGGTGTACTCCGATCCCACCACCATGGTCGCCAACACCGTCGAAGCCATCGAGGCACTCAGCACGGGCCAGACGCCCAAGGTGAACGACACCACCTCCTACGACAACGACGTCAAGGTCGTGCCGGCCATCCTGAATCCGCCGCTGACCGTCACCAGGGACACCGCCGCCCAAATCCTCGGCGACGACCCGCTTCTCGGGCCGCTCGTCAAATGACGCAACGTGACGCCCCAGCACTTGGAGAGGACCGACACGGCATGCGACACCCCGTTGCCAACCCGTCATCCGTCGCCGCCGCCGTCGCGGCGGGTGGCGCCCCCGACGTAGCCGTACCCGGTTACGACCGAACCCGCATCACAGCCGGCATCGCCCACCTCGGGGTAGGAAACTTCCACCGCGTCCACCAAGGCGTGTACCTCGACGACCTGATGACGATGCGAGACGATCACAACGAATGGGGCATTGTCGGGATCGGACTTCGCGACCACGCCCTCGCCAAGGCAAAGGCGCGGTCATACGCCCCCGACGCACAGGACGGCCTATACACGGTCACCCTGTTCACCGAATCGGGACGGCGACAATCGCGCATCGTGGGCTCGATGGTCGAGTACCTCCACGGGCCCGACGACCCCGCAGCGGTGGTCCGCCGGCTCGCCGATCCTGCCATCCGCATCGTGTCGCTGACGATCACCGAAGGCGGCTATCACCTAGACGAGGACACCGGCGAGTTTCGCATCGACGACTCCGAGGTGGCCGCCGACCTCGCGCGCGAACATCCAGAGACTGTCTTCGGCGTGCTGACCAAGGCCCTGGCCAAACGCCGCGTCGACGGTACGGCGCCGTTCACCGTGATGTCATGCGACAACCTCCGCGGAAACGGCGACACCGCCCGAACCGCCGTCCTGGGTTTCGCCGCTGCGGTGGACTCCGTTCTTGCGCAATGGATCGCCACCAACGTGACCTTTCCGAACTCGATGGTCGACCGCATCGCGCCGACAGTCTCTGCATCGATGCGTGACGATCTCAACGCCCTCACCGGTCTCGACGACCACGTCCCCGCGCTTACCGAGGAATACCGGCAGTGGGTGCTGCAGGACCACTTCCCGACCGGTCGTCCGGCCTTCGAGGACGTCGGCGTTCAAATGCGACAGGACGTGGAGGCCTTCGAGGCCATCAAGGGTCGTCTCTTGAACGCATCGCACATGCTGCTGGCCTACGCGGGTGTCCTCTCGGGTCACCGCACTGTCGCCGACGCCGCGTCCGATCCCAGCATCGCGAACCTACTCGTCTGCTTCATGTCGACCGACGCGGCACCGCTGCTCGCGCCGCCGCCTGACGTATCGCTGGCGGACTACCAGTCAATGGTGGTTGGCCGCTTCGCCAACGCCAACGTTCCCGACACGGTCCTGCGCGTCGCTCACGACGGTGCCGCCAAACTGCCGGTTTTCCATCGCGCGACGGCCACCGGGCTGATTGCCCAGGGGCGTGATCCGCGCCGGGAAGCGTTGCTGCTGGCGGCGTTTCGGCGCTATCTCGGGGGCATCGATGATCATGGCGACGCCTTCGAGGTGCACGAGCCGCATCTCAGCGGCGCGGACCGGTCGCTTCTGCTCTCCGACGACCCACTGGACGCGTTGCGATCCTCACCGTTCGCGTCGTGGCGGCTTGCCGACAGCGCGGACTTCGTCGACCGATACACCACCGTCGTCGCCATCCTCGACTCGCACGGGATCCATGCCGGCATCGCGTACGCGCTGTCGACCGACTGAACCGCTGACATCGCGTGAACACCATCCACTCGACGAATACGTCAGACCGACACCTGCCCGCCTTCCCGAAGCTGGCGCACCGCCGCTGGCTCGACACGCACGCAAGACACCTGCTGGACTTCGGCCGACACACGGCCGATCATCGCGGGGGCGCCCGCTGGCTCACCGACGACGGATCACCCGACCTGAGCCAGCCCGTCCACACGTGGATCACGGCCAGGATGACCCATGTCTATTCCGTGGGCAGCCTTCTCGGCATCCCGGGGGCCGCCCCGATCGCCGAGCTAACGATGGCAGGACTGCTCGGTCGATTGCACGACGATGTTCACGGCGGCTGGTTCTCCTCAGTCGACGACCACGGCCGTCCCAGCGCCGGAAAGACCTGTTACGACCATGCTTTCGTTCTGCTGGCCGCATCGTCGGCGGTCCAAGCCGGCCTACCCGGCGCCGACGATCTCTTCGCCGAGGCCAGGGAGACCTTCCTGCAACGGTTTTGGCGAGACGACGATGGACTCTGCGTGGACACCTGGGACAGCACGTTCACGACCGTCGACGACTACCGCGGCATCAATGCGAACATGCATGCCGTGGAGGCCATGCTGTCGACGGCTTCGGTGTCCGGCGACCAAGTCTGGATTGCTCAAGCCGAACGGGTCTGCCGCTTCGTGGCCACCAGTGCTCGCGCCCACGCCTGGCGTCTACCCGAGCACTACGACAAGGCATGGCGGCCCGCCCTACAGCTCAACCACGATCAGCCACGGCACCCGTTCAAGCCTTACGGCGCCACGGTCGGTCACGGCCTGGAATGGGCTCGACTCCTACTGCACGCGGAGGCCGCCCTCGGGGTCGCAGACGACGAGCTCTTCGACGCGGCCGAGAAGATGTTCAGCCGTGCCGTCTGCGATGGCTGGTCCGTCGACGGTGCCCCCGGCTTCGTCTACACGACGAACTGGGAAGGCACCCCCGTCGTACGCGACCGGATGCATTGGGTCACCGGGGAGGCGATCAGCGCCGCCGCGGCGCTTCATCACCGGACGTCGAACGCAACCTACGCCACTTGGTATGAGCAGTGGTGGAATTACGCCGACACCTACCTCATTGATCACGCTGGTGGGTCCTGGCGGCACGAGCTCAACACGTCGAACGAAGCCGCCGACGGCGTGTGGACGGGCAAACCGGACATCTACCACGTACTGCAGACAACCCTGATTCCGCGCTTGCCGCTCTACCCGATGATCGCGACCGCCATCGCCCACGGACACATGTCGTGAAATTTCCGCCGCGTTTACTCGTCGTCGGGGAATCCGTCATCGACGTCGTCGTGGCGCCCGATGGATCCACCGCCTACCACCCCGGTGGTAGCCCGGCCAACGTCGCCCTGGCACTGGGACGTCTCGGACACCGGCCGCGGCTCCTGACCGCCATCGGACGCGATCCGCACGGTGCCGTCATCGGCGACTGGCTCACCGCGTCCGACGTCGAACTCGACCCCCACAGTTGGACCACCCACCCGACCTCCACTGTCGTCGCCCACGTGGAAGCCAAAGGTGCTGCGTCCTACGACTCGCACGTCCACTGGAATCCACGCCCACCCACCCCCGCACCAGTGGACTTCTTACACGTCGGATCGATCTCCGCTACCCATGAGCCGGGCGATCTCATCGTCGAAGGGGTTGTCCAACAAGCCCTTCGAGATGGCGCCCTGCTCAGCTATGACCCCAACGTACGTCCGGCCCTGGTCATCGACGAACACCGCACCCGGGCCGTCATGCTGGCCCTCGTCGCCAACAGCGACCTGGTGAAGGTGAGCGACGAAGATCTGGCGTGGATCGCTCCGGGCCAGGACGCACACGAAGCGGCACGAACCCTGCTGCGGCGCGGTCCCGCGATGGTCGTCCTCACCCGCGGCGACCGGGGCGCGTCCGCCTACACCCGCCACGGCGTGATCTCCGAGCTGCCGCCGCCGGTTGCAGTCGTCGACACCATCGGCGCCGGAGACACGCTGATGGCCGCGCTCATCGCCGCCATGGTGGAACGGGATCTCATCACTGACCACCACACGGTGACCAACCGTCCACGGACGGCGCGCGACCGCCTCGACGCGCTAACCGCCTTGCAGGTCGCCGACACCCTGCGATTCGCAGTAGCCGCCGCCGCCGTCACGGTGTCGCGGGCAGGCGCTGACCCACCGTGGCGACGGGAGGTCGTCTCGACGTGACCACTGAAATCAGTCGACGCATAGGCGTGCTGGTGCGCCGGGAATGCGATCGAAACAGCGCAACCCTGGAAGGAAACGATGACCGCACAGCTGCAACTGGCTTTGGACGACATCACCTACACCGCCGCCGTCGAACTGCTGCACCTCGTCGAGGGCTACATCGACATCGTGGAGGTGGGCACGCCTCTGATGATGCGGTACGGCATGGCCGTCGTCGCGGACCTCAAGAGGAACTTTCCGCAGCTCGACCTGTTGTGCGACACCAAGATCATGGACGCTGCCGCGATGGAGACGCGACTGGCGTTCAACGCCGGAGCCGACTACGTCACCGTGCTTGCGGTCACCGATGACTCGTCCATCGCCGAGTGCGTGCGCACGGCAAACGACGTGGGGCGCAAGATCATGGCGGACATGATCTGCGTGCCCGATCTGCCCCGCCGAGCCAACGAACTGCACGAGGCTGGGGTGCACGTGATCGCCGTCCACACCGGCGTCGATCAGCAGGCCAGAGGTCGCACCCCGCTCGACGACCTACAAACCCTCACCACCAGCGTCCCCTCGGCCGCCGTGGCCGTCGCCGGCGGCATCGACCTCGACACCGCTTCGAGCTACCTGGCGCATGACCCTGCAATCCTCATCATCGGCTCCGGCATCACCCAGGCCGCCGACCCAGCTGCCACCACGCGCGACCTGCGGCGCATGATCGAAGGAGCAAATCGGTGAGCGTGACCACACACCTCCGCGTCATCCTCGAAGAACTCAGCGACAACCAGCAGTGGATCGACGACGCCCAGCTCCACGAACTAGTCGGCGCCATCACCGCGGCCCGCCACGTCTTCCTCGCCGGTGCCGGACGCTCGGGCATTGCGACCCGCGGATTCACCAATCGTCTGATGCACCTGGGCATCTCCGCCTCACTGGTAGGAGACGTGACCAGTCCCCACACCGCGCCCGGGGACCTGCTCATCGTTGCGTCGGGATCAGGACGCACCGATAGCCTGGTCAGCCTCGGAGGAAAGGCACGCGCGAGCGGCGTGGTGATCGCTCTGGTCACGATGGACGCCGACTCTCCCCTCGGCCAGCTCGCCGACGTCACGGTCGTGCTGCCCGGCGTCTCGCCGAAGACTCGGGGCACCGTGCGACAGGTCGCCTCGATCCAACCCATGGGCTCGGCATTCGAACAGATCACAGCCCTCACCTTCGATGCCGTCGTGCTCGAGCTCATGCAGCGAACCGGGCAGACTTCCGCCCAGATGTTCGACCGCCACGCCGACCTCGAATAGCGTCGCCTCAGCCAAACCAGTCGGCACGGCAATGGCGACGCCACGACTCGTGAGCTCGAAGCGCCTCTGCCAGAGTGACATCCGGTGGCACACTCGATCGCTGACACGTCTCTGACGGCGGACATGGCCCTTGCCGGGCCAGACAAGCCGCAACTCGCTCTCGGCGAGAACGACTCGGCCGCACAAACCCACTAGAGACGGCCGGCCCCCGTGAGTCCTCCGTGACTCTCTGGAACGTGCCGCCGACACGTTAGGACCACTCGGTGGCTGAGCACCGTTCGCCTGCCGTCGTTTTCGCTTGACTTCGTTGGTGGTGCTGCGGCGACGGCGACGGGTGAACGCTACAGGCGCCCCGATTTGGCAGGCACCGGCCCGGCCGCCGTCGGCACACGTCAAGGCAACGGCTAGCGGGTGGTGAGACCCCCGTCGACGGCCAGGACCGTACCGGTGATCCACGCCGCGTCGGCAGAGCACAGAAATTCAGCCGCCGCCGCGACGTCTTGCGGCGAACCGATCCGCCCCAAAGGATAGGCGGACCGAACGTATTCATCGTGCCGGGCGCGTTCGGCCGGTGACATGGAATCGAGGTACGCGCGCTGGTACGTTTCGGTGTTGACCGCGCCCGGCGCGACGGCGTTGACCCGAATGCCTCGGGCGCCAAGTTCACTGGCCAACGCCTTGGTCATGCCCTCGACCGCGGCGCGCGATGCCGAGTAGGCCGCCGATGCCCTCCCGGCAACCATCTTGGTGGCCCAGTAACTGCTGATGTTGACGACGCTGCCTCTCGCCGCGCCGAGTGCGGTGAGTAGGCCACGCGTTAATGCGAGCGGCACCTTCGCATTGAGGTGAAACACCGCCTCCACTGCACTGTCGGTGGTGTCGGACAAGTCGGCGAAGCGCGCCACACCGGCGTTGTTCACCAGCACGTCGACCCGATCGGTGACGCGCCGCAGGCTCGCGAGCACATCAGCGACCGCCTCGGGCTGCATGAGGTCCGACGAGATGACGTCCACCGCATTGCCGTGCCGTCGCAACCCCTCGGCCGCATCGTCGAGCTTCTGTCGATTGCGGGCCACCAGGACGACGTCTGCACCGCGCGATGCGAGGCGATCCGCTATCGCGTAACCGATCCCATCGCTACCCCCGGTTATGACCGCGAGACGCGGCATGCGAACTCCCTTCGATTTCGTACTCGATTTAGCACTCGATCCTAAACGGAACTCTTCATTCCATTTCGTTACCCTACCCGAAACGGAGCACTATGTTCCACTTCGGGCGGTAGGATGTGCGCGTGGTGCCGTCCGACCAGTTGCGTGATGACGCGCGCGGTGATGCTCGTAGTCCACGCGCCGATGCGCAACGCAATCGGCTACGTGTCTTAGCTGCGGCACGCATCGTTGTCGCAAGTCGCGGACTCAACGCGACCTATGACCAGATTGCGCGCGAAGCGGGTGTCGGGGTGGGCACTGCGTATCGTCACTATCCGGATCGCAACGAGCTTCTGCACGAGTTGCTACTCGAAGAGCTCAACAGCTTGATCGGCGTGGCCGAGCACGCCTTGGAGCAATCGAACTCTTGGCAGGGGTTCACCGAATTCTTCGTTGAATTCGCCCGCAGGGCAACTGAACACGCTGGGCTCTCAGATTCGCTGCAGAACTCGAGCGAGGACCTCGACTACGCCAAGGCGTCATTGCGTAGCCTCGTCGAGCAGCTTACCCAGCGCGCGCAGGCTGACGGACACATGCGACCGGACGCCCGCTGGCAAGACATCCTGTTCCTCGCCCATGGAGCCGCCGCGGCGGCGGGCTGCCTCCTGCACGAGAGTGCGCCCGACGATCAACTCGACCGGAACCTCGACGTAATCGTCAAGGGGCTTCACGCTTAGGACCACG
>NZ_JBEVLO010000251.1:0-6221 GCF_040509115.1 Mycobacterium sp. | reverse complement strand
GCTCGGCCCGTTCTGTGCGGCGCTGGCCGAGTTGTGCGGCAAGGACATGGTGCTGCCGATGAACAGCGGTGCCGAAGCCGTCGAGAGCGGCATCAAGGTGGCCCGCAAGTGGGGTACCGACGTGAAGGGCGTACCCGCAGGGCAGTCCAACATCATCGTGGCGCACAACAACTTTCATGGCCGCACCACGACGATCATCAGCTTCTCCGACGACGAGAGCGCCCGCCGTGGGTTCGGCCCATACACGCCGGGCTTCCGAGCGGTGCCATTCGGTGACGTCGACTCGTTGATCGACGCCGTCGACGAGAACACCGTCGCCGTGCTGCTCGAACCCATTCAGGGCGAGGCTGGCATCATCGTGCCGCCCGCCGACTACCTCCCCCGGGTCCGGGAGCTGTGCACCGAGCGCAACGTGCTGATGATCGCCGACGAGATTCAGGCGGGCTTGGCCCGTACCGGGCGTACGTTCGCCTGCGACCACTGGGGCGTCGTACCCGACATGTATCTGCTCGGCAAGGCGCTCGGTGGCGGTGTGGTTCCGCTGTCCGCGGTGGTCGCCAACCGTGACGTGCTCGGCGTGCTGCATCCCGGCGAGCATGGCTCGACGTTCGGCGGCAACCCGCTCGCGGCGGCAATCGGCACCACCGTCGTCGCGATGCTGCAGCGCGGTGAATTCCAAGCCCGCTCAGCTGAACTCGGCGACCGACTGCATGACAGACTGCGGGGCCTGATCGGCCACGGCGTGCTCGCGGTTCGCGGCCTCGGATTGTGGGCCGGAGTGGACATCGATCCGCGACTCGGCACGGGAAAGCAGGTCAGCTTGCGCTTGGCCGCGCGTGGTGTTCTCGTTAAGGACACCCACGGTTCCACCTTGCGCTTCGCGCCGCCGCTGGTCATCACCGAGAAGGAGATCGACTGGGCCGTCGACCAGTTCGCCGCAGTACTGGCCGAAGCCCTCGCCCAAACCGTTAAGGCCTGAACCCCCGAGCAGGAGGCACCATGACATCACCGACGGTGACATTCACCCAACAGATGCTGCGGCGGCGCCCGATCATCGGGGCACCCGTCGCTCATGGCGCCTCCGAGGGGCTCAAACGCACGATCGGCGTCTTCCAGCTGACGATGTTCGGCGTCGGCGCCACCGTCGGCACGGGCATCTTCTTCGTGCTCTCCACGGCGGTCCCCCAGGCAGGCCCCGCCGTGATCATCTCGTTCCTGCTGGCGGGTCTCGCGGCGGGATTGGCGGCCATCTGCTACGCCGAAATGGCCTCCGCGGTGCCCGTTTCCGGGTCCACCTATTCGTACGCCTACACCACGCTCGGCGAGTTGATCGCCATGGGGGTGGCAGCCTGCCTCCTGTTGGAGTACGGCGTATCGACCGCGGCCGTCGCCGTGGGGTGGAGTCAGTACCTGAACAAGCTGCTGGAGAACATCTTCGGCGTCACCCTGCCCCAGGCGATCACCGCCGCGCCGTGGGATGACAGCCCGGGCATCGTCAACCTCCCGGCGATCCTCCTGATCATCATGTGCATGGCGCTCCTGATCCGCGGCGCATCGGAATCCGCCAAGGCCAACACCATCATGGTGATCATCAAGCTCGGTGTGCTGAGCATGTTCATCGTGATCGCGTTCACCGCCTTCCAAACCGACCGGTTCGCCAACTTCGCCCCGCTGGGCACCGCAGTGATCGGGCTGGCCGCGGGCACCATCTTCTTCTCCTACATCGGACTCGACGCCGTCTCGACCGCTGGCGACGAGGTGAAGGATCCGCAGAAGACAATGCCGCGTGCCATCATCGCGGCCCTGTTGATCGTCACCAGTGTCTACGTGTTGGTGGCGTTAGCCGCGCTCGGTGCCCAGGATTGGCAGTTGTTCGAAGGACAGGAGGCCGGGTTGGCTCAGATCCTCGACGCCGTCACGAACGTCACCTGGTGGAGCACCGTTCTCGCTGCCGGAGCGGTGATCTCGATCTTCTCGGTCACCCTGGTGACGATGTACGGCCAGACCCGCATCCTGTTTGCGATGGGCCGCGACGGTCTGCTTCCCTCGTTGTTCGCCAAGGTCAACCCGAAGTCGATGACGCCGGTCAACAACACCATCATCGTGGCGATCGTGGTCAGCATCCTTGCCGGGTTCATCCCGCTCGACAAGCTCGCCGACATGGTTTCGATCGGTACCCTCACCGCGTTCATCGTGGTGTCGATCGGCGTGATCATCCTGCGGGTCCGCGAACCGGATCTGCCGCGCGGCTTCAAGGTACCGCTGTACTTCATGATTCGCGGCGAGACTCGCAACGTCCACATCCCGATCGTGCCGGTGCTGTCGGTGGTTGCGTGCGGCTACATCCTGTACAGCCTGCACTGGTACACCTGGATCGCATTCGGCGCGTGGGTTGCGGTCGTGATTGTGTTCTACCTCGTCTGGGGTCGGCACCACAGCGCACTGAACGACGGCGGCGACGGCCTCATCGCGACGGCCGCAGCGGGTATCGATGACGTCGAAATCGTCACGCCGCCAAAGGACGTCAAGTGACGGCAGACCGAGAAGCGAAGGGGGCCCACGGATGACGGTCGTCGTCGGCTATCTCGTCGGAAAGGCCGGACTCTCCGCGCTGAACCTCGGCGTCGAGGCCGCCCGGACGCTGAAGACGTCGCTGTCGATCGTCACCGTCGTTCCCAAGCCGTGGACCACTCCGTCGCCCGCCCGCATCGACGCCGAATATGCCCAGTATGCAGACCGATTGGCGGCCGACTCCGCTGATCAGGCCCGCGAGTGCATCGCAGCACTCGACGGCCAGCTCGACGTCAGCTTCCACAAGTACGCCCACCGTTCGGCATCGGGCGGGCTGATCGATGCCGTCAACGAACTGGGCGCCGAGGCATTGGTACTGGGCTCCGCGTCCGACGGCAGCCTGGGCCAGGTGGTCGTCGGTTCGACCGCCGACCGCTTGCTGCACTCGTCGCCCGTTCCGCTGGCGATCAGCCCCCGTGGCTACCGCGGTTCGAAGACCCACGGCCTGACCAGGCTGACGTGTGCCTACCCCGGCACCCCGGAGTCGCTCCACGTGGTGGGCCGGGTGGCGACGCTGGCCGAACAACTCGGCGTACCGATGCGGGTCATCACGTTCGCCGTCCGGGGCCGCACGATGTATCCGCCGGAGGTGGGTCTGCACGCCGAGGATTCGCTGCTGCAGTCCTGGGCCACGCAAGCGCGGGAGGCGTTGGCCAAGTTGAAGTCCGATGGCGTGGTGAGCAACGACGTCCAACTTCAGGTCGTCACGGGCAATGGATGGGATCAGGCGCTGGACGCCGCGGAATGGCTCGACGGTGAACTGCTGGCCATCGGCACCTCACCGCAGGGCGCGATCGCGCGGGTGTTCCTCGGGTCCAAGGGCGCCAAGATCGTGCGGCACAGCCCCGTTCCCGTGTTGGTGCTCCCGAACTAGTACTTCATCGTCCCGCGATCGACGGCGATCTGGGATCCGGAGATCGTCGCGGACCCGTCGCCGGCGAGCCAGGCGACGACGTCGGAGACCTCTTCGGCAGTCATGAAGTCCTGAAGACCCTTCTTGCCCTGATGATCGACCGCCCGGTACGGCATGGGCGAGAAGCTGTGGATGTAGGTCGGGTACTTCCCGAAGATCTCCATCATCGCGTCGGGTTCGACCATGGGGGTGTCGATAGAGTACGGGTGGATGGAGTTGACGCGAATCCCGAACTCCCCCACCTCGAGTGCGAGCGAGTTGGTGATGGCGACCAGTCCGTGTTTCGAGGCGGCGTAATGGCTGTTGCCGGGGGTGGCCTTCAGACCCGCCGACGAGCTCACGATGATGATCGAGCCGCCGTTGCCCGCCTCGATCATGGCGGGCACCGCGGCCCGGATGGTGCGCCAGGTTCCGTTGAGGTTGACGTCGATGACGCTGTCCCACTGCTCTTCTGACATCTCGAACATCCGGCCCCAGCTGAGCACACCGGCATTGGCCACGACGACGTCGAGTCTGCCGAACTGTTCGATGGCGTCGGCCACCACCTGTCGTTGCGCCGCGAGGTCGCGGATGTCGACCTCACGGGCCAGGATCTTGCGCCCCGCGGCCTCGACCAGACGAACGGTCTCCGCGAGCTCGTCGGACGTGGCGGAGGGATAGGTGATGGTGTCGGAGACGGGGCCGCAGATGTCGATGGCGACGACGTCGGCACCCTCGGTGGCCAAGCGGACGGCATGCGCCCGGCCCTGACCGCGTGCAGCTCCGGTGACGTACGCCACCTTTCCCTCCAGTGAGCCTGCCATCGCCCGTCCTTTCGTCGACTCCCGTTCACGCGCGAGCGTGCGTGAAGGTACGTTCCCGCGCGTCGCGGGCGGACGCGCACGAGGAGAAGGCTAGCAGCCGAACTGTAACGTGTTCTAGAAAGGTCGCCCGGGGGCGACTACAGCTCGGCGATGATCTGCCGTCGCTTGGCGTGGTACTCGTCTTCGGTGATGGTGCCCATGGCCCGCAACGTCTCGAGTTCCTGCAACCGCTGCGCAGTCGACACTGCGGGCGCTGCGGGTTTCTCCGGCGGCGTGAAGGGCATCGCCGGATCGACGGGAGCGGGCGACCGGTGCACGGCCGGGGGCACTTGCTGGGCGGCGGCGCGGTGAACGATGCTCATCACCTGCTGACGGACCACGGGATTGGAGCGGATGTCGATCTGGCCGTTCATCGGCACGCCGTTGGCCTTGAGGATCTGCATGATCTCCATCAATGGACCCGCCTGCCCGCTGAGGTCGTACGATCGGTCGCCGTCCTCGGCGATGGTGAAGACCGCTGGCATCATGCCGCCCACCAAAGCGCTTCTGTTCCAGTCGATCTGATACTGCCCAGTGGCGGGGTCGACCAACACCACCAACTTGCGGTTGGTGATGAGGGGAAGCCTGGTCACCGACGCGATCACCCTGTCCTGGACGTCGAAGGGCGTGAGGCCGGGCCCTTCGATGCGCATGTTGAGCTTGACCAGCGGCTGGTCGTTGATGCGGGTACCCGTCTCACCGATGCCGGTCACGTGGGCCAGCGCCAGCACGCCTGCCGACTCCAGCATCTGCGTCCTGGCGGCGGTCTTGGCACCGTAATTCGCAAGGGCGAGGGCGATCAGCACGTCGAGGACGGTGACGAACAGGCCGACGTAGAACATCCACTTGACGAGGTCGGGCTCGCCGATCGCGAAGTAGACGATCAGGAAGATCGGGCCGACGAGACCGCCGCACAGCAGCACCATCAGCTGCGCCTTGACGTACCGCACCAGCATGGACCACGCTCCTCGTCGGTCGGACGGGTTCGCAGGTCAGACTAGCGTCTCCGGGGTCGCGTGCACCTCGTCTGCCGGTATCTCGGCGGCGTCATCCTCGTTCGCTGGGATGGTCACGGCGAGTTCGGTGTCGGGTGAAGTCAGATCGGGGATCTCCACGATGATGAACGAGAAGTTGTCCGCCGCCCCATTCGCGCGGGTGGTTTCGATGATCTCGGCCGAGCAGTCCCCGAGGTCGGACTGCCGCACCGCGGCCTCCAGTTCTTCCGGTGTCATCACCCCGCTGACCCCATCCGAACACATGAGGTACGTCCCAGGCTTCAGCGGCAGCACCTTCACGTGCGGGTCGACGGGCACCGCCTGACCGAGCGACTGGGTGATGATGTTCGTCGGCCTGCCGCGGGCGTCGAAGACGGAGTCGTCGATCGAGATCTGTTCCAGCAGGCCACCGGTGATCGAGAAGACTTGGCTGTCACCGACGTTGAACACGATGATCCCGGCCGCGGCGATGCAGACGCCGGCGATCGTGGTGCCGAGCCCCTGCAGATCGGTCTCGACGCCGATCGCCCTGACCTGTTCGTTGGTCTCGATCAGGGTGGCCGTCACGTCCTCGTCGGTGCGCCAGGTCGACGACCGGTCGGCGACGACATTCAGCGCGACCCGGCTGGCGAGGTTGCCGCCGGCGTGGCCACCCATACCGTCGGCGACCGCGCACACGAAGGGCATGGTCGCCGCGAATTCCATTGTCACCAGTGCTCCGTCGCGCGCCTGAGTTTGCCATCCCGCGACCAGCACGCAGTCCTCGTTGCGCTTGCGCACCAGGCCGACGTCGCTGAATGCGCGCACCTTGATCACGGACAAGCCGCACCATCCTTCCGAATCCCCGGCTCAGCACGCTCATCGTGCCAGACCGCGGGGCCCCAGGCGTTCACATTGCCG
>NZ_JBEVLO010000250.1:0-15847 GCF_040509115.1 Mycobacterium sp. | reverse complement strand
AGTCGACGATGGCCGAGGAGCAGGCCATGATCGACGCCGGTCACCACGATGGTGGTACCGAGGAGATCGAGGGCGTGCCGCCGCAGGTCAACGCGACTCCGGGCATGCCGGAGCGCAAGGCCGTCGGGCGTCGTCAGGCCCGGGTGCGCGAGATCATGCACACCCTGCCCCCGGCCGCGCAGGAAGCCATCCGCGCCGACCTCGACGGCACCAACCAGCACCCCGGTTACAACCCGGACAACGACGCCACCGCGCGGAGCCGCAACGCACCCGACGAGTCGCCAACCGCGACCATCCCGCTCGTCAAGGAGTGATGAGGGCCTTGACCACACGCTGAGCGGCTACGTCGTCCAAGGCGTCCTGCGCGTGTGCAAGGTCATACTCCTTCGAGATCAGGTCGGTCCAGGGAAAGACGTTGGCGTACTTGGCCATAACCTGAACTGACCGGTATACGTGTCCGACGTCGCTGCCCCAGCAGCCGCGTACGTCGAGGTGCTTCTGATTGAGATCGAGGTGGGGGTTGAACGTAGCCTCGCCGGCATTGGTGTATTGGCCGACCACGACGTAGCGTCCTGCGTCGCGGGTCAGGCGCATGCCTTCGGGCACTGCAGCAGGCACGCCGGTGGCCTCGATCGTCACGTCGGCGCCACGGCCTCCCGTCGCCGACCGAACCACGTCGAGGCGATCAGCCTCTGACGTCGCGCCGACGTCGATCACCAGGTCGGCGCCGAATTTCGTTGCGGCGGTGAGCCGTATCTCGGGACCGCCTATGACGATGACTTGCCCTGCGCCCCTCAGCTGAGCCAACACCGCAGCGGACAGCCCCACGGGTCCGGCCCCTTGGACCAGCACGGTGTCGCCGAAGTTGACGTCACCGAGCGTTACGGCATGCAGGGCAGTCGGCATCCCACAGCCCGCCGACAGGAAGGCGCGCCAGTCCAGGTTCTCCGGCAGTGACACGACGTGAACCCCGGGCCTTAAGTAGATGTATTCGGACCAGCCGCCAAGCAGTCCATCGTCGGCAGACAGCGTGACGCCGTAAACCTTGCGCGAAGGACATCTCGTGGTGGCCTTCCCCACGGTGCAGTACCAGCAGCGCCCGCAGTTGCCGTAGACGTCCAGGAACGTGACCACCTGGCCCCGTGCGAGTGCATCGCCGTTCACGTCCAGCACGGGCTGGCCGTCCGCATGGTCCCGAATGTCGTCCACCACGCCCACGCTGACGTGACCGGGAATGATCGGGTAGGGCACCCCCGCGAGCTGTCCCTTCGCCAAGTGGACGTCAGTGCCGCACACCTCGCTGCCGAGCGTCTTGAGCAGTACGCCTCCTGGCTCGAGCGGGGGCCGGTCGAAGTGTCTGACCTCGATCCGTCGGCCCGGCGAGGGCAAAACCGCTGCGGCAATCATTGCTACTCCGTTCACTGGCGACACCCCGGGTCACAGCGGCGCGCCGCGCGTCGACGAGGTGCTGGTCGATTCGCAAGCATGACAGCCACGATGCCACCACGTCGGCGGGCCCGGAGCCTCGCCCTGGTGCTCGTGCTCGTGCTGGTGCTGGTGCTGGTGCTGGTGCGAGCCCGCCTACCGTCGGACCGGCGTGCAGATCAGCTTGTAGTCCAGGAACTCGTCGATGCCCACCCGGCCGCCCTCTCGGCCAAGGCCCGACTCCTTCACCCCGCCGAACGGCGTCGCAGGGTCCGACACGATGCCTGCGTTGAGGCCGACCATCCCGACCTGCAGATCTTCGCTGACGTTGAACGCCCGGTCGAGATCGCGGGTGAACACGTATCCCACCAACCCCCATGGGGTTTCGTTGGCCAGGGTCACCACGTCATCGCCGTCGCCGAACGTCTGGATGGCGGCCACCGGCCCGAAGATCTCGGTGCCGCACAGGTCGCTGGCCGCGTCGACACCGGTGAGCACCGTTGGCGGGTAGAAGTAGCCAGCGCCCGCGGGGACCCGGCCGCCGACCACCACGGACGCGCCGCGGGCGACGGCGTCGCGGACCAATCGCTCGACCTTGTCCCGGCTGGCCGCGTCGATCAGCGGACCGACCTGCGCGCCGTCGGTCCACCCTGCAGCCACCCGCATGGCACCCATCCGTTGCGCCAACCGATCCGCGAACTCGGCCGCCACCCGCTCGTGGACGTAGAACCGGTTGGCGCCGGTGCACGCCTCACCCATGTTGCGCATCTTCGCCTGCATCGCCGCGTCGATCGCCACGTCGAGGTCGGCGTCGTCGAACACGATGAACGGCGCGTTGCCCCCCAGCTCCATCGAGGTGCGCACGACGGACGAACCACATTGCGCCAGAAGGATCTTCCCGACGGCGGTGGAACCGGTGAAGGACAGCTTGCGGATCCGCCCGCCGCGCACCAGGGGTTCGACGACCTCACCGGCCCGTGACGTGGTGACCACGTTGAGCACCCCTGGCGGCAACCCGGCCTCGGTGAGGATGCTTGCCAGCGCCAACGACGAAAGCGGCGTCTGCGGAGCCGGCTTGAGTACCACCGTGCACCCCGCCGCCAGTGCGGGGCCGATCTTGCGCGCCCCCATCGCCAAGGGGAAGTTCCACGGCGTGATCAACAGACACGGCCCGACCGGACCCGCGGTCACCAGCGCCCGCTTGCCGCCGTCGGGCGTCGTGGCATACCCGCCGTCGATGCGGACCGCCTCCTCGGAGAACCACCGCAGGAACTCGGCGGCGTAGCGGACCTCGCCGCGGGCCTCGTCCAGCGACTTGCCCATCTCGAGTGTCATCAGCAGCGCGAGGTCATCCACTCGTGCCAGTACCAGATCGAAGGCGGCGCGCAGGAGTTCGCTGCGGTGCCGCGGTGCGGTACGGCCCCAATCTCGTTGCGCGCGAACGGCGGCGTCCAATGCCAAGGCGCCGTCGGCGGGGCTGGCGTCGGCCACTGACGTGAGGACCTCACCCGTCGCGGGGTTCTCCACCGTCATCGTCCTCGCGTCGGTGCCGTCGACCCACCGCCCATCGATCAGCAGGCGGCGGGGGAAGGATTCCGCGAACTGGGTGAACTGGGCGGGTTCCGCGAGGGTGGTCATGGGTGAATTCCTTCGTTCGGGGCAGACTGGAATGCCGAGGCCAACAGCTGCGCGAGATGCACGGCTGCTGGGTTGTCGCCGGGGTTGAGATGGTTGATCTGCGTCTGGCAGCTGAACCCGTCGGCGAGGATCGCGGACCGTGCGGCCTGCGTGGCCAGAGCGGGTTTCAGCGCGAGCGCGGCGACGTCCATCGACGTGTCGTAGTGGTCGCGCTCGAAGCCGAAGTTGCCCGCCAGCCCGCAGCAGCCCGCGGCGTTGTGCACCGACGTCACGCCGAGGCGGGCCAGCAGCCGCTGCTGCAGGGTGGGGGAGAAGGTCGCGTACTCGTGGCAGTGCTGCTGCAGGACCAGCTTCTGTGGCATGGGCGGCGGTGCCCAGCCGGCGTCGAGCCGCTCGTCGAGCAGCGCGGCGAACGTGGTGATGCGGTCGGCAACCCGGCGCGCCTGCGCAGTGGGAAGCAACCTCGGCAGGTCTTCGTGTAGTGCTGCGGCGCAACTGGGTTCGAGCACGACGATGGGCCCGGTGCCCGTGCGGTCGAGAAGCCTTGCGGTGCGGTTGAGCACGCGGCGCGCCACAGCGAGCTGTCCGGTGGTGATCCACGTCAGCCCGCAGCACGCGCCAGCCACGGCGTGTGGAGCCACCCCCGCATCGGTGAGCACCGCGGCGGCGGCTCCGGCCAGCTCAGGCCGGAAGGCGCGGGTGAACGTGTCGACGAACATGACGGCGTCGTGCTCGCCACGGGGTGCCAGATGCGGCCTTGCTGCCTTCAGGGCAGCACCGGAGGGCGCGAACGGGGGCACCGCGCGGTGGACCGTGACGCCCCCGGCGGCCGCCATCATTCGATGCGCAGTCGGATTGCGGCCCAGCGCGTTCACCGGTCTCGGCAGCACCCCGGCGAGGCGGGTCAGGACGGGGAGCCAGCCCAGCGAATAGTGGCTGCGGGGCCGGACTCGCCTGCGGTAGTGCTGGCTCAGGAAGTCCGACTTGTAGGTCGCCATGTCCACTCCGACCGGGCAGTCCGACGAGCATGCCTTGCAGGACAGGCATAGATCGAGGGCGTCGCGCACCTCGTCGGACCGCCACCCGTCGGTGATCACGTCGCCACGCAGCATTTCCTGCAGCGCCCTGGCTCTGCCTCGGGTGGAGTGGTTCTCGTCGTGGGTGGCCCGAAAGCTGGGGCACATCACCCCTCCGACGTCGCTGCGACACTTGGCGATTCCCACGCAGCGACTGACGGCGCCGCTGAACCCGTGACGGTCGTGTGGGTAGTCGAACCCACCAGGGGCGGGAAGGACGGCGGTCAGCGGCAGCGGCCCCAGATCGGCGGTCACCGGCAGCGGGTCGACGATGATGCCGGGGTTCAGCAGATCCGTCGGATCGAACAGGTACTTCACCGCCGCGAACAGCCCCAACATCCGCGGGCTGTACATGATCGACAGCAGGTCGCTGCGGGCGCGGCCATCGCCGTGCTCGCCGGAGAGCGTGCCATGGTGCCGGGTGACCAACGCCGCGGCAGCGCGTACGAAGGCGTTCATCCGAGCGATGCCCGTATCCGTGTTGAGGTCGAAGTCGATCCGGACGTGAATGCAGCCGGCGCCGAAGTGCCCGTACATCACACCCTTTCGGCCGTGCTCCTCGAGCAGCCGACCAAAGTCACGCAGGTACCCGGGCAGGTCGGCAGGGTCGACGGCCGAGTCCTCCCAGCCGGTCCACGTCTGGTCGCCGTCGACTGAGCGCGCGGACAGCCCCGCCCCGTCCTCGCGGACCCGCCACAGCGAGGCGCGCTCGGCGGCATCGGGAACGACACGGGCAGCGCTGAGGTGGCCGCGTGCCTGCAGCCGGCGGACCAAATCGTCGGCGCGGTGGGCAACCTCGGCGGTGTCGTCACCGTCGAGATCCACGAAGAGCCACGCGCCGCCGTCGGGGAGCCCCGCCACCGCGTCGGGGCCGCGACGCTCCCGCATGGCGGCGACGATGCTGGCGTCCATGCCCTCGACCGCAGCGGGCCCGAACTCCAGGATGGTTGGCACGTCGTCGGCGGCCGCCACGACGTCCGGGTAGCCGATGGCGACGAGCAGCGCCGCGGGTGGCGTGGGGGCCAGCTCGACGGTCGCGGCGACGACCACGGCGCAGGTGCCCTCGGTGCCGACCAGCATCTTGGCCACGTCGAAGCCGTGCTCGGGCAGAAGGTGGTGCAGTTGATAGCCCGAAACCTGCCTGCTGATGCGGCCCAGCTCCGTGCGGATCGGGGCGAGGTTGTCGCCCAGCAGCTTTCGCAGCTCGGCGTTGAGAGCGGTGACGTGGGCAGCGTCGTCGGGGTTCACGGGTCGCAGACCGCCACGCCCGGCCACGACGTGCGTGCCGTCGGCGAGCACCAGCTCCAACTCCACGACCTGGCCGCCGGTGCGGCCGTGGCGTACCGAGTGGTTGCCGCAGGCGTCGTTGCCGATCATGCCGCCGAGCGTGGCGCGGCTGTGCGACGACGGATCCGGGCCGAACTCCAGACCCAGCGGTCGCGCCGCGCGCTGCAGGTCGTCGAGAACCACTCCCGGCTGCACCACGGCCCGTCGGGCCACGGCGTCGATGCCGATGACTCGGTTCATGTGTCGGGAGAAGTCGATGACGACGCCGCGCCCGATGGCATTGCCCGCCATCGACGTTCCACCACCGCGCGGGATCACGGGGATGCCGTGTTCGCGGCACGCGGCCAGCACGTCGATGACGTCGTCGGTGGAGCGCGGGTGGACCACCGCCAGCGGCGGGACGCGGTAATGGGATGCGTCGTAGGCGAATTGGGCCCGCGCTCCGACGCCGACGTCGACGGGCACGCCGACCCGCGTCAGCCGGTCGAGGGCGGCGGCGGGTAGAGCGGCGGGCACTGCCGCCTGAACGTCCTGCCGTCGCATGGTCACCCGTCCCGTCTAGAGTTGTTCAACAGTAGAACAGTATAGCTATTGAGCACAATCCTCTATCATTGGCGCATGAACCCGGTCGAAAACCTCACGCTGCGCCGAACCAGCACCGCCAAACAGGTCGCCGACGGCCTCAGTGACGCGATCATGCGAGGCGAGATGTCGCCGGGTGCCCCGATCCGGGAGAGTGCCATCGCTGCGTCGCTTGGCATTTCGCGCAACACCGTGCGCGAGGCAGTGCGGATGCTGGAGGCTGGCGGCCTGGTCAGGCACACCATGCATCACGGCGCGACGGTCGTGGACCCAAGCCAAGACGACCTCGCCGAGCTGTACCGGGCCCGGATGGCGCTGGAGCTCTCGGCGGCCAGCAAGCCCCGCACCCCTGAGGAGCTCGCGCCCGTGCGGGCGGCGCTCCAGGGGCTGATGGCGGCCTACGAAACCCGCGACCCCGCCTCGATCGCCGAGAAGGACCTCGCCTTTCACGCCGCGATCGTCTCCATGTTGGGCAGCAAGCGGATTGACGAGTTCTACGCGCAGCTGGCCCGCGAGCTGCGCTTCTTCCTCGTCGTACTGTCAGTCGAAGACCGCGAGTTCGAATCCCAGGAGGGCGTGATCGAGGAACACACCTCGATCATGGCCGCGCTCGAATCGGGTGATCCCGAGAAGGCCAGAGTAGTCCTGTCCGACATTCTCACGGTGAGCGGCGAGCGAGTCGCGGCCATCTTCGCGACCCGCAAGTCCTGAGGCCCCGTCAGCCAAGACGGGCTAGCACCCGGTCGAGAGCCGCGCAGTAGAGGTCGACGTGCTCTCGCTGAAAGGTCATGGGCGGCTTGATCTTCAACACGTTGTCGTGCACACCGTTGGGGAAGACGATCACGCCCTCGGCCTTCATCAACTCCGTCACCTCGAATGCCTCGGCCTTCGCGGGTTCCTTGGTATCGAGGTCCCGTACCAGTTCCACGCCCAGATAGAGCCCCTGCGCGCGGACGTCGCCGATGATCGGATGGGACCGTTGGACCTCGCGCAGGCCGTCGGCGAAGTACCTGCCCACCTCGCCCGCGTGCCGTTGCAGACCGTCCCCGGTGACGATGTCCAGCACGGTGGCGCCGATCGCGCACGACACGGGGTTGCCACCAAAGGTGTTGAAGTACTTCATCCCGGTGTCGAACGCATCGGCGATCGCCCGGGTGGTGACCACCGCCGCCAGCGGATGTCCGTTGCCCAACGGCTTGCCCATCGTCACGATGTCCGGCACCACCCCGCCGAGCTCGAATCCCCAGAAGGCGTCTGCCATCCGACCCACGCCGACCTGGACCTCGTCGGAGATCACCAGTGCCCCGGTGGCCCGCGCCGCGTCGAACGCGCCTGCCAGATAACCCGGTGGGAAGACGATGTTCCCCGCGCTGCCCATCAGTGACTCCGCCAGGAAGGCCGCCGGGGGCCTTCCTGCAGCCACCATGTCGTCGAAGACCTTCGCCGCCTCGGCCGCGTACCTCGGGCCCGCGTCGGCGTCGGCATATCCGAACGGTCCGCGGTAGCGGTCGGGGATCATCACCTCGCGGGTGGTCGACGGCGCCCCCGCGCCGCCCGGCCCCTTATAGCGGTTCGGGGAAAGGCCGGTCACCACACCGGTATTGCCGTGGTAGGCGCCGTCGATGATCGCGACGTCGGTGCGGCCCGTGACCTGACGCGCGATCCGGATGGCGAGATCGTTGGCCTCGCTGCCCGAGCACACCAGGAACACCACCTCCAACGGATCGGGCAGGGTGGCGGTCAGCTTCTCGGCATACGTGGCGATGCCCTCGTAGACGAAGCGGCTGTTGGTGTTCAGCTTGTTCATCTGGCGCCGGGCTGCCTCCGCAACCCGCGGTTCGGCATGCCCGACGTGGGTGACGTTGTTGAGCGAGTCGAGGTAGGCATAGCCGTCCTCGTCGTACAGCCAGACGCCACGACCGCGCTGCAGGTTCATCGGAGCGCGGTAGTAGGCCCGCTGCGAGCTGGCCAGCCGGTCGCGCCGCAGCGCCAGTACGTCCTCGACCCTCAGCCCGCCCCCTGCGGTCGGCGCGATGCCAAGAAGCGGGGAGGGGTCTGGTGCGAGTTCGGCGAACACGGCGCGCTCGCTTGGCCGGATCCTGACGGGCCAGGTGCCCGTGTGTCGGCGAGACAGCGAAATGCCAACCGTGACAACGGCACCGAGCCCGTCACCGGCGTCGCCGACAGCGGTGCCCAACGGCGCTCCCGCTACGACCGTGCCCGACGGCATCTCCGAGAGTCCGTGCCAATGGGTCCGGAACTCCAGGGGGCCGTCGTCGTCGACGACGACGTGCCGGATGGTCGAGGCGCCGTCCTCGACGGCGCCGTCGAGTGGGCTCGACACGACGTCGCCCGCGCGAACCAGCAGGCGGACGCCCACGGTGACGGTGGCTGGCTCGTCCGCTCCGGACGCTCGTCGCGCCGACCACAGCAGGTTGGTCCGTAGATGCCCGACGGCGCCGAACCGGTCACCCCGGTCGCCGAGGGTGACGCCGATCGCGGCGGCGACCGCGCCTGCGTCGCGCCAGTCGAGAACGTCGAACAGGTCACTGCCCGTCGACGTGTCGATCTCGATGGCGGTGCGCGCCAGGGGCGACCACGGTGCCGCGTCGATCGTCGACAGCGCTGCGGCCACCCTGCCAGAGTCGGGATGCGCAGGCCGCCCGCACGCGTGCCGCAGCGCCGCCTCGGCGTAGTCGGGGTCGATGCGTGCCACCTTGGCCAACGCAGGCCAGGTGTGTTTCATGCGCTTGACCCCGTGGGCGTTGTGGCTGTTGGCGTTTCGCTGCGTCCACGTCGCGGCGTTCATCGCGAGGCGTGCCGCGGCGAGCGGAAACACGACGGCCAGCTCGTCGTCGGTCAGCGGCGCGACCGAATCGAACCCGGCCACCACCAGCTGGGCGACGTGCAGGGGATCGTCCTTGCGCACCAGGGCGTAGGCGGTCGCCACCGCCAGCTCCGTCACCCGCACGGTGTACAGGGCGTCGTTGATGTCGAGCACGCCGCTGATCGCCTGCCTGCCGCGTGCATCGCGGCCGACGAGGACGTTGGAGTCGTTGAGGTCCTGGTGCGCAACTCCGCGGGGCAGCGTGGCCAGCAGCGGCTCGATTGCGTCGAACCACGACATCACCTCGTCGACGTCGGCGCGGTGACCGGCATCGTCCACCGCATCGATGCTGCCGTCGACGACGTCGCGGGCCCGGCGCATGTCCCAGTCATGGGTGATGGGCGTCAGCGGCTCGGGCATGGTGACGAGCGCGTTGGACACCCGGCCGGCGGTGACCCCCAGCTCGGTCAGCAGCTCGTCGGAGTGTTGCTCCTCCTCGGCCAGAGGCGCCCCCGTCAGCCAGGACAGCACCCGGATCACCCTGTCACCCGCCGAGGTCGGCGCGATGACGTGCAGCCGACCGTCGGGCGTCGGAACCAGCCGCGGCAGAGGCAGGGTGGGGGCGGTCGCGTGCAGATGCAGGAGGATCCGCTCGTGCCAGGTGGCGTCGGCCGACTCGTCGTCCGGCAGGGCGGCCACCTTCACCAGGTAGTGGCCGCCCGTCGGATCGGTGACTCGCAGGTTCTGGTCGAACTCCCCACCGAGGGTGACCGGGTCGCTGACGGCCAACCCGAACTCGGCCCGCACGACGGCCAGCGCCTCCTCTGGATCGAGCGGTTGATCCCGGCGCAGGTCGACGACACCGTCGGCTGACATGTGGGTGGTCCCTTCACTTCGTCTGAGTTGGGTTGACGTGCAGGCGATTCAGGCGAGTCGGTCACCGAGCGTGGAGGCCAGGGCCTCGTACCGCTGCGGCGATCGGTACTTGATGGCGTATGCGCCCGCGATGCCGATGATCAGCGAGAGGAACAGCATCGCGGTGAACATGACCTGCAGCCAGCCGCCCGCGCCAAGCAGGACGTCCATCCCGGTCAACGCGAAGTAGAGGAACGGCAACAGGCCTGCCACGCCAAGCAGTGGTGCGATGAACGTGTTCCACGGCCGCTTGTCGACGCTGGAGCGGCGGAAGAACACGAAGATCGCGACGCTGGCGATGGTCTGCAGCAGGATGATCCCGGCCGCCCCAACGCCAGTCCACCAGGTGAACAGCGTGGTGTAGGGGTCCAGGCCCAGGACCGCGAAGATCACCACGACCACGGCGACCATGGCGATCTGCACGTAGCAGGCGATCGCGGGGGACTTGCGCGTCGGATGCGTTTGGCCAAGCCGCGACCACAGCACGCCCTGGCGGCCCAGCGAGAACAGATAGCGGGAGACGTTGTTGTGGAACGTCAGGATCGCGGCGAACAGGCTGGTGATCACGAGCACCTGGAACGCCTCGGTGCCCGCCCGACCGAGGATGTCGTCGCTGACGGCGAAAACCAGGTCGCCGCCCTCGGTCTCGGTCAGCCCGACGACGTTGTCGACCCCGACGGCGTTGACGATGAGCCAGGCGGTGACCGCGTAGAAGACACCCATGAAGATCACCGACGCATAGGTGGCGCGGGGGACCGTGCGCTTGGGATCCTTGGCTTCCTCGCCGTAGATGGCGGTGCCCTCGAACCCGATGAACGAGGCATGCGCGAACATCAGCGCGACACCGAGGGCGCCTGCGAAGACCGCCGAGGGCGCAAACGGCGCCAGGGAGTACTGGCTGACGGGGGTCGGCCCGTTGAAGAGGATTCCGATGTTGAGGATCAGGATGATCGCCGTCTCGAGGGTGAGGAGCACGGCAAGCACTCGCGCGCCCGCATGAATCTTGCGCACGCCGAGGAACAGTGCCGCGCCCATGGCGATGAAGGAGTAGACCCACCACGGTAGGCCGAGCTTGGTGTGGCGATCGACGAATTGCGCTGCGTAATAGCCGAAGCCGCCGATGACGCCGAGCTGGATGGCGTTGTAGGCGAAGATCGCCAGCGATGCCGAGCCGAGTCCGAATGGTCGGCCGAGGCCCGCGGTGATGAACGAGTAGAACGCGCCCGCATTGGTGATGTGCTTGCTCATCGCGACGTACCCGACGGCGAAGATCGTCAGCACGGCGGCCACCACCAGGAAGGCGCCCGCGATGCCGATCCCGTTGCCGGAACCGATGATCACCGGGAACAGTGCCACCACGACGGTGAGCGGGGCGGCCGCGGCCACCACGAAGAACACGATGCCCAGCACCCCGACCTGATTGCGGGCCAGCGATTCGCTGTCGTCGGGGGCGTCCTCGGCGGTCGCCAGTGACGTGGGTTCGTCTCGATGAAGCATGGCGGATCCTTTCGTGTGATTTGGGCGCGCGAACGTTCGCTAAGCGATCGCGAACGCGCCCAAATCGCGGGTTGTCAACGGGTGGTGTTGCTTCGGGCGGCGAACTTGACGACCTTGCGGAAGGCCGGACTGCTGGCGACGGTGTAGCCGAGCTTCTTGCCCGCCTTGGTGTCCATCACGCTCTCCATGGCGCGGTCGATCACCCCGGATCTGGTTGCCGAGGCGACCCTTTCGGCGGTCGGCGCCTCGGTACCGTCGAGATCGGCGATGACCACCTGCGCGGCGTTGTGGCCGCTGGCGCCCATCACACCGCCACCGGGGTGCGTGCCGGACCCGCACAGGTAGTAGTTGGCGACGGTGGTGCGGTAGTCGGCCAGCTCGGGGGTGGGCCGGTTGTTGAACAGCTGGTCCAAGAACATGGCGCCGTGGAAGATGTTGCCGCCGGTGAGGCCGTAGTCCCGCTCGAGGTCCTTCGGGGTGATGATGACCCGGTCCAGGACGTGCTCGCGCAGGTTGGGAGCGTAGGAGAACAAGACCTCGAGCACCTTGTCGGCCCACTCCTCGCGGACGGTGTCCCAGTCGGTGCCTGCCAGCTCGAACGGAAGCTGTTGCACCCCAAGGGTCATGGTGTGCTGGCCTGCCGGGGCCAGGGTATCGTCGTGTGTGGATTGAATGACCGCCTCGATGACGAAGTCCTCGGGGATCTCACCGCGGCGCTCCGCCTCCCAGGCGCGCTCGAAGTTCTCGATCGAAGCCCCGAGGATGGCCTGCGCCTGATGCTGCGGGCCTTCGACGCCTGCGGGGAAGCCGATGTAGTCGGGCAGCTCGTCGATCAACAGGTGGATGCGGGCCATCGAGCCGCGGGCGTCGTAGTGCTTCAGTTTCGCGGTGAGCTTGGCGTCCAGCGACCCGGCGGGCAGCAGCGTGAGCATCGACCGTTGCGGGTCGGCGTTGGAGATCACGGTGGTCGCCTTGATGGTCTCGCCGCTGGCGAGCACCACCCCGGTGGCGCGGCCGTTGCGGCCGCCCTCCACCAAGACCTCGCGTACCGGTGCATCGAGTCGGATCTCGGCGCCGTGTGCTTCTGCGCTGCGGGCGAGGGCCTTGGTGATCCCACCCATGCCGCCCTTGACGAAGCCCCACTGCCCGAGCGTGCCCTTGAACTCGCCGACCGAGTGGTGGCCATAGACGTAGCCGGTCCCCGGCGTGGACGGGCCACCCCAGATCGAGATCATGCCGAAGAAGGTGAAGAGCCCCTTGATGTGTTCGGACTCGAAGTACCTGTCGAGGAGGTCCTTCGTCGACAGCAGCACCAGCTCGTTGAAGAGGTCCTCGGCGTCGGCGGCCTCGAACGCCGCGACCACCTGGGACCGGCTCGGCGCGGGGGACAGGAGAAACGGCGTCAGGATCGACGCGAACTTCTTCACCCGCAGCCCGAACTCGAGGAACGCCTGGGAATCGGCCTTGGAGAACTTGGCGATCTCCTTGAGCGTCTTGTCCATGTCCTTCCACATGAAGAGGTGGCTGCCGTCGGGGAAGATGCTGACCTCGTTGGCCTCGGTCTGATACATCTCGAGCCCGTAGCGCTCCAGTTCGAGCTCGGCGATGACCTCGGGGCGCAGCAGGCTGGCGATGAACGCGCACGACGACCACTTCGAGCCGGGGATGAGCTCCTCGGTGGTGCATGCGCCGCCGACGACGGCGCGCGCTTCCACGACGAGGACCTTCTTCCCGGCCCTGGCCAGGTAGCCCGCGGTGATGAGGCCGTTGTGTCCTGCGCCGATCACGATGGCGTCGTAGGTCGTCATTTGGTGTCTCCGGTGATGGGGCGGGCGAAGTAGGTACGGACGGTCGCGGGGTCGACGAGCTTGTCGAAGCCGTCGATCACCGGCCGCATGGACGGGTCGTTGTCGCGGAACTCCTCCCAGGCGCTCCAGTCCGTGACCCGCATGACCTCGACGATGTCGGCGGGCGTCGCGGCGGGCGCCGTGTCGATCACCCGGTAGGCCTCGAAGGACTTCACGATGTCGCGATTGGCCAGGCAGGTGGGCCGGTCCAGGTGGGTGGAGAAGCGCTCGAATTCACCCGCATCGACGCCAGGCAGCATCGCAAACAGGTTGATCGCGACGACGTCGGTCGCGGGATCTTGGGGTGTCATGGTTTCTCCTGATTCTTCAAATACGCTGTAGGCGTGTGGTTTTCGGCTACGAAGCCAGGTTGATCATGACGTGCTTGATCTCGGTGTACTCCTCGAGTGAGTAGATGGACATGTCGTTGCCGTGGCCGGATTGCTTGAAGCCGCCGTGCGGCATCTCGGGGACGATCGGCAGGTGGTCGTTGATCCACACCGTGCCGAACTGCAGCTTGCGGGCCGCGCGCATGGCCCGGGACACGTCGCGGGTGAACACCGACGCGGCCAGCCCGTACTCGACGTCGTTGGCCCAGGCGAAGGCTTGCTCCTCCCCGGAGAAGCGGGTGGTGGTGACGACGGGCCCGAATACCTCCTGTTGCACGATCTCGGAGTCCTGCGCCGCGTCGACGACCAGAGAGGGGCGGTACCAGAACCCGGGACCCCCGGCCGGGCCGCCGGCCGCGAGGGAGGCGGGCCCCGACTCCGTCGCGCGTTCGACGAAACCGGCGATGCGGTCGCGTTGGCGGGCGGAGATGACGGGGCCCATCTCGGTGGACTCGTCATCGGGCTGACCCATCGCGACCTTCGACACCGCGCGGGTGAGCTCGGCGACGAACTCGTCGTAGATGCCGTCGGCAACGTAGACGCGGGACGCGGCCATGCAGTCCTGGCCGGAGTTGCCGTAGCCGCCCTCGCAGATCTTGGCGATCGCCAGTTCGACGTCGCAGTCGTCGAACACCAGTACCGGAGCCTTGCCGCCCAGTTCGAGGTGCAGACGCTTCAGGTTGTCGGCCCCTGCCCTGGCCACGGTCTTTCCGGTGCGGGTGTCGCCCGTCAGCGAGCTCATCCGCACGCGGGGATGCGACACCAGCGCCTGTCCCACGGTGTCGCCATGGCCGGTGACCACGTTGAAGACCCCGGGCGGGAACAGGTCGGCGGCGAGTTCGGCGAGGCGCAGCGTGGTCAGCGGTGTCTGCTCACTGGGTTTGAGCACCAGGGTGTTGCCCGTCATCAGGGCGGGGCAGATCTTCCAGATCGCCATCAGCAGGGGGAAGTTCCATGGCGCGACGCTGCCGACGACGCCGAGTGGGTCGCGCCTGATGAAGCTGGTGTGCGTCGGCGAGTACTCGCCGCCGGCCCGTCCCTCGAGCACGCGGGCGGCGCCTGCGAAGAACCGCATGTTGTCGACGCCGAAGGGGATCTCCTCGCGAGCCACCGAGATCGGCTTGCCGACGTTGCGCGACTCGAGCTGGGCGAACTCCTCGCTGTGCGCCTCAAGCCGCTCGGCGAGCTTGAGCAGCAGCTCGGCGCGCTGCCCGGGAGTGGTGGCCGCCCAGCCGTCGAACGCCTCGTCGGCTGCGGTGACGGCGCGGTCGACGTCGTCGGCACTGCCCAGCGGCACCGTGGCGATCTGCGTTCCGGTCGCCGGGTCGAGCACCGGTTCGGTGTCGCCGTCGGCGGCCGCCACCTGCGCGCCTGCTACGTGCATCAGCCGAAGTTCAGCAGCCATTTCGTCGCTCCAAGGAGGGGGTTGGGGTGAGACAAGGAAGAGGTTGGGGTGAAACAGAAGCCGGGCGACTGTCCTATTGTTGAACAGTTGACATGCGGAGCATAAGCACAGTGGGTTGGACGGCGCAAGACGAAGATCGAGGTTCGGCGCGCGGTCCGGCAGGCCGCAGGCGTCGCGCCAACCAGGGATGCGAAGCGGAGATCAAGCAGAAGTTCAGTAGCGACACCCGGGCGTCACCTCTTGACGGACGGCCGTGGAGGGGCCAATCTGTTGGGCAGCATGTATGAACGGGTTGAGGACGCCAGCCAGCGCCCCCGCTACCCCGTGATGCGGTTGTTGAGGAATGCGCCGTTCTGCGCTACTGTTGGACGTTGCGCTGGCTGCATCCTGCCCACCTCACCCGCACTCTGACACCGTGGTCCTAGCCTGAGCCCTGCTCAGTGACCTAGTCGCGTGCCGTGTATCGGGGGACTGAGCTCGAGAACGCCAGCCGAACCTATCGCAGATAACGCGGCGAAGGGTCCGGTCTAGGCCGGTCTCCGATAGTCGCATCCGGTGCTGGAAGGATGCATCTTGGCAGTCTCTCGCCAGAGCAAGTCAGTAGAAAACCCCAACAACTCCGTTCCTGGAGCACCTAACCGAGTTTCATTCGCCAAGCTCCGTGAGCCCCTCGAGGTTCCCGGCCTGCTGGACATCCAGACGGATTCCTTCGAATGGCTCATCGGATCCGACGGCTGGCGCGAGAAGGCTCTCGAGCGCGGCGAGGTCAACCCCGTCGGCGGTCTCGAAGAGGTGCTCACGGAGTTGTCGCCGATCGAGGACTTCGCGGGCACCCTCTCGCTGAGCTTCTCCGATCCGCGCTTCGACGAGGTGAAGGCACCCGTCGACGACTGCAAGGAGAAGGACCAGACCTACGCGGCGCCGCTGTTCGTCACCGCGGAGTTCATCAACAACACCAC
>NZ_JBEVLO010000249.1:0-7606 GCF_040509115.1 Mycobacterium sp. | reverse complement strand
AGCAGACCGTTCTCCAACGTGAACGGCGTCGTCTCGACGATGAAGTCCCGGGGAATCTCATAAGACTGCAACCCGGCTTCTCGTGCGACGCTCTGAAGGGCGTTGCTCAGCAGCGGTTTGACTCCTTCGACGGAACCGCCTGCGCGGGCCAGAGCGTCGTCGGTCGGGACGATCACCGCAAGGAGATACGAGCGGGCGCTGTTGCCGTACACGAAGATCTGACGCACGGACTGATGCCCGCCGTAGGCCGCTTCGAGCTTGGAGACCGTTACGAACTCGCCCTGCGACAGCTTCAGCACGTTGTTGCGCCGATCCACGTAGATCAGTTCGTCGTCGGCGATCTCGGCGAACACGTCGCCCGTGTGATACCAGCCGTCGGCGTCGAAGAGCTCGGCCGTCACCTCGGGCCGCTTGTAGTAGCCAGGGATCACGTCGGCCGACTTGACCCACAGTTCACCGCGGGGATGGGGCCGGTCGGTCGCGAAGTACCCCAGCTCGGGCACGTCCACCAGCTTGTAGTCGATCACCGGAGGACGACGGATCTGGCCGTCGACCAGGACCACGCCGTCCTCGGTGGAACCGTAGCCGTTGATCAAATGGATGTCGATGAACTCCTCGACCCATTCGCGAAGCTCGGGTGAGATGGGGGCTGACCCGGTCAGCGCCGAGAACTGGCGCCCACCAAGGAGATTCTCGCGCTGTTCGGCCATCACGCGGGCCTCGACGGCGTCGCGGTCGTCGCCGTCGGCGGTGCGACGGTCGGTCTCGCTCTGCACTTCCTGGAAGAGCATCTCCCAGATGCGGGGGACGAGGTCCAGCTTGGTCGGACGCACCAACGCCAGATCGTCGAGCAGCGTGGACAGATCGCTCTTGGCCGCGAAGTAGGCGGTGCCGCCCGCGCCCAGCGTCGAGTACAGGATCACGCGTCCCATCACGTGGCTGACGGGCATGAAGCTCAGCGTGATGGCTGGCAATCTGCCGTCGGTGTCCCAGTCGGGGCTGAACCATCCCCGCCAGGAGTTGGCCATCAGTCGGTCGGTGTACATGGCGCCCTTGGGGGTTCCCGTACTGCCGGAGGTGTAGATCAGCAGTCGTAGTTCGTCACCGTCGCCGCGGGTTACTTCAGGGCCATCGGTGTGCCGTGCGCCCGCGGCGATCACGTCGTCGAGGGCCTCGACGCTCACGTGGCGCGCTGCGAGGCGGTCGGTCGCGGCCGCGAAGGCTTCGCGCTCGGCGTCGACCTGGGGGTGGTAGTCGAACACCACCAGACGCTGCGGTGCATGCGCGGTGAGCGCGAGTTGGACGGCATCGTCGAGGTGATCGACGCTGGAAAGCATTGCCACCGGCTCGGTTTCGAGCAGGATCGGCTGTAGCTGCGGCACGGGGGCGCTGGTCTGCAGAGGAACCGCGACGGCGCCGACCAACGACAGGGCCATGTCGACGACGGCGTAGTCGGCGCTGGTGAAGCCGAGCGTCGCCACCCGGTCGCCGGGCCGAACGGGGTTGTCGGTCAACGCATCGGCGAGCGCACGGACGCGGGCCCACGTCTCACGGTAGGTCAGGGTGTCGAAGCGGGGCTGCAACTCGGCAACGGTGCGGCCGGAGTCGTCGGTCACGTACTCGACCGCTCGCTGGCCGAGCGCGGGCCGGTCGGCGTAGCCGGTCATCACTTTGCGAATGACGTCGGCGAGCACGGTGCCGGGTTCGTTGAGCGAGGCGGTGATCGTTGGATCAGGCTGGGCGGCAACGAGTTGCGGGTCCCCAGATTCGGAGGTCAACCGTTCGAAGCGACGAAGGAGCCGTGTCTCGCGTGCAGTGGCGGGGTGTGGAGTCGACATGAGATCTCCTCTGAAACATCAGGTAATCGAATCGCTAGTGCGCGTTGAACAGCGCATCAAGAAAAACTACGTTAGCAAAGCTAAATATTCCTGATGGATTGCTGTGCGTAGCTGTGAGGAAGTGAGCGCCATCACGTCCCCTGGGGCGAGGACGGTGTGGGCGACGTTGGTTCTCAACGCCTTTCAGCTATCGACCGGCTGGCGAGGCCGACGTCTCGGCAACATCGGTGACGTGCCGTTTGTCCGCGCGCGTGCGTAGCCGGGCCGCTGCCGAGCACAGCCGTCGGCGCGGGCGGTCATGGGCGCGACGACGCCGCCCCTCGCGGCTCGGTGGGGAGCGCGCGGTGAGGTATCTCACCAGGGGCGGCGCCGTCGGCGGGCGGGCGGACCGCTACGAGCGAACGGGGGTGAAGTAGTGGCCCGCGTCGAGATCGATGAGAAGTCGGGGCTGCGTGGGTTGCCAGTCCATCAGCTCTCGGGTGGTGGCGCTCGAGGCAGGGCTGTCGATCCCGAGGAAGCCTGCCAGCCAGCCGAAGTGCGCGCCGGACTCGTCGGGCGCGATGGACACGGTCGGGATGTTCAGGTGCTTTCCGATCACCTCCGCGATGTCACGGACCGCGACGCCCTCGTCGTCGACCGCGTGCAGCACCGAACCGGCAGGCGCCCCTTCGACGGCGAGCCGGAAGAGCTTTGCGGCGTCGGTACGGTGCACGGCGGGCCAGCGGTTGACGCCGTCGCCGATGTATCCGGACACACCCTTGTCTCGGGCGATGCCGACCTGGGTGGCGATGAAGCCGTTGTCGCCGTCGCCGTGCACCGTCGGGGGCAAGCGCAGCACGCAGGAACGCACGCCGCGGGATGCCAGTGACAGGACGTACTGGCCGTTGGCCTGCCTGCCCTGTATGGCGGCGGCAGCCGACGCATCGGGCTCCCGACCGTCTTCCTCGGTGGCCACCCGACCGGACACGACCCCGGTGGTCCCCGACGCGATCACCAGCGGTCGATCGGAGCCCTCGAGCGCGGTTGCGAGAGCCTCGATGGCCTGACGATCCGCCGCCACCGCGCCGTCGTAGTCTCCGGCGAAGGCAATGTCGTGCTTGAACGCGAGGTGGACGACCCCGTCGGATGCCGCTGCAACGTCCCGAAGACCGTCCAGATCATCCAGGCTGCCGCGGTGCACCTCGACACCTGCGTCCGAGAGTGCGGCAGCCGACTCCTCGGACCGCGCCAGCCCAACGACCTGATGGCCCGCGCCGAGCAGTTCCGGAACGACGGCGGAGCCGATCCAGCCGGACGCGCCGGTTACGAGAACACGCATGTAAAACCTCCACTATTTGATGTCAGCAGCTGACATCACCACCATAGCCGCGATGTCAGCCGCTGTCATCAACTAATATCTCCACATGGCCCGATGGCAGCCCGATGCGCTCGGCCGCTTGCAGGAGGCGGCACTGGAGCTCTACGCCGAGCGCGGTTTCGAGCCCACCGCGGTGGCCGACATCGCAGAGCGGGCGGGGCTCACCGAGCGCACGTTCTTTCGGTATTTCGCCGACAAGCGGGAGGTCCTGTTCTCGGGGTCGGAGGGCCTGCTCGAGGTGATGGCGAACGCCGTTGCGGGCGCCGCCGCGTCGCTGACGCCCATCGACACCGTCGCCGTGGCTCTCGACGCCACTGCCGCCTTCTTCACGGGCCGACTCGAGCACGCCCGACGGCGTCAGGCCGTCATCGACGCCAACCCCAGCCTCCAGGAGCGCGAGCTGACCAAGCTCGCGTCAATGGCGGCAGCGGTCGCCGCGGCATTGCGCGGCCGCGGTGTGAGCGATCCAGCCGCCGCACTGGCGGCCGAGGCGGGCATCTCCGTCTTCAGGAGCGCGTTCGCGCGATGGATCGACGAGTCGAACGAACGGGACCTGGCCGAGCTGATGCGGGAGACACTCGGCGCGCTGAAATACGTTGTCGCGGAACGGTGATGCCGAAGATGCGCACGGCGCCTAGCTGGCAAAGTCCTTTGGCCGGAACTTGCCCTCGCTCAGCTTGCCTTCGATCACCTCTAGGCTCTTGCCGGTGAGATCGGGCATTCGGAAGTAGACGAACAACCAGGCGGCGACGTTGAACAGGCCGTATAGCCACATCGACGGGCCGACCCCGATCCCGCTGATCAACGTCAACAGGGTCAGCGTGATGAGCAGGTTGGTGCCCCACAGGGCCGCCGATTGCGCCGCCGTGCCTGCGGGTCGCACGGCGAGCGGGTAGGTCTCCGAACCCGTCAGCCAGCCCATCAGCTGAAGGCCGCCTGCGTTGAACAGCATGAACACCACCAGGCAGGCGATGATGAAGGGGATGGAGTCGCGACCGCTGTTGCCGGACACGAACAACCAGCCCAGCACGAATAGGCTGATCGCTGCGCCGGGAATCATGATCAGGGTCAGCCTGCGCCTGCCGACCCGGTCGATGATGGTGAGGCCGACGAGCTGCGCGACGAGGTAGCTGACGCCGAGCGCCACGGAGACTTCGAGGGCAACGGATTCCGAGAAGCCGTTGTCGGTCAAGATCGTTGGCGAGTAGTAGATGATCATCTCGATGCCGCTGAGCTGAGTGAAGATGGCGATGCCGCACCCGAGTATCAGCGCGGGGCGCACCCAGGCCGCGCGCAATCCCGACCACCCGCGCGTCTTGGCCGTCTTCTCCTCGTGGGCCAGATCGGCCATCTCGTCGAGTTCGGCTTCGACGTCGTAGCCCGATGGGCGGACCCCGTCGAGCACGTCGCGTGCCTTGTCTCGCTCGTCCTGCTTGACCAGCCACCGTGGGCTTTCCGGCAGCCGCAGAAGAAGACCGAGCATGATGGCGGCAGGCACGGCCGCGATCCCGATCGACCACCGCCACGGGATCGACTCGGATGCACCGACGATGGTCGCGATGACGATCCCGACCCCGATCGCGATCTGGAAGCAGAGCACCAGACGCCCGCGGTACTTCGGCGGAGCCAGCTCGGCGACGTACATCGGTGCGGTCTGGGTGGCGCCGCCGACCGCGAAGCCAAGGATGAGTCGCCCGACGGACAACAACTCCGGATTGGGCGCGACTGCGCACGCCAGCGAGCCCACGACGAACACGACGGCGAGCATCACCAGAGTGCCCTTCCGTCCTCGCTTCTCGGAGAGGTAGCTACAGGTCAGCGCCCCGATGACGGCGCCGAGGAGGATGCTCGCGGCGATGACCTGCTTCCAGGACTCGGCGATGCCGAAGTCCTTGGTGATCTGCAGGAGGGCGCCTGAGATGATGCCGGTGTCGTAGCCGTACAACATGCCCGAGACGGCCGAGACCAGCGCGACGATGACCACCGCGCCGGTCAACTGTCCGGGAGCCTTTCCGCCGGCCCCCGACGCGTCCTCTGCCGTGTCCTCGATGGAACTCATACGCCGGGCCTCCAGCCGTGATGACATCGTCGTCGCCAAATCGTGCTGGGTGGCTATACCCGCAAATTCGGGCGCGTAACTCCGCTGGGGTCGAGTTGGGTGGATCAACTCACGCTGCGCGTCAGCAAGTCCGCAAGATCGTCGAGGTAGTCCTCGTCGACGGGACGTCCGTGCACGACCCGCCAGTAGGTCGGCGCGGCTAGGAGGTCGAGCAGCAAGTCGACTTGACGTGGCGTGATCTCGCCGCGCCGCTCGGCGCGTTCGAGCGCTTCGCGACCCCATGCCCGGCGGGGATCGCCGATGTGGGTGGCACTGGCCTTGGCCAGGGCCGGGTTTCGGTCGTACTCGGCGATCAGGCTCGGCAGCACGGCGCGCATGCGCGGGTCGGTGAGCCAGTCGGCGACCGCCTGCAGAAGTGCCCGGAGGTCACCGCGCAGCGTCCCGGTGTCGGTGGGTGGGTCGGCAGGCACGCTGAGGTGGGCAAGGAGATCGGTGACCATGTCGACCTTCGACGGCCAGCGGCGATAGAGGGCGCTCTTGCCGACGCCGGCACGTTTGGCTACCCCTTCCATCGACAGCTTGGCGTAGCCGTGCTCGACGAGGGCGTCGACCGCGGCGACGGTGATCGCGTCGGTGACCGCCGGGTTGAAGACGGCCGCTCCGGTGGGTTCGCGTCGTTCCGAGGGCATGCGACCACGGTATACCGGAGCGGACGGTACCGGTTCGTCCATTCGGCGGAAGATCGAGGTGCCTGCCTCGTGCATGCGCGAGTGGGCCCGAGTCCGAGTGAGAAGGTGCATACCCTCCGCACAGCCTCTACACATCCCAGCGGGGGTACCGTCCGATATTAGGAAGCAGGTGTAAGCACTCAAGCCTCTTCCGTTATCCCGGAACGGCTCTGGATCGAATGGACGACCCGGTGCGCCGCCTCCGGTACTAGGTACAGAGGTTCACATGATCGACATCAAGAAGATCGCCGCCGGGACCGCCATCGCGGGAGCGCTCGGGTTCGCCGCGATCGGAATCGGTACGGGCGTGGCGAATGCCGCACCATCTCCTGTCGTGGCGCAGACGGCGTGGGCCGAGAATCCAGGCGGCCACGGGCCAGGTCCGTGGGGTGGTGGGCCCGGTTGGCGCGGCGGGCGCGACGGGCGCGACTGGAACTATGGGCGAGGCTGGAACGACGGCCCGGGTTGGGGACCGCCGATTTACGGGTACGGCGGCTACTACGGCCAGGGTGGCTGCGTCACCGGCCCACTGGGGCTTCTGCACTTCTGCAACTAGGACGGTGCCCTCGTCAGGGAAGTCTGGCGGCGATCTCTCGGGCGGCCGAAACGACTTGTCGCCCAGCATGTTCGATGCTCTCTTCGGGCAGCCGGTGGGTGAGGAAGCTGACGCTGAGGGCGTGGGACGAGGCTCGACCGGACGTCGTGGGGATGGCGGCCGCGACGCACGTCAACTCTTCTTCGGCCTCCTCCCTGTCGACTGCGAAGCCGCGCTCTCGGATGTCCTTGATCTCGGCGGTCAACTTCTTCACCGACGTGATCGTGTGCGGCGTCAAGGCAGGCAAGCCGACCGCGGAGACGATCTCGCGCCAGTCTGCGTCGGGCATCGACGCCAGCAACGCCTTGCCGAGCGCCGAGGCGTGCCACGGATCCACCTGGCCGATCTCGGTGACCTTCTTCACCGACCGGCGTCCCTCGATGACCTCGATGATGACGACGGCGCGGTCCTTCTTGACGGCGAAGTTCACGGTCTCGTTGAACTCGGCGACCAGTCGTTCCATCGTCGGGAGGATCGCATCCGACGGCACCTGTCCGGAGTACGCCCTTCGGCCTAGGCGGAACATCTCCCAACCCAGCCGGTACTGGTTCGCATCGAAGCGTTCGATGAACCCCAGCGAGGCGAGACTGTTCAGGTAGCGCAAGACCGTTGCTTCGTTGAGCGTCGTGCCCCTTGCGATTTCGGTCAAATTGGCGGAACCGGCGTCCGCGACGCACTGAAGGATCCTGGTCGTGCGCTCCACTCCGATGAGGCTCGAACCCTTGTCGGACGGCGCATCGGATTTCACCCAGTGAACGGTACCAGTACTCACTGAAGTCTCAGGCGTCACGGGTCGGATCTGGCCGACCTGTTGACAGCAGCCCCAACGTCTCCTAGATTTTCATTTGTTGAAAGCAACATTCACTCAGTGAAATTCGCGACTGGTCTTCGGACGGGGTCGAGAAGGAGATGCGATGTCCACCGCAGCAGCAGGAAACACCTCGACCATCACGGACGGCATCGATGGCGGAGCCATCACGGACGGCATCGATGGTGCCGCCATCCTGAGGTCGCAGGGGTTCCTGCCCG
>NZ_JBEVLO010000248.1:0-4295 GCF_040509115.1 Mycobacterium sp. | reverse complement strand
GCCCTGAAGCCGACCGACGGCCTGGTCCGCGGCCAGGAGGTCACCGACACCGGTGCCGCGATCAGCGTGCCGGTGGGCGACGTCACCAAGGGCCACGTCTGGAACGTGACCGGCGACCTGCTCAACCCGGTCGAGGGCGAGAAGATCGAGATCACCGAGCGCTGGCCGATCCACCGTCAGCCCCCGGCCTTCGACCAGCTCGAGTCGAAGACGGAGCTGTTCGAGACGGGCATCAAGGTCATCGACCTGCTGACCCCGTACGTGCAGGGCGGCAAGATCGGCCTGTTCGGCGGTGCCGGCGTGGGCAAGACCGTGCTCATCCAGGAGATGATCTACCGCGTCGCCGCCAACCACGGTGGTGTCTCCGTGTTCGCCGGTGTCGGTGAGCGCACCCGCGAGGGCAACGACCTCATCGGGGAGATGGAGGAGGCGGGCGTCTTCGACAAGACCGCCCTCGTCTTCGGCCAGATGGACGAGCCGCCCGGGACGCGCCTCCGCGTCGCGCTGTCCGCGCTGACGATGGCGGAGTACTTCCGCGACGTCCAGAACCAGGACGTGCTGCTCTTCATCGACAACATCTTCCGGTTCACGCAGGCCGGCTCCGAGGTGTCGACGCTGCTCGGCCGCATGCCCTCCGCGGTGGGCTACCAGCCGAACCTCGCCGACGAGATGGGCGTGCTCCAGGAGCGCATCACGTCCACGCGCGGCAACTCGATCACCTCGCTGCAGGCGATCTACGTGCCGGCCGACGACTACACCGACCCGGCGCCCGCGACCACGTTCGCGCACCTCGATGCCACCACCGAACTCTCGCGCGCGGTGTTCTCGAAGGGCATCTTCCCGGCGGTGGACCCGCTGGCGTCGAGCTCGACCATCCTGGACCCGGCCGTCGTCGGTGACGAGCACTACCGCGTCGCGCAGGAAGTCATCCGAGTCCTGCAGCGCTACAAGGATCTTCAGGACATCATTGCGATTCTCGGTGTCGACGAGCTCTCCGAAGAGGACAAGCAGCTGGTCAACCGGGCGCGTCGCATCGAGCGCTTCCTGAGCCAGAACATGATGGCCGCTGAGCAATTCACCGGCCAGCCGGGTTCGACGGTTCCGCTGAAGGAAACCATCGAAGCATTCGACAAGCTCACCAAGGGTGACTTCGACCACCTGCCCGAGCAGGCGTTCTTCCTCATCGGTGGCCTCGACGACCTGGCCAAGAAGGCCGAGAGCTTCGGCGCCAAGCTGTGATTGGCGGGCTAGCTCGCAGGCTACGCACGCGAGGAGCACTGAGAGGAGTGGTGTGCGATGGCTGAAATCCACGTCGAGATCGTGGCCGTCGAGCGCGAGCTGTGGGCGGGTGACGCCACGTTCGTCTTCACCCGCACCACCGCGGGTGAAATCGGCATCCTGCCGCGCCACATCCCGTTGGTGGCGCAGCTGGTCCCCGACGCGATGGTGCGCGTCGAGCGCGAGGGTGAGGACGATCTCCGCATCGCGGTCGACGGCGGGTTTCTGTCGGTCACGGACGAGGCGGTTCGCATCCTTGTGGAGAACGCCGAGCTGGAGTCCGAGATCAATGCCGACGACGCCAAGCAGGATGCCGAGTCCGACGACGAGCGCACCGCCGCGTGGGGCAGGGCGCGGCTGCGCGCCCTAGGCGAGCTCGACTAGGTTGCCGATGAGCGCGTCCATGATCGTCATGGCCGCGCTGGTCGGCGTGTTGTTACTGGTCGTCGTCGCGCTGTCCTATCGGTTGTGGAAGCTCCGGCAGGTGGGCGGCTCGGCGGCCATTCTGCGCGACGTGCCCGCAGTTGGTGGGCACGGCTGGCGCCACGGGGTGGTGCGTTACCGCGGGGGAGAGGCCGGTTTCTACCGGCTATCCAGCCTGCGGTGGTGGCCCGATCGCAGGATTTCACGGCGCGGTATCGACGTCGTGTCACGCCGTGCCCCAAGGGGTGACGAGTTCGACATCATGAGCGCCGAGATCGTCGTTCTGGAGCTACGTGACACCGGTTCCGAGAGCCGCCGGGGCTACGAGATCGCTTTGGACCGTGCGGCTTTGACCGCGTTCACCTCTTGGCTCGAGTCGCGGCCGTCGCCGCGGGCGCGGCGCAGATCGAGCTAAGCGCAACCGCTCAACCGTCGTTTTTGTCTTCGCGCAAGCGCTCATCCGCCGGGCTTCCAGAGGACGTCGCCGTCCGGGTTCGCCGCGCGCGACAGAATGAACAACAGATCCGACAACCGGTTGAGGTACTTGGCAGGCAGCACGCTGACCGAGTCGCCGTGCGTTTCGATCGCCAGCCATGCCGATCGCTCGGCTCGACGTGCCACGGTCCGCGCCACGTGCAGCAGTGCCGATAACGCGGTGCCGCCGGGGAGGATGAACGAATTCAGTGCGGGCAGCGACTCGTTGAACTCGTCGCACCACTTTTCGAGGCGGTCGATGTAGGGCTGGGTGATTCGCAGCGGCGGATGTTCCGGGTTGGCGATCACCGGCGTGGAGAGGTCGGCGCCGGCATCGAAGAGATCGTTCTGGATCTGCCGTAGCAAGGCCGTCAACCGTTCATCCGGCGCACCGAGCGCCACAGCAACACCGATGGCCGCGTTGGTTTCGTCGCAGTCGGCGTACGCCGCGAGCCGAGGGTCGTTCTTGGACACCCTGCTGAAGTCGCTCAGCCCAGTCGAGCCGTCGTCGCCCGTTCGGGTGTAGATGCGGGTCAAGTGGACTGCCATGGTGAAACCGTACTCGGGCTTGCTGCACGAGCCTGACGGAGAGCCATGCGCTGTTTACACTGACCGGCGTGAGCGAGCGATTCGTGGTGACCGGCGGGTCCCGGTTGTCAGGCGAAGTAGCCGTCGGAGGAGCAAAGAACAGCGTGCTCAAGCTGATGGCGGCAACGCTGCTGGCAGAAGGCACCAGCACCATCACCAACTGCCCCGACATCCTCGACGTGCCGTTGATGGCCGAAGTACTTCGCGGGCTCGGCGCCAACGTCGAACTCGACGGAGACACGGTCCTGATCACCTCGCCAGACGAGCCGAAGTACGACGCCGACTTCGCCGCCGTACGCCAGTTCAGAGCTTCGGTGTGCGTCCTGGGCCCCTTGGTCGGTCGGTGCAAGAAGGCCAAGGTGGCGCTACCGGGTGGCGATGCGATCGGATCGCGGCCGTTGGACATGCATCAGGCGGGCCTCCGGCAGCTCGGTGCGCGGTGCAACATCGAGCACGGCTGTGTGGTCGCCGAGGCGGATCACCTGCGGGGCGCCGAGATTCAGCTGGAGTTCCCCTCCGTCGGCGCCACCGAGAACATTCTGATGGCGGCGGTCCTGGCGGAGGGCGTGACGACGATACACAACGCGGCGCGCGAGCCCGATGTCATCGATCTGTGCGCGATGCTCAGTCAGATGGGGGCGCAGATCTCTGGCGCGGGCTCCTCGACCATGACGATCACCGGTGTCGACCGGCTGCATCCGACGGAGCATCGGGTGATCGGAGATCGCATCGTGGCTGCGACGTGGGGTATCGCCGCGGCGATGACGCGGGGGGACATCTCCGTCACGGGTGTCGATCCGCAGCACTTGCAGTTGGTTCTGCACAAGTTGCACGACACCGGCGCGACGGTCACCCAGCACGACAACGGCTTCCGCATCGTCCAGTACGAGCGCCCCAAGGCCGTCAACGTGGCGACGCTGCCGTTCCCAGGATTTCCCACTGACCTGCAACCGATGGCGATCGGGCTGGCCTGCATCGCCGACGGCACCTCCATGATCACCGAAAACGTGTTCGAGGCCCGCTTCCGCTTCGTGGAGGAGATGATCCGGCTCGGGGCGGACGCCAGGACCGACGGGCATCACGCGGTGGTCCGTGGGATTCCTCAGCTCTCCAGTGCTCCCGTGTGGGCGTCCGACATCCGGGCGGGCGCTGGCTTGGTGCTCGCCGGCTTGGTCGCAGATGGCGACACCGAGGTTCACGACGTCGTCCACATCGACCGCGGCTACCCGCTGTTCGTCGAGAACCTGGTCAGCTTGGGCGCCGAAATCGAGCGCGTGTCATAGCTTTTCGGTCAAAACCAGCCGTTGTGGTGCGGTTTTGGAGTATGCGCGATCGTCGGCTAGTGTTTACCCAGTGCCTACGGCCCCGGTCCTAGACCGGCAGGACGAGGATTGACGAAGCCCCCACGATGAAGTACAGTGGCAGGGTTGCCTGAAATCCGGGTGTGTTGTTTGAGAACTCAATAGTGTGTTTGGTGGTTTTTGTTTGTTGTTTTTGGCTGCCCGTGTGGGGGACTCCTCGTCTTCCTGTCT
>NZ_JBEVLO010000247.1:0-7692 GCF_040509115.1 Mycobacterium sp. | reverse complement strand
AGGAAGGCGCTACGGCACTACCACGACATCGGCATTCTCGAACCGGCCCACATCGACTCCCACACCGGCTACCGCTTCTACGACACTAGCCAGGTCGATCATGCCCACATCATCCGCCGGTTCCGCTCTCTCGACATGTCCATTCCCGATATCAAGGCGCTGCTGAGCACCGAAGACGCCGTGGCCCGCACCGCGATAATCACGACTCATCTCGAACAGATGGAGGTGCAGCTGCAGCAGACTAGAGACACCGTTGGCGCACTGCGCGAGTTACTTTCTCCCGTGCAGACCCCCGCCTACGTGGAGTTGCGTCGAGAACCCGCGCTCGCGGTGTGGTCCATCGGCGCCACGATCGAGGTTGCCGAGATCGACAGCTGGTTCGCGGCGACGCTGGGGAAACTGCGAGACGCAGTTGCAACGGCAGCAGGCGTACATTCCGCGGTCGTCCCGGGTGGCCTCTACGACCGATCATTGTTCCTTGAATCAGAAGGTAGGGCAACGCTATTCGTCCCGGCGCCGCAATCCGCGGATCCCCCGGAGGGCATCCGTGCCGAGGTATTACCTCAGGCCGAATTCGCGGTGCTCACCCACTCCGGCGGTCACGAAGGCATCGACCGCAGTTACGGGGCTCTGGGAATATATGCAAACGAACGTCTGATCAGCCACCAGGGCCCAATCCGCGAACACTACCTCGGCGGTACGCCCTCAGATCCAACAACGTTCACCGCCACAGAGATTTGTTGGCCGATCTTCAGCACCACCCCACCGCCAGACTGAGTGCAGTCCAGAGCACCTCGGGAGACAGCTTCGCGCACGGAACACACGACGAACAAAGGACTATGGACATGGAATTCTTGATCGCCGCAGGCGTCCCGACGAAAGAGGGTTGGGAGGCCTACAAAGCTGAGGAAGCTCAGGTAGTCGGTGAGTTGCGCGCCGAAGGTGTCTTGTCGGCGTCGTATCGACGGACCGACGGCGCTGGCGTGTTTGGAATCGTCCGCGGTACCGATCTGGCTGCGATCAAGGCGGAGATAGCGCGGCTGCCGTTCGTCGCCCAGGGCTTCATCGAGTTCGAGTACGTCGAGATCGCGCCGCTTTAAGCCGGTACCGTGCCTGCGCCGCGCTAGGGCGCGCTGCGCCGGGAAGACAAGCGCGTCAACGACATTCTGGAGACGGCGCGGTGAATGGCGACATCGGAACGGTCTGGTTCTCGCCCTCGACGCCGGCAATCCTGAACTGCAAGTTGCGCGCAGCCGGGGACCGGAGCTCACTGCCTTTTCAGACCGGCGTGGACGAATCTCGTTGGTAGAGGATGCAATCGGTGTCTAGCTCGACCGCGTTGGAGTCGCAGCGGGCGATCAGCTCGTTGCCGGGTTGTGTTCCGACGACGGGTGGCACAGTAGGAGCCTTATTGCGGTGTCCCGCAGCTCGGCCTTGAATTCGTCGTCGGAGACAACTCGGTCGGTGGCAAAGGTGGCGCCGTAGGCGACGTGCATAGCGACAGCGGACCAGATGGTGCGGTAGCAGGTATCGAGCGACCGCTCGGGTTGTGAGCCGGCGAACTCGCTGAGCCGGGGTTCGAGGAGCGCGGTCACAGTCTGGCCGAGTTCTGTCATCCACTGCGAACCGCGGGTCCGGACCTCCTCGTGCGTTGCGGAGAGCCAGATGATGGAACGGATCAGGCCGGAGCGCGTGAGGAACAGGTCCGCGACGGTGTTGATTGCGAGGGAGATCAGCTCTTCGGTGTCGAGGCTCTCGTAACGCTCCTGCGGCCCTTCGAGTACTGCTCTTTCCTTGGCCATCTGGGCGAGCGAGTTCTCGTATACGGCCAGGAACAGCGCGTCCTTGCCCGGTACGCGCGAATAGATAGCCGCCACGGACACGCCGGCCCTCTCGCACACCGCGCCAATGGTGAACTCGTCCACGCTCGAGGTTTCCAGAATCTCGGCACCGGCGTCCAGCACGCGCGCCCATGCCTGACGTGAGCGCGCCTGTTTGGGAGGGCTCACGCCAGCAAGGGCGTCGGTCATGGGTCCCATCGTAGGCCGCATCGTCGAGATTCTCGGCGGACGCAGCACCTACCAAAGCGCTAAACAGAATCAAAATTCTGATTCTGCTTGACACCGAACACACCGCCCTGTGAAGGTGGTCGCAATGCGCGGGACGAGTGAGGAGCGCCACTGTGAAGGTGACCGTGGATCGGAAGAGGTGCGAGGGCTACGGCTTTTGCGAGGAGAGGGCGCCAAATCTCCTTCGGCTGAATGACGAGGGTGAGCTGGAGATTCCCACCGACGACATTCCCGACAACGAGCTCGACAAGGCGCGCCTCGCGGTTCGGAGTTGTCCGGTGGCCGCACTGAAACTGGACGGGGCCTGAAATGATCGAACTCGACGACGACGTGGTGGTGGTGGGCGGATCGATAGCCGGCGTCACGGTCGTTGAGGAACTGCTCCGGCTCGGTCACCAGGGATCCATCACCCTCGTCGATGTTGAGGACGCAGACCCCTACGCACGCCCACCCCTGTCAAAGGCAGTCCTGTCGGGTTCGGACACTCCTGAGTCGACTTTGCTGCCGCGGCTCGACCGTTCACGGGTGCAGCACCTGCGTGGCCGGCTCGCCGTGGGTCTTGATGTCGACCGGGGCGTGATCGAGATGGCTGACGGTGGAGATCTTGCCTACGCCGGCCTCGTCATCGCGTCGGGCGCTCGAGCGCGCACGTTGGCCGATCTCGGCCGGAACTCGACCGGAATCGAAGAGCGCGTCGTACGGACGCTGGACGACGCGCGGGAGCTGCGCGCAGACGTTCAGCACGCGTCCTCGATCGCCATTGTTGGCGGCGGCGTGCTCGGTATGGAACTCGCGTCGGTCGCAACGGCAATGGGGCTGCACACGACCGTGATTAGCGACGAACAGCCACTCCTTCGCCTGTGTGGGACCTTTGTGTCCGACCTGGTCGCAAGGCGGGCGAGGGCGCACGGCGTCAACATCGTGATTGATGCGAATGGTGCTCACCTTGTCGACCACGGTGGACGTCTGGCGGTCAAGTACGCCAACAGCGTTGTCGAGGCCGATCTCGTCGTGTCCGCTGTCGGGGATGTCCCCAACGTCGAATGGCTCAAAACCTCTGGCGTGGCGCATCAACCGGGCGTCGTCGTCGACTCGCGGTGTCGCGTCAGCGAACGAATCGTCGCTGCCGGTGATGTTGTCGCCTTTGGAACGCCGCCTCGGCGCAGTCCGCATTGGTCCAGTGCGATTGACCAGGCGCGAGTGGCCGCCGCCGCACTGGTCCTCGGTGACAGCGCAGGAGCGCATTCTCCCCGGCCCTACTTTTGGACTGATCAGTTCGACCTAGCACTAAAGATCGGCGGCGCTACACCTTTCGTCGGAGAGCCGCACGTAATCGAAGGGTCGGTTGCCGAACTCCAGGCTCTCGTGCAATGGACGGACGGTGGCCGTCCTCGCGGTGCGCTGGCCATCAACAAGCGCATGCCCATTTCGCGGTTGCACACAGCCGCAGGCAACCCTTCGTCCCACAGCCACCTAGGAGCGAACGAATGACCAGCACCATCAACCAGTCCGATGTCGACTTGTTCTCAGACGAAGTACTCGACACTCCGTACCAAGCGTTTTCAATACTTCGCGACGAAGCACCAGCAGTATGGCTCTCACGGCTGAACTCGTGGGCGGTTCCACGCTATGACGGAGTACGCGACGTTCTCGGCAACTGGGAACGGTATAGCGCGGCCAAAGGTGTCGGCCTCAACGACCAGGTCAACGACATGTCCATCGACACCGTTCTGGCGTCCGACCCTCCTCTTCACGATACGCTCCGGGGTGTCCTGGCGGAGAGCCTGAGCCCACGCGCCATACGGTCCTTGAGCGACCAAATCCGGTCTCGCGCCGACGAACTGGTAGCAGCGCTTGCGCAAGAGGGCTCTTTTGACGCGGTCGCACAATTGGCGCAGGTGTTTCCCCCCTCCATCGTCGCTGACTTGCTGGGAATACCCGAATCCGTGCGGCCGCGCCTGCTGCCCTGGGGCGATGCCATGTTCAATTCTCTGGGACCGGCCAACGGTCGTATGACTGCGTCGATGCCCGCTCTGGCAGAGATGTTCCAGTGGGCCCACTCAGTGCATCCCGAGGAATTAGCCGAGGGCAGCATGGGCCGCGCGGTGTACGAGGCGGCCGACGCCGGCAGGATCGAACGCGCGCATGCCCCCCAGCTTCTGGCCGCATATACGGCAGCCGCCATGGACACGACCGTGAACTCGATCGGGTCGGCAATCTGGTTGTTCTCCCGGTTTCAGGATCAATGGGATGCAGTCAAGGCTGACCGATCGTTGATCCCCGCCGCCTTCAATGAGGTGCTGCGCGTCGAAAGCCCCGTTCACTATTTCACCCGCGTGGCAACCGACGACAACGACATCGACGGGGTCCGCATCGGCGCGGGCGATCGCGTCCTGATCATGTACGGCTCCGCCAACCGAGATGAGCGCCACTACGGCGACACCGCAGCCGACTTCGACATCACCCGCGATGCCAGCGATCACGTCGGATTCGGCTACGGGCTGCACGCGTGCGCCGGGCAGGCGTTTGCGCGGATGGAGGCACATGCGCTCCTGGGGGCACTCGCCGATCGAGTCGAGAGGTTCGACGTCGTCGGACCAGTGGTGCGCCATCTCAACAACACCGTTCGCGGCCTCGAGTCGCTGCCGGTTTCGATAGAGCGCCCCTAACCCATCGGGTGCCGAATTCCCCAGAGAGAAAGGATGCACCATGTTGGTCGCATCAGTGAACAACCGCTTGACGACGTTCGTCGGAGGACTTCCGGTCGACGTCGCGGAAGCGAGCAACGGGCGGTTTGGTCCCGACATCGCCGACATCTACATACAGTGGGACGACTTCCGCCAGTGGGGCCAATCCACTGGAGCTGAAGGCGGAGGAGATGTCGCAGCCGATTCCCTCGGCGCTCCCTCGCCGCGGCCATCTCAGGTGTTCGCGATCTCGTTGAACTACCTTGATCACGCCGAAGAAGCCAATCTCGAGATTCCAGACTTTCCTTCGGTCTTCACCAAGTTTCCCTCTTGCATAGTCGGACCGAACAGTGAGGTCGAACTGCGCGGGCCCACAACCGATTGGGAGGTGGAGCTCGTGGTCGTTATCGGCCGCACCGCACACCGCGTACCGGCCGCCGACGGTTGGGACTACGTTGCGGGACTGACGATCGGCCAGGATATTTCCGACCGGACCATGCAACTCGCGGGAATGCCTTACCCGCAGTTCAGTTTCGGAAAGTCTCTTCCTGGTTATGGGCCGACGGGGCCCTGGTTGGTGACACCCGACGAATTGGACAACCCCGACGACCTAGGATTGCGATGCACTCTCGACGGCGAAGTCGTGCAGGACTTTCGATCCTCCAAGCTGATCTTCTCAATCCCGGTCCTCGTCTCCCACTTGTCGTCGGTGGTTGAGCTGCGGCCTGGCGATCTCGTCTTTACCGGTACGTCCTCCGGCGTGGGTTTTGCCCGAAGCCCCAAACGATTTCTGTCCCCGGGACAGCAACTCGTCAGCGAGATCGAAGGGGTAGGAACCCTGCGTACACAGCTTGCCGCCTCGGCTGAACTAGTCGGTGCCGAGACCGGTGGCGACGCGTCGTGACCGCCGCCGAGATTGTGCGCGACGACCTGAGATGGGGAGAATCTCCCCGCGTTCACGGCGACGAACTGTGGTTCTCCGACACGCAGGCCGGTCAACTGGTGACACTGAGCCCGAACACGATTCAACGTCGGGATCTCAAGAGCCCGACCAACGGGTTGTGGTTTCTGCCCGACGGGCGACTCGCCGCTGCGCGTTGGTGTGACAAGCGCATCGACGTACTCGTAGACGACGAGTTCGTCCTCTACGCCGACCTCTCCGAACTGGTCCGCGATCGACTCGGGGACATGGTGGGCACTCCGGATGGTCGGCTCTACGTGGACGATATGGGCCCTGATCCACACAGCGGCAATCCGGTGGGCAGATTGCTCATGGTGGGCCAGGATGGCTCGATAGAGGTTGCCGCTGACGAATTGCGGTTCCCGAACGGTCTGGCAATTGTCGACGCGACGCTGATCGTCGCAGAAACGCACGGGACCCGACTTACTGCTTTCGACATAGGTATTGACGGACGGCTCACAAACCGACGCTTGTGGACCGATCTAGGGACCCTCTTCGACGCGCGGCACCGTCCTGACGGGATCTGGCCGGCACCGGATGGCTCGGTGTGGGTGGCAACCACAACAGGGGAACGATTCGTCCGTGTCCGCGAGCACGAGGTCTTGGACCAGATCGACACACCCGGTGAGTTTGCAGTGGCGTGTTGCCTTGTCGGGTCGACGCTGTACTACTCGACATCACAGAGCACTGACCCTGCTCTTGACTTGCTGACGGAAGCGTTGGCGCAGCGCAAGATTCGCGGGAAGATCACGCGAGTCGTCGTCAGCAATACGGTCCCCACCACGTCCTCGGAGTACAGCTCGTGAACACCACAACCGCGCACACTGATGTCATCGTCCTCGGCGCAGGACCGACTGGTCTTAGCGCGGCGACACTGCTGGCTGGCCGCGGAGTCTCCGTCGCGCTGGTAGATCCTTATCGCATCCCGGCCCAGCATCCCCGCGCGACACACATCGACGACGAGACCATGCGAGCGTTCCAGACGCTGGGCGCCGCGCATCTCGAACCAACGTGGCATCGCCAAACCACCGGCAAGTACCAGTTCTTCAACGCCTACGGGCAGTTGGTGCAGAGCTTTGGTTGGCGCACCGAGCCGACCGACCAGGGGTGGTTCGGCGATTACCAGTTCTTCCAGCCAGAGTTCGAGAATTGCCTGCGCGGTCGACTCCACGCGATGGACGGCGCGACGGCATGGTACGGGTGGCGAGCGCAGACAGTCAGCCAAAGCGACACCGGCGTCGAGGTAACCATCCGAAACGACCGGCACGACAACGACGAGGCACTGTTTGCGAAATATGTGATCGGGGCGGACGGCGCCCGGTCCTTGCTGCGGACCCAGGTGAGTCCAGATGTCGAGGACCTCGGCGCCACACACCGTTCACTGATTCTCGACATCGTTCCGAGTGATCGCAGGGACAACCCCGCCATCTTCACCTACACCCGGGCGAAGCCGCCGAATCCGGTGACCGTGGTGCCAGGTGCGAACGGAATGATTCGCTTCGAGTTTCTTCTTAACGAACGTGATCGGACGGCGGACTTCGAAGAACCCACCGCGTGGTACGACTTGCTCCAGCCGTATTACGAAGCCGGCTCGTATCGCATTCTGCGGGCCGACGTGTACCGATGGGAATCGTTGCTGCCGCGCCGGTGGCGCGACCGCCGCCTCTTCCTGGCCGGTGATGCCGCTCATCAGATGACGCCGCACCTCGGGCAAGGCATGTGCTCGGGCATCCGGGACGCGATGAACTTGGCGTGGAAGATCGACGCCCGACTAAACGGCGCCCCCGACAGTCTGCTCGATACGTATGAAGCCGAACGCAAGCCGCTGGTGCGCACCTACGCCGCGGCCGCGGCCGCGGCAGCCAACGCTGTCGAACACCTCGCAGAAAACCCCGGGGACCCCGACGAGGTGCCATCTCTACTGGACATTCCGTTTCCCGTTCCGACCCTGGGAGAAGGTCTGCACGGCGAAACC
>NZ_JBEVLO010000246.1:0-7178 GCF_040509115.1 Mycobacterium sp. | reverse complement strand
CGTGAGGTGGGACGCCGTGGGGTGGGTAGGACGAGGCGCCGCCGTCAGGCGACGCCATCCTTGAGGCTCGACAACGCGGTGCGCGCTGCCGCGCGGACGTGCGCGGCCATGAGCTCCGAGGCTCGCGAGGCATCCCGACGGGACGTAGCCTCGACGATCGCCTGCAGCTCGCCGATGACGTCGTGCGATCGCCCCGGTGCGGCCAGCGACGTCGCGCGCAGGGCTTGCACCCTGGCCTGGATGGCTTCGAGCAACTGCTGCACGGCATTCGTCGCGGCACCGGCGATCAGCACGACGTAGAACTCGTTCTTGGCCGCCAGGATGTCGCGCACGTCGGCGCCGGAATCGACGACCTCGGCGAACTTGTCGACCGTGCGCCCCAACTGCACCAGCTGATCATCGCTGGCCCGTTCGACGAACCGCTGTACGATGAGCGACTCGAGCGAGGCACGCACCTCGTACAGGTCCGCGGCGTCGTCCAGTGACGGCACGCTGACGATGGCGCCGCGCTGCGGCACGACCGTGACGAGGCCTTCGGAAGCGAGTTCCCGCAGCGCCTCTCGGATGGTGGTGCGCGAGACACCGAGGCTTTCGATGAGTTCGCGCTCCACCAGCCGTTGGCCGGGCACCAGCTGGAAGTCGATGATCGCCTGTCGCAGCGCCGCTATGACCTGCTCGCGAAGGGGCGCGGCGGTGCGGCCGACCGGCACGGCTGACCATGATTCGGTGAGCGAGTTGCCAGGCATGTCGTCCAGCCTAAGCGTCGAGCACGTAATTCGTGACGTGGGAGCAACTCAGGCCAGCACATTTGCGACGCGTGCGGCGCGACCCGGCGCTGCCGGATAGCGGTCGCGCACGCGCGCGTCGTGGCCTGGAATGACGTCGGCTCCGGTCTCCGCTGCAAGGCGATTGATGAAGGCGAGGCCCTCCTTCATCTCGTGCAGGTCGGTGAAGGCGAAGAACGGCCACTCGTTCTCGATCTGCTCGTAGAAGTGAGCGGCGTCGACGGCCAGGATGAGGCCGCCGCCTGCGGTGTCGATGCGGACGAGGAGCTCCCCGGGGCAGTGTCCACCGATGGGGTACACGGTGACACCGGGAAAGACCTCGGTCTCTTCGGCGATCAACCGCAGTCGCCCCTCGTCGCGGGCCTTGCGGACGGGCTCGAGATTTTCGGCGGTGGTGAACTCACCCTCCAGTTTTCCGGCCTCCCACTTGCCGAACCAGTAGTCGTACTCCGCCTGGCCCGAGACGATCTGCGCATTCGGGAACAGGCGCAACTCGCCGATGTGGTCGTAGTGGAAGTGCGAGGTGATCACCATGTCGACCGTCGTCGGATCGACGTCGACGAGGTCCAGGCCGACCGCCGGTGGGGTCACACTGATCTCGCCCAGCCAGTCTCGCGCCTCGATGTCGTAGCCGGTGTCGACGAGGAGGGTCTTGCCCCCGGTGCGGAGCACCCAGAAGTTGTAATCCATGTCGAGGTTGCCGTCGGGCAGTCCGTACTGCGCGTAGTCGTTGAGCACGTCGCTGCGCCGCACGACGCGCTCGCCGTACTTCACCTGCCAGACGCTGATCGGGGTCGAGTCTTCTGCCACGGGAACTCCCTCGTTTCAAGTGATCTCACCGGCGTGACGATGCCCACACCAGATGTGGGGTGTGACCGGCGCGACAGATCATATGACCGTCATACAAAGTGGCGCAAGGGGCTGAGTCGGCCCAAATTGCCTGTTGACAACCGATCGTCAGGCGGTACTACAATCCGACGGATTGTACGACGATCTTACAAACTGCTCGTACGATCGGCCCGCACCGCTTCTTCCGTTCTGGCACAAATGAGGTGTTCTGCAATGAGGCAAATCCTGGGAGTCGCGCTCGCGATCCTGACCGCGATCAGTTTGCTGGCCTGCTCGACTGGAGCTCCGTCCGGCGACTCGTCGGCGAGTGGCGACAAGACGCTCGGCATCGTGGCATTCATCGGCAACAACGCGATCAATCAGCAAGCCATCCGCGGCGCAACGACCGTCGCCGAGAAGAACGGGTGGTCGGTCAAGGTGACGGACACCCAGGGCAGCGCCGACCAGGCGAACGCCGCGATGTCCTCGTACGCGACCCAGGGTGTCGACGGCATCCTCGTGCTCGTCTTCGCTTCCACCGCAATCGGTTCCGGCCTTGCGGCCGCCCAGGCCGCCGGCGTTCCCGTCATCAGCTGGGGCGGTGGCGAGGCACCCGGCATCCTCGCCACGACGAGCAATCAGGCAGTCGGCAAGGCCTCCGCCGACGCTCTGGTCGACACCATGGGCAGCTCGGGGGACGTCCTGGCACTGACCTTCCATCCCGGCAAGCTATGCCTGGACCATCAGAATGAGTTCGACGCCGCCGTGGCCAATACCGACCTCGACATCACCTACAACGAGGTCGTCGTGCCTGGCCAGCAGCAGTCCGCGACGAACTTCACGTCCACCTGGCTGGTGACCCATCCCGCAGGCGCGGGTAACTACGGCGTCTGGACCTGCTGGGACGAACCCATGGAGGGCATCACCGCGGCCCTGAAGCAAGCCGGTCGGACCGACGTCAAGACGTTCAGCACCAACGGAAGTGCCCCCGGAATCCTCGACGTCAAGGCGGGCGAGGTCACTTCGGTGGTCTGGCAGCCGGCCGAGGACGAGGGCGCCGCGCTCATGGAGGCACTCATCGAGGCGGTCGACGCGGGCGGTGGCGCGGGTCAGGAGACCAAGGTCATCAAGATCGACGGCATCGTCGTCGATTCGACCAACGTCGACGACTTCATCGCCAGTCACCCCGATTCCGTCAAGTAAAGCCCACGCACCCAAGGAGTGATCTCGATGAAGCGCACACTCATAGCACTTGCCGCAGTCGTCATGACCGTCGTCGGCATCGCCGGCTGCAGCGGTTCCACCGGCGGGAACAACGGCCAGAAGACCCTCGGCATCGTCGCGCTGGTGGCGACGGATGCCCTCAATGCCGCCGTGATCAAGGGAGCGACGGACGCAGCGGAGGATGCCGGCTGGCGAGTCACCGTGACCGACACCCAGGGCAGCCCCGACAAGGCGAACGCCGCCATGACGTCGTTCTCCACCACCCAGAAGGTCGACGCGATCCTCGTCTCGGCCTTCGCGTCCTCGTCGATCGGTGCGGGTCTCGCCGCGGCGACGGCGGCCTCGATTCCCGTGGTGAGCTGGGGCGGCGAGCTCATCGAGGGGATCACCGCGACCACCAGCGCGCGCAAGGTGGGCGAAGACTCGGTCAATGCCATGATCGCCGACTTCGGCACCACCGGTGACGTGCTCGCCCTGACCTATCACACCGGCGTGCTGTGCCTGTATCGCGGAGAGGCCTTCGAGGAGGCCACGGCGAAGCAACCCGGCCTGTCCATCACCAGCAACGAGGTCGCGATCCCTGGGCAGGTCGAAGACGGAACCGCGTTCACCTCGGCATGGCTTGCGAGCCACCCACAGGGCAGCGGACCGCTCGCGATCTGGGGCGCCTGGGACGAGCCGGGCATGGGTGCCATCGCCGCCCTCAAACAGGCCAATCGCACCGACGTGTCGGTGTACTCCATCAACGGTGCGCCCAACGCCCTCGAAGCGGTGAGGGACGGGTCGATGAAGCAGGTCATCTGGCAGGACGGCTACACCGAGGGAGCCCAGTTGTTCACCGCCGTAATCGATTCCATCAACGCCGGCGACGGTTGGCAGCCGAAGACGATCGACGTGCCCGGCGTCCTGGTGGACTCAACGACGATCGATGCGTTTCTCGCCGCTCACCCCGATGCGCTCGGCTGAGTCGGGCTCGACGATCGAGTCGAGCCCGATCATCGAAAGGACCCGCCAACCCATGACCGACACACCCGACGCCTGGCTCAAGGTTCGCGGGGTGAGCAAGCAGTTCGGCGGGGTGTTTGCCCTCGCGGGGGTCGACGTCGACGTCCACCGCGGTGAGGTGCACGGTCTGGTCGGCGCCAACGGCGCAGGCAAGTCGACGCTCATCCGCGTGCTCGCAGGCATCACCCCGCCCGATGGGGGGACCATCTCGATCGACGGTGAGGAACGGCGGCTGGCCGCGCCCCGCGACGCCGAGAGAGCCGGTCTGGCCTTCATCCACCAGGAACTGAATCTGGTGCCGCACTTCAACACCATCGAGAACGTGCTACTAGGCGCCCCGAAGGCAAAGCGTTTGGGCATGGTCGACTGGAAGGCAATGCGCAAGGTCGCCGCTCAGGCAACCGAGCGGATCGGCATCGACTTCCGGCTGGACGTCCGGGTGGACGAGTTGACGGTCGCTCAGCGTTGGCTGGTGATGATCAGCAAGGCACTCGTCCGGGAAACGCGGATGATCGCGATGGACGAGCCCACGGCCGCGCTCTCCGATCACGAAAGCGTGAACCTGTTCCGGGTGATCCGCGACCTGGCGGCCGACGGCGTAGCCATTCTCTACGTCTCGCACCGCCTCGACGAGGTGCTCGACCTGTCCGATCGCATCACGGTTTTTCGGGACGGCCGGGTCACCGACAAGGCGGTGCGCGGCGACCTCGACAAGAGGGGCCTCATCCGCGCCATCGTCGGTCGCGAGGTTCCGATCGTCTCCCGTGAGGGAACGCATATCGAGATCGACCGCTCAGGGCAGCCGATCTTCGCCGCCAGGAACGTCGCGCGCGGAAAGGCCGTCAAAGACGTGTCATTCGAGCTGCATCGCGGCGAGATCCTCGGGCTCGGCGGACTCGTCGGTGCGGGACGCACCGAGCTCGCTCGCCTCGCGTTCGGCGCCGACAAGCTCGAGTCGGGGTCCTTCGAGCTCGAGGGAGCACCGTTGCACACCCGCAACGTCGCGAACGCCGTCGCCAAGGGCCTCGCGCTGGTGCCCGAGGAACGGCGTTCCGAAGGACTGCTGTTGGAGAAGTCGGTGGCGTACAACATGAACATCGCGGCCCTGCGGTCCCTCCGCTCGGTGTCGGCGCTGCCGTTCATCAGCAACCGGAAGTCGCGAAATCGCGCCAAGACCCTCATCGATCAGCTTCAGATCAAGACAGCAGGGCTCAACCAGCCGATCGGCGGCCTCTCCGGCGGCAACCAGCAGAAGGCGCTCATTGCGCGTTGGCTCTCCCCCGGCGTCAAGGTGCTGTTCCTCGACGAGCCGTCCCGCGGCGTCGACGTCGGCGCCCGCCACGAAATTCACCAAACCATCCGGGACCTGGCCGACAGGGGAATTGGCACCGTGGTCATCTCTTCGGACGTCGAAGAGCTTGCCGCCCTGTGCGATCGAATCATCGTCCTGAGCGAGGGCCGCGTCAGCGGCGAGCTCATCGGCGACCAGATCACCGAGAACCGCATCATCGAACTCAGCTACGCCCACGACGAGACGACGGGGATCCCATCATGACCATCACAGCCCCCACACCGGTTGACACAGCCGATTCACCGCGCCGACGCCGGCTGCTCTTATTCCTATCCCGCTACGGCACTCTCGTCGGCCTGGCGATCATGATCATCGCCTTCACCATCAAGGCGCCGGCCCAGTTCCCGACATTGCCCAACTTCCTCAACATCCTCAGTCAGGGATCGCTCACCGCCATCATCGCGGCGGGTCTCACCATGACATTGGTCGTCGGGGAGTTCGACCTCTCGATCGGCTACGTCGCGAGCTTCGCGGGCCTCCTCGTCGTCGGCTTCGTCGCACGCGACGGGTTGCCGCTCCTCCTCGCGTTGCCGCTCGTCATGCTCATCGGCGGGGCAATCGGGACGGCAAACGGCTTGCTGGTCACCAAGGTTCGGATCAACGCCGTGATCGCAACCCTGGGCGTGGGTACTGCCCTGATCGGGCTCGGCTTCGCCTATAGCTCGTTCCCGATCGCTTCGGGCGTGCCCAGAGAGTTCACCCAGATCGCGCTGGGCCGGGCTCTCTTCGGCATACCCAACGTCATCATCATCATGTTCGTGGTCCTCGCGATCCTGTGGGTGATCCTGAACAAGACCGATCTGGGCCAGCGGATGCAGGCCGTGGGCGGCAACCCAGAAGCAGCGCGCCTATCCGGCATCCGGGTCGACCGCGTGAAGATCTTCGCCTTCGCAACGGCAGGCATCTGCGCGGCGATCACGGGCTCGTTGTTGTCGTCCCTGCTGGGCTCGGGAACCCTCGCCGCCGCCGACGGTTACCTGCTCGACGCGTTCGCCGCCGTCTTCCTCGGCTCGGCGACGTTGCGCGACGGCGAATTTCACATTCTCGGCACCCTCATCGGCGTGCTCATCATCGCCGTCGGGTTCAACGGGTTGAGCATCTTCGGCGCGCCAACGTTCGTCCAGCCCATCTTCAAGGGCCTCATCCTCGTCCTCGCGGTCGGACTATCCACCCTCGCCCGCCGCTACGCCAAGGCTTGACCCAACCTTCGAAAGGAAACACCACTCATGGGACGACTCGACGACAAGGTAGCCCTCATCACCGGCGCCTCACGCGGCCAAGGCCGGGAGATGGCCGAGCTCTTCATGCGGGAGAACGCGACGGCCGTCTATTCGGCCGACGTGCTCGATGCCGCAGACGCGGAGGACAGCACGGTCACCTTCCTCAAGATGGACGTGACCAAGTCCGATCAATGGAAGGGCGTCGTCGACCAGATCGTCGCCGAGCACGGCCGGATCGACATCCTGATCAACAATGCGGCGATCTGCCTCTACGAGCCGATCCTGGATACCACCGACGAAATCTATGACCGTGTGCTCGACATCGACCTCAAGAGCATCTTCTACGGCATGAAGACGGTTCTGCCGCACATGGTCGCGGCGAAGCGGGGTTCGATCATCAACGTCTCGTCGATCTGGGGCCTTGCCGGAGTGCCCAATTCCTATGCCTACCAGGCAGCCAAGGGCGCCATCCTGAACGTGAGCAAGAACGTCGCCGCGACGCACGGCCCGGATGGCGTGCGCTGCAACTCACTTCATCCGGGCTACATCCTCTCGCCCATGAACGAGCATCAGGCTCCCGAGATCAACGCCGCTCTGATCGCCGGCACGGTGCTGGGTCGCCCGGGCAATGCGATCGAAACGGCTTACGCCGCGCTGTTCCTCGCCAGCGACGAGGCCAGTTACGTCACTGGCACGTCGCTAGTGGTCGACGGCGGCTACCTCGCCCCGTAGTCGATGTCCTGTGTGACGCGGTGATCGATAGGG
>NZ_JBEVLO010000245.1:0-9424 GCF_040509115.1 Mycobacterium sp. | reverse complement strand
GGCGTCATCCTGCTGGTCGCGGCTGTCGGTTGGGTGTTCGCGCCGGAGACGCGAGTGGCCGCCGAGCCGACGCCGCTTCGTTCGCTCGGGCCTGAGCTGGGCGGCGAGCTGCCCTAGGGCGATGAGTTCCGGTCCGTATCCGGGTAAACACTGCAACCGACAGTGTGAGGAGATGCGATGACAACCCCTGGATTGCCACCTGTGGTCGACGGGACGACGTGGCGGACGGCGCTCGACGAGCTGCGGCGACGGGAGAAGGCCGCCACCCGCGAATTGGATGCCATCGCCGCGGAGCGACGGCGGCTGCCGATGGTGGAGATGCCCGACTACACCCTGGTCGGGGCGGACGGGCCGGTGCGCTTGGTGGACGTGTTCGTCGGCAAGTCGCAATTGATCGTCTACAACCACATGTGGTCGGACGGCGCCGAGTGGCAGTGCGGTGGCTGCACCGGATTCACGTCGCAGTTCACCAGGTTGGAGTTCCTGGACGGCTACGACGCCCGATTCGTCATCGTCACCAACGGCCCGATCGAGGAAGCGTTGGCGTACAAGGCCAAGGTCGGCAACAAGATGGAGTGGTACTCGTCGTCGGAGAGCTCGTTCAGCGCCGACGTCGGCGCTGCGCCGGGAACGGGGTTTGCCGTGAACGTCTTCCTCCGCGCGACGGCTCCGTCGGGTCAACAGACGGTGTACCGCACGTGGCACACCGACGGCCGCGGCACCGAGCAGCTGAGCCACAGCTTCGCCTTGATCGACCTGCTGCCGTGGGGCCGCCAGGAAGAGTGGCAAGACTCACCGGAGGGCTGGCCGAAGTCGCCGACGTACTCCAAATGGCTCGACTCGCCCGACGTCGCCAGGATGTACGGGACGGGCTAACGCAGCGGGATGTCCTGCCCCCGTTCGGGTTCCGTCCTTGGCCCGAAGTACCGCCGCTCCGACTCGGCGATGGCGGTGTCGTTGATGCTGGCCTCGCGGCGGCGCATGAGTCCGTTGTCGTCGAACTCCCACAGCTCGTTGCCGTAGCTGCGGTGCCACTGACCAGAGGCATCGTGCCATTCGTACTGAAAGCGCACGGCGATCCGGTTCCCGTCGAAGCTCCACAGGCTCTTGCGCAGGGCGTAGTCGAGTTCCTTCTCCCACTTCGCCGTCAGGAACTCGACGATGCCCGCACGCCCGGTGATGAACAGATCCCGGTTGCGCCACTGCGAATCCTCGGTGTACGCCATGCTGACCCGCCGCGGGTCGCGGGTGTTCCACGCGTCTTCGGCGGCTTGGACCTTGACTGTCGCGGATTCGCGGTCGAACGGTGGGAACGGTGGCTTGGCTTCGTCGGTCATGATGACAATCATGACGCAAAGACTCAACGGCACGGTGGCATTGGTGACGGGTGCGAGCAGCGGTATCGGGCAGGCGACCGCCGTGGCATTGGCCGCAGAGGGCGCGACGGTCGCACTGCTCGCACGGCGACTCGACCGGCTCGAGCACCTCAGCCGTCGCATCGAATCCTCGGGTGGCAAGGCCATCCCCGTCGAGGCCGACGTGTCCGATCCGGCCCAGGCCGTCAAGGCCGTCGGGTCCGTGATGGCACGGTTGGGCCGCCTCGACACCGTCGTCAACAACGCAGGCCTGATGCTGATCGGACCGGCCGCAGAGGCGGACACTGCGGACTGGGACACGATGCTGTCGGTCAACGTGCAGGGCCTGCTGTACGTGACGCGCGCCGCCCTGCCACATCTGATCGCCGCGGCGGCCGACTCGCCGCGCGGCGTCGCCGACGTCGTCAACATCAGCTCGACCGCTGGCCGCGTCGCCCGACCGGGCACGGCGGTCTACGCGCTGACGAAGTTCGGTGTCGGCGCGTTCTCCGAGGCCATCCGTCAGGAGCTGCTCGGCCGGCGGGTTCGCGTCGGCCTGGTCGAGCCGGGCACCGTGCAGACCGAGATCACCAACAACCTGTCGGCCGCCGACCGCGAGGCCATCGAGCGACGCAGTCCCGGCATGGTGAAGCTCGAACCCGAGGACATCGCCGACGCCGTGACGTACATGGTCACCCGCGACCGGCGCGTCGCAGTCAACGAGATTCTGGTGCGAGCGGCCGAACAGACCTGGTAACCGCTGCTCCGGCTGGCAGGATCACGGCGATGACCCGACACATCGCCGCCATCGCCCTTGCCGTCACGATCGCCGTGGTGTCAATGGCGGCGCCAGCTGCGGCGGCACCGGACGACGACATCACGCTGACCTTCATCCGGCACGGCGAATCGAGCGGCAACACCTCCGGATTCATCGACACGCGGACGCCCGGCCCCGGCCTGACCGACCTCGGCTGGGCCCAGGCGCGGGACGTCGCCGCCACCTTCGGCGACGGCGGCTGTTGTGCTTTCGACGGCATCTTCGCCTCGGCGATGCTGCGCACTCAACAGACCGCCCAGTTCCTCGCCGACGAGCTCAACGAACCCGTCGAAATCCTCCCGGGACTCGGCGAGATCGAAGCGGGCATCTACGAGGGCCAGCCCAACTCGGCGGCCGCCGGATTCTTCGACGTGCTGCGGCAATGGGCCGCAGGCGACCGCGCCGCACGCATCCCCGGCTCGATCGACGGCAACGAGTTCGACGCACGTTTCGACGATGCCGTCGCCTCCATCTACGCCAGCGGCGATCAGCGACCCGTCGCGTTCTCGCACGGCGGCGCGATCGCCCTGTGGACGATCATGAACGCGCGCAACGCCGACCCGGCACTTCTGGAATCCGAGCCACTCAACAACACCGGATACGTCGTGGTCACTGGAAGCCCGGGTGCGGGTTGGACTCTCGTCGACTGGAACGGCAAGCAGATCTGAGGGACAGGGGAGATTAGGCCGGGGGGCTAGGAAGGGGACTAGGAGGCGTACTCCGCCGTGCCGTCCTCCAACACCAGCCGCGCATTCGACCCGTCGACACCAGCGGCCTCGGTACGGAACACGGCGTGCCCCGGCTCGGTGCGCCACACCGACGTCGTCAACGTCTCGCCAGGGAAGACCGGGGACGTGAACCGCGCTCCGACGGCCGTGATCTTGGTGGCGTCGCCCCCAGCGAGCTCGGCGACCAGGACCCGGCCCGCGACGCCATAGGTGCACAGCCCGTGCAGGATCGGCTTCGGGAAGCCGGCAAGGTTCTTGGCGAACCAGGGATCGCTGTGCAGTGGATTGCGGTCGCCGGACAGCCGGTAGATCAGCGGCTGATCCTCGGTGGTGGGCAGCGCCACCTTGGCGTCGGGCTCACGGTCGGGGATCGCCGGCGCGACGGGCCGCTCCCCCGGCTGACCGCCGAACCCGCCCTCGCCGCGGATCACGGCGGTGGAGACGGTTTCGGCGATGACCTTGCCAGTGTCGGGGTCGGTGCCGATGCCCTTGAGCACCAGGATGGCGTTCTTGCCCTCGCCCTTGTCCTGGATGTCGACGACCTCGGAGTGCACGTCGAGCTTGCCGGACGGCGGCAGCGGTGCGTGCAGACGAATCTGCTGGCTGCCGTGCAGCAGCATGGCGAAGTTGAAGCTGCCGACCTCTCCGACCGCACCCCACGCCGGGCAGGCGATCACGGCGTAGGTGGGCAGCACCTGCTGCTCGATGTCGTGGCTGTTCTCGGTGGTGAAGGCCAGGTCGTTGGTCCCCGCGCCGACGCCGAGTGCGTAGAGCATGGTGTCGCGTTCGGTCCACGTGAAGGGTTGGGCCGCGCTCTTGGCACCGATGGCGTTGGGGTTGATCGGCATGCTCTCTCCCTTGAAGGCGTTGACGGCTCAGTCGGACGATAGCGCGGCGGTCGCAACCGGATCACACGTGGTTGACCCCGCCAGCGGTGCGGGCAATTGACCTTTGCCGGGCGAAGGGTGACCATGGCTCGGATGCGCTATGTCGTTACCGGCGGTACCGGGTTCATTGGTCGTCGCGTCGTGTCCGCTCTCCTCGCCCGCGACGACGCTGCCGAGGTGTGGGTGCTGGTGCGCCGCGAGTCCCTGGCCCGCTTCGAGCAGCTGGCCGGACCGTGGGGCAGCGGAGCCAAGCCACTGGTCGGCGACCTCACGGTGCCCGGACTCGACCTCACCGACGACAGCATCACCGAGCTCGGCGCCGTCGACCACGTCGTGCACTGCGGCGCGGTCTACGACGTCACCGCCGACGGCTCGGTCGCTGAAGCCGCAATGCGGAAAGCCAACGTCGACGGCACCAGATCGGTGATCGCACTCGCCCTACGGCTCAACGCGACGTTGCACCACGTGTCGTCGATCGCCGTCGCCGGCTCATTCCCTGGCGAGTACACCGAGGAGGACTTCGACGTCGCGCAGGACCTGCCCACCCCGTATCACCAGACGAAGTTCGAGGCCGAGATGCTGGTGCGGTCCTCGCAAGGTCTTCGCTTCCGCGTCTACCGGCCCGCGGTCGTCGTCGGCGACTCTCGGACGGGCGAGATGGACAAAATCGACGGGCCCTACTACTTCTTCGGCATCCTCGCCAAGCTGGCCGTGCTGCCCAGCATCACGCCGATTCTGCTGCCCGACACCGGACGCACCAACATCGTCCCGGTGGACTTCGTCGTTGACGCGGTCGTCGCACTGTTGCACGCACCCGACCGAGACGGTCAGACGTTCCATCTGACGGCACCGAAGTCGGTTGGCCTGAAGGACCTCTACCGAGGGGTCGCCAAGGAGGCCGGGCTACCGGCCCTGCGCGGCGCGCTGCCCGGATCGGTGGCGACGCCGTTCCTCAAGGCCACCGGCCGAGCGAAGATCCTGCGCAACATGGCGGCCACCCAGCTCGGCATCCCCGCGGGGATCCTCGACATCGTGGACATGGCACCCACCTTCGACTCATCGAATACGGCAGAGGCGTTGCGCGGCAGTGGGATCCACGTCCCCGAGTTCAAGTCGTACGCGCCGAAGCTGTGGCGGTACTGGGCCGAACACCTGGACCCCGACCGGGCCCGCCGCGAGGACCCCGACGGACCGCTGGTCGGCCGTCACGTCATCATCACCGGCGCCTCCAGCGGCATCGGACGTGCCTCGGCGATCGCCGTGGCCGAACGCGGAGCGACGGTGTTCGCCCTCGCCCGCAACGCCGAGGCACTCGACGACCTCGTCACCGAGATCCGCGAATTCGGGGGCGCCGCACATGCATTCACGTGCGACGTGACGGATTCGGCATCGGTGGATCACACCGTGAAGGACATCCTCGGCCAGTTCGGGCACGTCGACTACCTGGTGAACAACGCGGGCCGTTCGATCCGCCGCTCGGTCTCGGCGTCCACCGATCGCCTGCATGACTACGAGCGCGTGATGGCCGTCAACTACTTCGGCGCGGTGCGAATGGTGTTGGCACTGCTGCCGCACTGGCGGGAGCGCCGGTTCGGGCACGTCGTCAACGTGTCGAGCGCGGGCGTGCAGGCCAGCAGTCCGAAGTACAGCGCCTACATTCCGAGCAAGGCGGCGCTCGACGCGTTCGCCGAGGTGGTCGGCACCGAGACGTTGTCGGATCACGTCACGTTCACCAGCATTCACATGCCGCTGGTGGAGACGCCGATGATCGCGCCGTCGCGCAGGCTGAATCCGGTGCCGCCGATCACCGCCGACCATGCCGCGGCCATGGTGGTGCGGGGCCTGGTGGACAAGCCCGCCCGGATCGACACTCCCATGGGCACCTTGGCCGACGTCGGCATGTACTTCACGCCCAAGCTGTCCCGCCGCGTGCTGCACCAGCTCTATCTCGGCTATCCCGATTCGGCGGCGGCCCGCGGCATCGTGCCCGAGTCCGCAACGACGCCCGAGCGTGAACCCACCCGGCGCCCCAAGCGCCCCACCCGCTCCGCCGCGTCGAGGATCCGGGTGCCGCGCCCGGTCAAGCGGGCGGTGCGATTGGTCCCGGGTGTGCACTGGTAGGTGCCCGGCCCTATGGTGAGCGGCGTGACGGGGTCAGTCGAGAAGCACGAGGGCCCCGCGCCTGCAGTGCCGGTCTTCGCCGACGTGGACACCGGCGTCGACGACGCGATGGCGCTGGCATACCTGCTGGCCAGCGAGGACGCGCAGTTGGTGGGCATTGCATCGACGGCGGGCAACGTGCCGGTCGACCAGGTCTGCATCAACAACCTGGGACTGCTCGAGTTGTGCCACGCCGCCGACATCCCGGTGTCCAAGGGCGCTCAGCGACCATTGAGCACGCCGCTGCGCACCGCCGAGGACACTCACGGTCCCGCGGGCCTCGGGTACGCCGAACTGCCCGGACACTCGGGCCAGCTCACCGATTACGACGCCGCCGAGGCGTGGGTCCGCGCCGCGCATGACGATCCCGGCCAGCTGATCGGCCTGGCCACCGGCCCGCTCACCAACCTGGCGCTCGCGATGCGCATCGAGCCCGCCCTGCCGAGGCTGCTGCGACGGCTGGTGATCATGGGCGGTGCATTCGACTACCGCGGCAACACCACCCCGGTCGCCGAATGGAACATCAGCGTGGATCCCGAGGCCGCCGCGGAGGTGTTCGCCGTGTGGAGTGCAGCGTGGGGACTCGATCGGCCGACGCACCTGCCCATCGTGTTGGGCCTCAACCTCACCGAGCACGCGGCGATGACGCCGTCGATTCTGGGCCGGTTGGCCAGCGCGGCAGGCTCGCCCTCCAGCCCGTTGAGCGTGCTCGACGATCGCGGCACCCGGTCGGAGGCCCCGAACCCGTTGATCCGCGTGCTCGAAGACGCCATGCGCTTCTACTTCGAGTTCCACTTCGACCAGGGCGAGGGTTATTTGGCCCACCTGCACGATCCGTTGGCCGCGGCCGTCGCCCTGGATCCCGATCTGGTGCTCTACCGCCAGGCGACGGTCGACGTCGAGCTGACCGGCACCCTGACCCGCGGGATGACCGTGGCCGACTGGCGGGGCCATTGGGGCCGCTATCCCAACGCACACGTCGGCGTCGAGGTCGATCCGGACGTGTTCTTCGACCGGTTCATCGCGCGAGTGGGTCCGTTCGCGGCGACGCTCGGCTAGTGCTCAATCGTCGGTCACCACCGTCGATCTACTCGTACACCCCCTCCACGTACCACCGCCGTTGGCGATAACACAGCAGGAGCGCTTGCCCCGCGGCGTCTCGCCCCTCACCATCGAGCAGCACTTGGACCCGTGCCGTCCGCCCCGACCTGCTCATCCGCGGCCCCGGGGCCGCCTCCTCCCAGCCCGCCACTCCCCCTGATTCCCACCATCTTTCGTCGACGGGCCACGGTCCTGCCCACCAGCTCAACGTGCCCGACCTGCCATCCCCCGCCAGACGTACCGGGTCCGAGGAGAACAACCCCCGCCCCGTCACCCGCACCGCGTTTCCCTCCACGTCGAGCAGGTCGACCGGATCGTCGAGCAGCACGGCGGGCGACGGCTCTGGGAGTTGTCCCGGCCACGGTTGACCTGGGTCCGCCCGCGGCACCGGTTCGTCTCCCAGCGGCGTGAAGGTGATGCGTTCGGCGGGTCCGCGACCGCCGCTGAGTACCGGCACCTGCACCGACTCCGGCCCGAGCAGACCCTGGACCCGGACCAGGGCCCGGCGGGCACGCAGCCGGTCGTCGTCCCCGGAGGAGCCCCACAAGGGCAGTTGTAGCGCCGCAGCCGACACCACCTCCACCGGACGCAACCGCAACGTGGTGATCGGGCCTCCGAGCCCTGCGGGCCGACCCTCGCGTCGCCGATTGAGCCAACCATCCAGTTGCCAACGCACCCGGTCAGCGGTGGCATCTTCGGTTAGGGGTTCGGCACATCGCCAAACGCGTTGCAGCTCTTCACCATTGGCGGTGGTGGCGTGGATGGCCAAGCGCGTGCATCCGACCCCCGTCGCCTCGAGGGTGCGATGCAGTTCACCGGCGAGCGACCGACCAGCAAAGGCGGCCGCATCGACGCGGTCCACCGGCGGATCGCAGTCCATGACCGCGTCGAGATCCGGCGGCGTCTCGCGACCCGACGGACCGCGGGTGGCCTCACCACGCGCGAAGCGATGAGCCGCGATCGCGTCGGCACCGAACCGGGACGCCACGTCGGAGCGGGACAATTCGGCGAACTGACCGATCCGCCGAATGCCCATGCGCCACAACAGATCAGCCAGGTCATCCCGACCGGGTGCGGCCAAGCTGGGCTCGGTGGCCAACTGCCGGATCGACAGGCCCGCCAAAAAGGACGCATCCCCCCCGGGTTCGACGATGCAACCCGCGCGGGCGGCGAACACCGCGGTGGGCAACTGATCGGCGATGCCCACCTGGCATTCCGCGCCCGCCGCGGCCACGGCGTCGACGAGTTGCTCCGAAGCCGACTGCTCCGACCCGAAGTAGCGGGCCGCCCCGCGTACCGACAGCACCAGCAGCCCCGGCCGCAGGACCTCCGCGCGAGGCACCACCTCGTCGACCGCCGTCGTCACCCCCTCGAAGTGGCGAGCATCGCGAGCCGGATCGGCGGTCGCGACGTGGACGTGCGGGCAGCGCGCCTGGGCCTCCCTGCGACGCAATCCCCGCCGGACCCCCGCCGCCCTGGCCGAGGCCGAGCAGGCGATGACGCGGTTGGCCAGCGTGACCACCACGGGGTCGGTGGCGGCCAGCCTCCCTGCGGCGGCTGCCGCCACCGCAGGCCAGTCCATGCACCAGACGGCCAGCACTCGACTTGGCACGTCACCCGCCCACTGCCCGAACGGGAGCGATGGACCGACCTCCGGCCCTGGTGGCCAGTCGCACCCGGCTGATCCGCCCGCATCCCGACCTGGGAGCCCCGCCACCCGCGCCTGTCATCTCGTAACCGCTGACCCGCGACTCCAGCCTGGCCGAGGCCCCATGCCAGTCGCCACCGGTGACCAACAGGGTGCAGCCCTTCTGCCGGGCCCTGGCCGTCACGGCACGCGCCCGGGTCGGCGACACCGACCGCCCGGCCATTCCGAGCACCACCAGATCCAGGCCGTCCATCAGCACGGCTGCCACCTCGACCGGATCCGCCCCAGGATCGGGGATCACCGCGAGCCTGCTCAGATCGGCACCCATCTCGACGGCCGCGAGCAGACCAATGTCGGGATGGCCGACGATCGCCGCATGCCCGCCGGCCGCCGTGACCGCAGCCACCATGCTCAAGGGCAACGAGCGGGCCCCCGACAGCACCGCCACCGTGCCCCTGGGCAACGCATTCGGCAGCAGATCAGCCAGCGCCTCGGGGATCGGTAGCAAAGTTTCCGAAGGGGGTAGCGCGGTGGGTGAGGGCATATTTCCGCGCTGCGACTGGCCCACCGTCCGAGATGTCCGACCGGATACTTCCGCCATCTTGCGACGGAGGTGTTCTACCTGTTCAGCGCGATTCAGGGGACGTTGATTCACACCAATCACCGCTGTCACGTCAACACCTTCTGCACCATCAGACTCGTCTCGCATTCGAAAGTATGTTCGATAC
>NZ_JBEVLO010000244.1:0-2895 GCF_040509115.1 Mycobacterium sp. | reverse complement strand
CGCGACGGGTTCTCGCCGAAGCTCAGGGTGTTCCCGCGTGCGGTGTGGCGGTGCGGATCGCGATCAAGCTTCCTTCGCGCGCATTCTTCCGGGCTTCCTCGTGAAAGTCGGGTGCAGTACAGGCGAACAGTGTCCGTCCGTCGGAACCGCCGAGTATGCACGCGAAAACCCCAGTGCCAGTGGGTACCTCGTCGATTACGTGGCCTCCTTCGCGGACGTGCAGTAGCCGATTCCCCAGCGCGTCGGCGATCCACAGTGCACCGTCGGCGTCGAGGCCGCAGCCGTCGGGAGCGACGGAGATCTGTCCGAGCACCAGTTCGAGGTCGCGATCGGTGGGCCGGGGGCCGAACTGCGCCCAGACCCGTCGGTTGTCGAGTGCGCCGTCCGCGCCGATGTCGAACGCGGTCACGCAATTGCCGAAGGTCTCGTTGACGAGTAGCACGCCCGAGTCGGTTATCACACTTCCATTGGGAAAGAGCATGTCATGTGCGACGGTCGTGACGGACCCATCGGGATCGACGCGCAGCAGAACCGCTGGTTCCAACGGGGCGCCACCCATGAGGTCGAATCCGAATTCGCCGACGAACGCGCGGCCTTGAGCATCGACCACCATGTCGTTGGGGTGTCCTGAGACGTGATCCGACAGGTCGGCGTGCGTCACCAGTTCGCCGTTGGCTTCTCGGCGAAGGATCCTGGCATCTCGCATGGAGACCACCAGTAAGCGTCCGTCGGGGAGCCAGCCTAAGCCTGAGGGCTGTGTTGGTACGTGTGCTTCGACGCGTAGGTCCGAACCGTCTTCTGCGGCCGACAGGACGCGATGGGTGTAGAAATCGACGAACCAGATACGCCCGTTATGCCATCGCGGGCCCTCCAGGTACGCGAATCCGTCTGCGATGGTGGAGATTTCGAAGTTCGTGGTGGTTTCGTCGGTTTCCATCGTTACCCTCGACTCATGCTCGGTGTGATGGCGTCGGCCGCATCGAAGAATCTTTCCAGTTCACGCCCCACTTCGGGACCGCAGGGTTGGAAGACGATCTCGGTGACGCCTTTGGCTTGGTAGGTGTCGAGTCTGCGACGAATCTCGTCACGGGTTCCGGTCAGGGTCACCTCTCGGACCGTGCTGCTCCCCCCGGCGTGCCACGCAGCGGAGTCGGCGGCGTTGAGCTGCACGCAGTGCTCTGCGTGGATGGCGAGGTGGCGTTGGTGCTCCGGGACTTGTTCGACGACCGCGAGCCACTCCTGTCCGCCGGGCAGCGCGCGAACCGCTTCGGGTCCGCCGAACTCGTACGCGCCGTGCAAGGACAGTGCCCAGCCGGGGCCGGCCGCGGCCCGTCCGTGCTCAGAGCTTTCGCTTTCGTCGTCGTCGAGAACGGTGCCCCACTCCAGGAGGGCGACGTGCTCGTGCTCGGATATGAAGTCAGGAAGCTGCAGGGTGACGAACAGTCCGTCGCCCTGTTCGCGTGCGACGGCGTTTCCTTTGGGTCCTAGCGCACCGACGTACACCGGAACGTCGATGGGGCGGGCCGGCGCGTGGCCGTCCGGGTGCAGCATCTGCATGTGCGCGCCCTCCCACTCCGCGACGTCGCCACGCAGAAGGGATCGGTACACCCGGATATACGACGCCATGTACGCCCAGGTGATCGCGCGATAGCCCATTGCCCGGCGGCCGGTGAACCCGGTGCCGAACGCAACGGCGACTCGGCCCGGTGCGAGTGCGGCGAGGGTGGCCGTCGCCGCGGCGTTGACCATGGGGTGGCGCAGACTCGGAACCAGCACTCCCGGGCCGAGGCCGATCTTCTCGGTGCGCTCGGCGGCCAGGGCCAGAGTCATCCATACGTCGGGGCTCTGCTGTGGAGTGTCGTACACCCAGGCGCGGTGATAGCCGAGTTGTTCGGCCAGCGCGATGTGTTTCGGGGACTCGAGGGCGGTGGGGAACGCGCACGAGACCAACATTTCTTCTCCTCGCCGTCGGGTAGATCAGAGAATGCAAACGCTCTGAACTGGCTGAATGACTAAGCGCACAGTCAGTATGTGATGTACGTTACATACTGATTGCGTACCCGACAAGGCGTTCGCGAAAGAAGCAGGAAAGGCGCAGCGTGAACAAGAGGGGTCAGCTGTCGTTCGTCGAGGATGTGTCGACGGATCTCTGGGGCAGTGGTTTCGGCGAGGTCGCGCGACGGCTCTTGACCGCCGGGGTCGGATGCTTTGCCACTGCTGGATTCATGGCCACCACGACGCGCGACATCACTGCGGGCGCTGGAGTGTCGCCGGCTGCCCTGTACGTCCACTTTCCATCTAAGGAAGCGGTCTTGTTCGAGATAGTGCTTGCCGCGCACCGCGACTCTCTACGCGTGGTGCGCGAGGTCGAGGTTTGCGGCGACCCTGCCGACTACCTTCGCACTTTGGTGAGCCACTTCGTCGCTTGGCATGCGCGGTACCACGTTGCGGGTCGAGTGAGTCAATACGAGCTGTCGGCGCTCTCGGCGGAGCACTTCGACGTCATCGTCGGTCTTCGTCATCGAACTATCGAGGTGTTCCATCAGGCCATCGCCCGAGGACGCGGCGTAGGGGCATTCCCCGTGGTCGACGAACATCGGGTAGTACGCGCCATCGTGTCCCTGGGGGTCGACCTGGTGCGCTGGTATCGCGACGACGGTGCCGATTCGCCGGCCGAACTCGGCGAGTTCTACGGCGAGCTCGCGCTGGGAATGGTGCAGGCGGCGGGGGCAAGGGCTCGGCCACCCGGTGATCTACTCGCGGGTGGCGCTCAAGCCGCCAATGAGTAGGACCACAACGTCGGTGAGGGCAACCTGGTGTACTGGGAGGCCACGGGCAACCCTCATGGTCGGCCGGTACTGGTGGTGCACGGTGGACCTGGATCTGGCAGACCAC
>NZ_JBEVLO010000243.1:0-21618 GCF_040509115.1 Mycobacterium sp. | reverse complement strand
GCCTCCCATCGAGAGGCCCCGGCAGCGGTCGTCTGCTCCTCGCGCAAGCGCTTGGCAGCGGGATCTGGTGTCTGCTTTGTCAACTCGGTCCTCCCCGGACGTGCCATTGATCGTCATTTCGATGCTCGTCCGGGAGACGACGCTAAAGACTCATTGCTGCATCAGATGGCGTCGGTCCCCCGCTCACCGGTGCGCACCCGCACCACGGTGTCCACGGGGCTGACCCAGACCTTGCCGTCACCGATCTTGCCGGTGCGCGCGGCCTGGACGATGACGTCCACCACCTTGTCGACGGCCGAGTCGTCCACCAAGACCTCGACCCGAACCTTCGGCACGAAGTCGACGGAGTACTCCGCACCGCGGTAGACCTCGGTGTGGCCCTTCTGCCTACCGTAACCCTGCACCTCGCTGACGGTCATTCCCAGGATGCCCGCCTGCTCCAGCCCGGTCTTGACGTCCTCGAGTGTGAACGGCTTGACGATCGCAGTGATCAGCTTCATTTAGTCAGTTCCTTCCAAGACGCTGTCAATTGTTCCTGATCATGCGAGTTCATAAGCGGTTTCTGCGTGCTCTGTTTCGTCGATGCCGGTGTCCTCGTCCTCCTCGGTGATCCGCCAGCCGAGAGGCTTGACGATGAAGGCGATGATCACGGTCATCACGGCGGTGAAGATCACGGCCGCGAGGGCGATGACGATCTGGACGACCAGCTGCTTGTAGTCGCCGCCGTAGAACAGGCCCGTCTCACTGGCGAAGAAGCCGATGCCGATGGTGCCCCACAGGCCCGAAACAAGGTGCACGCCAACGACGTCGAGCGAGTCGTCGTAGCCAAACTTGTACTTCAGCCCGATCGCCAGCGCCGACAGGATGCCTGCGATGGCGCCGAGGAAGATCGAACCGATCGGGGTCAGCGCACCACAGGCGGGTGTGATGGCAACCAGGCCGGCAACCACACCGGAAGCGGCGCCGACGCTGGTGGCGTGGCCGTCGCGGATTCGTTCGACCACCAACCAGGCCAACATTGCCGCAGCGGTGGCGGCCGTGGTGTTGACGAAGACCTGACCGGCGATCATGTCCGCCGCACCTTCGGATCCGACGTTGAAGCCGTACCAACCGAACCACAGGATGGCCGCGCCGAGCAGAACGAACGGGACGTTGTGCGGGCGGAAGGCGGTCTTGCCGAAGCCCGCGCGCTTACCGAGCAGGATCGCAAGGACCAGGCCCGCCATACCGGCGTTGATGTGAACGACGGTGCCACCGGCGAAGTCGATGGGCGCGACGTTGGCCGAGCCCTCGTCATCGAGACCGAACAACATGCCCGCGATGCCCTTGTCGCTACCCGACAGCAGGCCACCGCCCCAAACCATGTGGGCCAGTGGGAAGTACACCAGGGTGACCCAGATGCCGCCGAACAGCATCCAGGTGCCGAACTTCATGCGCTCGGCCACCGAACCGCTGATCAGCGCGACGGTGATCACGGCGAAGGTCAGCTGGAAGGCGACCCAGATGATCGCGGGAACGGTGCCGAAGCCACCGCTGACGTAAGCGGTGGTGCCGTCCGGCAGGTCCTTGGTCTCCAGGAGCTGGCTCACGCCGAACAAGGAGAAGGGGTTGTCGAAGATTCCTGCGATGTCGCTCTCGCCCGTGTGAGCCGATGAGAAGGACATGGAGTAGCCCCACAGCACGTAGATGATGCTGACGAGTCCGAGCGACCCGTAGGACATCATCATCATGTTCAGGACGGACTTCTGCCGTGACAGGCCGCCGTAGAAGAACGCCAGGCCCGGCGTCATGAACAGCACCAGGGCCGTTGCGGTAATGACCCATGCGGTGTCGCCTCCACTCAGCCCCTCAGGGCCGAACGGCAAGAACGCATCGTCTGGTAGGGCTAAGAGCACTTTGAGTGAACCTCCTTGGGAAGTGCGCCGACGGAATCGGCCTCCCGATGAGAGTCGTGGGCACTCGTTTCATCCGTGGTTCACAGGTGTTTCCAGGAAGTGAACGGATCGGCCTTCACTGTTACACCTGTGTTTCATCCTGTTGGGCTGAGCTAACTTTCAGGAAATTGCGGCGTACGTCACATCGTGCACGAGTTCTCCTCACGCAAGCGCTCGTCCGTGCTCGATGTCTCCTCGCGCAAGCGCTCGTCAGCCAAGCAGGGCGTCGACGAACGCCGCAGGCTCGAACGGCGCCAAGTCGTCGGGCCCCTCACCGAGACCGACCAGCTTCACCGGCACGCCCAATTCTTGTTGGACGCGAAACACGATGCCGCCCTTCGCCGTGCCGTCCAGCTTGGTCAGCACCACTCCGGTGATCTCGACGACCTCGGCGAAGACCCGGGCCTGAGGCAGGCTGTTCTGACCGATCGTCGCATCCAGAACCAGCAGCACTTCGTCCACGACCGCACGCTTGGTGACGACCCGCTTCACCTTGCCCAACTCGTCCATCAGACCGGTCTTGGTGTGCAGCCGGCCGGCGGTGTCGATCACCACCACGTCCGCCCCCGACGTGATGCCCTGATCGACCGCATCGAACGCCACCGACGCCGGATCCGCGCCCTCGGGACCGCGCACCACGTCTGCGCCGACGCGGGACGCCCAACTCTGCAACTGGTCGGCCGCCGCCGCGCGGAACGTGTCAGCCGCGCCAAGAACGACGCGTCGACCGTCGGCGACGAGAACGCGCGCGAGTTTGCCGACGGTCGTGGTCTTGCCGGTCCCGTTGACGCCGACGACGAGCAGTACCGACGGCTTGTCGTCGTGCGGCAGCGCCTTGATCGACCGATCCAATTCGGGGTGCAGTTCCTTGATGAGCACCTCGCGCAGCACGGCCCTGGCGTCGGCCTCGGACCGCACGCTGGCCGCTGCCATCCTGGCGCGCAATGCGACGACGACCGATTCGGTGACGACGGGTCCGAGGTCGGCGACGAGCAGCGTCTCCTCGATCTCCTCCCACGACTCCTCGTCGAGGTCACCACCGCCCAGCAGACCCAGCATGCTGCGGCCGAGTGCGCCCTGAGACTTGGAGAGGCGGCCGCGCAACCGCTCCAACCGGCCATCCGTCGGCGCGATCGCGTCGATCTCGGGTGCGACCGGCTCGGCAGCCGGCACCTCGACGGCCGGCACCTCGGCGGCCGGTTCCTCGACGGACGGCACCTCGGCAGCTGGCTTCTCGGCAGCTGGCTTCTCGACCGCCGGCTCGGGTTCGACCTCCACCGCGGGAGGCGCCTCGACCGTCGGCTCGGGCAACTGGACGTCGGCGATCGATCGCTTCGGAGAGTCACGCGGAACGGTGGCGTCGTCCCCCACCGCTGGAAGGCCGTCGGTGTCCAGCCTGGGCTTCGGTGGCGTCGCGGTACCCGTGGACTGGCTGAACGTGATCCCCGACGACGCCGTGTAGCCACCGGACTTGTCGATCGGGGTGGTGGTCTCTGGCGACGACAGGCTGATCCGTCGCCGCCGGTAACGCACCAAGCCGACGATCAGCGCTGCTAGGACGAGAACGACGACGACCGCTAACGCGATCCACAGACCTATCGAGACGGTGTCTGACACCCGGTCATTGTCTCAGGGTGCCTGGGGCGCCACGACCTCCCCCGGCGCTGGGCGGCCCGCCGCCGTCGATGCGACCGGCGTTCGGTCAGGTGGCCGACTCCAAGCCGCCGGGTGACGACGCCGTCACGAGGTCTTGGCCGCGCATCCGCTGCGAGATCACCGTCGTGATGCCATCGTCGCGCATGGTGACGCCGTACAGCGCGTCGGCTATTTCCATCGTCGGCTTCTGATGGGTGATGACGATCAGCTGAGACACCTCGCGGAGCTGCTCGAACAGGCTGATCAGCCGGCGCAGGTTGGCGTCGTCGAGCGCGGCCTCGACCTCGTCCATCACGTAGAAGGGCGAAGGGCGGGCCCGGAAGATCGCGACGAGCATCGCCACGGCGGTCAGGGACTTCTCCCCACCGGACAGCAGCGAGAGGCGCTTGATCTTCTTGCCGGGCGGGCGGGCCTCGACCTCGATGCCGGTGGTCAACATGTCGTCGGGATTGGTCAGAAGCAGCCTGCCCTCGCCACCGGGGAACAGCGTCGCGAAGACCTGGGTGAACTCGCGCTCCACGTCGGCGTACGCCTCGGCGAAGACCTGCAGGATGCGGTCGTCGACGTCGGCGATGACGTCGAGCAGGTCCTTGCGCGCCGCCTTGACGTCCTCGAGCTGAGTGGACAGGAAGTTGTAGCGCTCCTCCAGCGCCGCAAACTCCTCCAGCGCAAGGGGATTCACCCTGCCTAGCTCGGCAAGTTCGCGTTCGGCCTTCTTGGCACGGCGCTCCTGGGTCGGGCGGTCGAATGGCATCGGCGCGGGCGCGGTCACCTGCTCGCCGCGTTCCCTGGCCTGCTCGTACTCGGCCATCTCGAGGTCGGTTGGCGGCAACGCCACGTCGGGTCCGTACTCGGCGATCAGATCGTCGGTGGCCATGCCGAACTGCTCGAGAGCCTGGGCTTCGAGCTGCTCGATGCGAAGTGCAGCCTGAGCCTTGGCGACTTCGTCGCGGTGCAACGAGTCAGTCAGCGCGGTGATCCTGGCATTGAGGTCGTTGACCTCGGCGCGGGCACTGCTCAGCGCCTCGGCCCGGACCCGACGTTCGGCGGCCAGGCCGTCACGGGTGCGGGCCGCAACGGCGACGGCCACACCGAGCCGTTCGGCGACCAGCCGTCCCGCTTCCGCGACCGCTGCGGCTACTGCACTGGCGTGCTCGCGCGCCTCGCGTGCGCGCTGCGCGCGCACCCGGGCCTCCCGCTCGGCATTGGCGGCACGACGCAGCGAATCAGCCCGTCCGCGAACGGCATTCGCGCGTTCTTCGGCGGTGCGTACCGCCAGCCGCGCCTCGAACTCCGCCGCGCGGGCCGCCTCAGCCGCGGTGACCGATTCCTGCCGGTCCACCGGTTCGGAGTCGAATGTCGGCGCCGCCTGCGCGTTGCGCAGTCGCTCCTCGAGTGCGGTCATCTCCTCGACGGTGCGCACCCGACTGGCTTCCAACTCGTCGCGCTGAGCAATCAGCCGCTGCCATTCCTCTTCCGCCGCACGCGCTTCGTGGCCGAGCCTGCCCAGCTGCTCGTAGATCGCCGAGATTGCCGCGTCGGACTCGTTGAGCGCGGCCATCGCCTGCTCGGCGGAATCCCGCCGCGATGCCTGTTCGGCGAGCGCCCCCGACAACGCCGCGGACAGTTCGGAGACCTGCCGTTCCGAATTCTCCAATTCGCTTCGCGCCTTGTCGATTTCGGAGGCGATCTCCAGCGTGCTCGGCTTGCGGTCTGATCCGCCGGTCAGCCATCCCGCACCGACGAGATCGCCTTCGGCGGTGACGGCGTGCAGATGCGGCCGGGCGGCGACCAGATCCAGGGCCCCGGCGAGATCGTCGACGACCACCACCCGCGCGAGCATCGCACCGATGGCACCCTGTAGGCGCGGCGCGGCGTCTACGAGATCCAGCGCCCACATCGCACCCTCGGGTAACGCGAATGCTGAATCCTGCGTCGAGACTTCGCTTTCCGGCCAGTCACCGAGAATGATCGCCGCCCGGCCGCCGTCGGCCTGCTTCAGCGCGGCGACCGCCGACCTGGCGGCGCCGAAGTCCTCGGCGGCCAGCGCGTCGGCGGCGGTGCCAAGAACCGCCGCGATGGCCGCCTCGTAACCGGCGCGAACCCTCAGCATCGTGGCCACGGAACCGAACAGTCCGGTCCCACCGTGGTTCTGTTGCAACCAGGCGGCACCGTCGCGACGATCCAGCCCGACCGCCAGCGCGTCGATCCGTGCTCGCAGTGACGCGACCTGACGTTCGGCGCCTCGCTCGGCGGCCTGCAGTTCGGTGACCCGTTCGTCGGCGATTCGCAGTGCGGTCACCGAGCGGTCGTATTGCTCGTCGAGGCCGACCTCACCCGCATCGAGTTCACCGACCCGGGCCTGCACGGTCTCGAACTCGGCCGTGGACTGTTGAACGCGGCTGGCGGCTTCCTCAATGGTGACCGAAAGTCGCGCCACCCCTTCGTCTGTCGACTCGACCCGGGTTCGCATCGTGTCGACCTGACCGGACAGCCGGGCCAACCCCTCGCGGCGGTCCGCCTCGGCGCGTGCCGCGGCGAGGTGTGCTCGCTCGGCCTCCGCCGCGATGCTCTCGCGCTCGCTCAGTTCAGCGCGGGCTTCTTCCTGACGTTCTCGTGATTCCGCCAGCTCGAACAGCAGCTCCTGCTCGTGGGCGGCGACCTCCTCGGCCTCGGCCTCGAGCGCCTCGGGGTCGGCGCCCTGGGAGGCCTCGACGTCGGCATCGAGCAGCTGCGCGCGGTCGCTGGCGATCCGCACGGTCGCGCTGACCCGTTCGGCGAGCGCCGACAGCCGGAACCACGTCTGCTGGGCGGCCTCAGCGCGGCCGCTCAGTCCGGTCACCGCGGCCTCGTGGGCGGTCAGTTCGATCGAGGCCGTCTCCAGCCGCGCCGCGATCTCGCCGTGTTCGCGGCGCAGGGTGGTCTCGGCCTGGTTGGTGTCGTTGAACTCGGTACGCCGAATGACCAGGTCGTCGGCGGCCAGCCGCAACCGCGCGTCGCGAAGGTCGGCTTGGATGGTCTGCGCCCTGCGGGCCATCTCGGCCTGGCGCCCCAGCGGCTTGAGCTGACGCCGCAGCTCGGTCGTCAGGTCGGTGAGCCGGTTGAGGTTCGCCGACATCGAGTCCAGCTTGCGGACCGCCTTCTCCTTGCGCTTCCGGTGTTTGAGCACACCGGCGGCCTCCTCGATGAAGGCGCGGCGGTCCTCGGGTCGCGACTCGAGGATCTCGGAGAGCTTGCCCTGACCGACGATGACGTGCATCTCGCGGCCGATGCCCGAGTCGGACAACAGTTCCTGGACGTCCATCAGACGGCAACTGCTGCCGTTGATCTCGTATTCACCCGCACCGTCGCGGAACATCCGGCGGGTGATGGAGACCTCGGAGTACTCGATCGGCAGTGCGTTGTCGGAGTTGTCGATCGTCAAGGTGACCTCGGCGCGCCCCAGCGGAGCGCGCGACGACGTCCCAGCGAAGATGACGTCCTCCATCTTGCCGCCGCGCAACGTCTTGGCGCCTTGCTCGCCCATCACCCACGTCAGCGCGTCGACGACGTTGGACTTGCCCGATCCGTTGGGTCCGACCACACAGGTGATGCCCGGCTCGAAGCGCAGAGTCGTCGGCGAAGCGAAGGACTTGAAGCCCTTCAGCGTCAGACTCTTGAGATGCATGGAGTGCCACCTTACCTGCGATGTTGCTACCGCTCGGTGAAGCCCTCGATCGCCTCGCCCGCCGCCGACCAGTCGGCCACGACCGTCTCGACGTGACCCGGTGTGGTGCCACCCTCCAATAGGTCGAGCAACCGCTGACAAGAGGCACGTGGCCCGCGGGCCACGACGTGCACCCGGCCGTCGGCCTTGTTGGCCGCGAAGCCCGTCAACCCGAGCTCCAGCGCCCTGGCGCGGGTCCACCAGCGAAAGCCGACGCCTTGGACGCCACCGTGCACCCAGGCGCTCAGGCGCACGACGTCGTCGCTGAGCGGTGCGCTCACTTCGGGGTGACCTCGAAGGTGACTTCAGTGCCCGTCTTGAGGGTGCGCCCCACTGTGCACACCTTGTCGATCGAGCGTTCCACGATGAGGATCAGCTTCTGCACCTCGGCCTCCGTCAGCCCCGACAGGTCGACTTCGAGGTTCTCCTCGAGCAGCGGGTAGCGCTCCTGCTCACGGTCGGCGGGACCGGAGACCCTGACGGTGGCCTGGTAGTCGTCGCCGAGGCGGGTCCGCAGCGCGTGGTCGCTGCTCATCCCGCTGCACGCGGCGAGGGCGATCTTGAGGAGTTCACCTGGAGTGAAGACGCCCTCGACGTCTTCGGAGCCGACGAGCACCTCCGCACCCCGCGTGCTGCGACCGGTGTACCGGCGCACACCCGTGCGCTCGACCCAGAGATCCGTCATGTGGTCCCACCTTCCGTTCTTGCGCGTGCGTGCGTGTCTGCCCGCGACACGCCGCAGGCGACCGGCAGTTCATGCACGCGTGCGTTTCCTGGTTGTCAACGTCGCGGTCTTGTCAACGTCGCGGTCTTGGCTGGCATTTCGGACAGTAGAACGACGACCGGTTCATGAACTTGTCGCGCTGCATGACCGCACCGCAGCGCTTGCACGGTTCGCCCTCGCGGCCGTAGGCGTCCAGTGACCGGTCGAAGTACCCTGACTCGCCGTTGACGTTGACGTATAGCGAATCGAACGAGGTGCCGCCCTGCCCGAGTGCGTCGCGCATGACGTCTGTCGCATGGTCGAGGATCCGCGCCAACGTCGGTTTGGTCAGCGACTCTGCCGTGCGGGCCCCATTGACCTTGGCCCGCCACAGCGACTCGTCGGCATAGATGTTTCCGATGCCCGAGACCACGGTCTGGTCCAGTAGCTGCCGCTTGATCTCGGAATGCTTCCGACGCAACACCTTCACCACGGAGTCGCGGTCGAAGAGCGGGTCCAGCGGGTCGCGGGCCACGTGCGCGACGGGCTCGGGGACCTCGCTGCCGTCGACGGTGAGCAGGTCGGCGAGCATCCAGCCGCCGAACGTGCGTTGGTCAACGAAGCTCATCGCCGTGCCGTCGTCGAGGAGGGTCGCCACGCGTAGGTGCTCGGTTCTGGCGACCGGTCCCAGCAGCATCTGCCCACTCATCCCGAGGTGCACGACCAGCGCGTCACCGCTCCCGAGCGTCAGCCACAGGTACTTTCCACGCCTGCCGGTGCCCGTGATCTCGCTGTCCAGCAGACGAGCGGTCAGGTCGGCGGCGCCCTCTTCGTGGCGGCGGACCGCACGCGGATGGTGCACGCGAACGGCGGTGATCTTCCGGCCGACGACGTGCGCGGCGAGCCCGCGCCGCACGACTTCGACCTCGGGTAGTTCAGGCATCCTGCACGGCGTCGGTGATCTCGGTTGCCCTGACTGCCATGGTGACCACGGAGCCGTCGGTAGCCACGGCGCCGTCGGTAGCCACGGCGCCGTCGGTGGCCACGGCGCCGTCGGTGATGGTGTCGAGCCGCTCGTAGGCGGCGGCAGCAGCGTGCTGCTCGGCCTCCTTCTTGGTGCGGCCCTCACCCTTGCCGTAGTCGCTACCGTCGACCACGGCGCGCGCCGTGAAGTGCTTGTCGTGCTCGGGACCGGTCGACGTGACGACGTATGTCGGGACACCCAACCGGCGGGCCGCCGTCATCTCCTGCAGGCTGGTCTTCCAGTCGAGCCCCGCCCCCAGGTGCGCCGCGGTCTCGAGTACGTCGGAGAACAGGCGAATGATCACGTCGCGCGACACCTCGTGTCCATGTTGGACGTATGTGGCGCCGAGGAGCGACTCGACGGCATCGGCCAGCAGGTTCGACTTCTGCGAGCCGCCGCTGGCGACCTCGCCCTTGCCGAGCAGCAGGTATGCGCCGAGACCGTCGGCGGTCATGTTCCTGGCAATCGTCGCCAGCGCCTGGGTGTTGACCACGGCGGACTTCAGTTTGGCCAGTTCACCCTCGCTGCGGTCGGGGTATCTGTAGAAGATCTCGGCGGTGATGACCAGCCCGAGGACGGCGTCGCCGAGGAACTCGAGACGTTCGTTGGTGGGCAGGCCGCCGGCCTCATAGGCATAGCTGCGGTGTGTCAGCGCGACGGTCAGCAGCTCTTCGGGGAGGGTGACGCCCAGGGCTTCGAGCAGAGGCGCGCGATCGATCGTCACTCCGAACCCCCTGCTGTCGGCTCCTCCTCTTCGGTGGGAATGATCGCCGCCAGCTTGGCCCACCTGGGATCGATGACGTCGTGATGATGGCCGGGTTCGGCGCTGGCCAACTGGACGCCGCACTCGGGGCACAGGCCGGGGCAATCGTCCCTGCACAGCGGCGAGAACGGCAGCGCGAGCCCGACGGCGTCGATGATCTGCTGCTCGATGTCGACGGTGTCGCCCGCTGCGTCGTAGACGACGTGGCCGACTTCGTCCTCTTCGGCTTCGGCCTCGATCTCGCTGTCGGGGTAGGCGAAGAACTCGGCCAGATCGATGTCGACGTGGTCGGTGACGGGGGTCAGACAGCGCGCGCACTCGCCCTCGGTGGGCGCCGACGCGGTACCGCTGACCAGTACGCCGTCCGACACCGACTCCAGACGCAGGTCCAGAGTGATCGGTGCGCCCTTGGCGATCGCCAGCAGCTCTACGCCGATGCGTGCCGGCGACGGCACCGTCTCGTGCAGGGTCACCATCGAGCCTGGCTTGCGGCCCAATTCGGAAACGTCGAGGACGAAGGGTGAGTTAGGACCGCGACGTGCGCCATGTCTCGACATCCCAGCCATCAGTCGATCCTACGGCCGAGGTCTGACCCCACCCCACCGGACCAGGCCCGACGGAATCCGCGCTGGATAGGTGATGCCGTCAGCGCTGGGCGTAGTCGTGTGTACCGGCTGCAGTACGCAGCTGGTGACGGCCGCGACCGACGGAGCGCAGCGTGCCGTTGAGGTACTCCTCGAACTCGGCCAGCTTGCTGTCGACGTAGATGTCGCATTCGCCGCGCAGCCGGTCGGCCTCGGCGTGGGCGGTGTCGATGAGGCGGGTGGCCTCCGAGGTCGCGGTCTGCACGATCTCGGTTTGGGACACCAGGCGCTGCTGTTCCTTGATGCCTTCCTGCACGGCCTTCTCGTAGGAGATGTTGCCGTTTTCGATGAGGCGATCGGCTTCTGCCTTGGCGCGTCCGGTGCTGGCCTCGTATTCGCGCTTGGCGGTGGACGACACGCGGTTGGCCTCTTCACGAGCCTCGCCGACCATCCGTTCGCTGTGCTGGCGGGCCTCGGCGACCATGCGGTCGGCCTGACCCTTCGCGTCGGCGAGCAGTCGATCGGCCTCGGCCCTGGCGTGGTTGACCATCGAGTCGGCCTCGGCGGCGGCGCTGGACACCATCGAGTCGGCGTGTTCCTTGGCGTCGCGCAGCATCGCGTCGCGCGCGTCGAGCACGTCCTGGGCGTCGTCGAGTTCGCCAGGAATTGCGTCCTTGATGTCGTCGAGCAGTTCGAGCACATCACCACGGGGCACCATGCAGCCCGCCGTCATCGGCACGCCGCGAGCCTCCTCGACGATCGCTCCGAGCTCGTCAAGCGCCTCAAATACTCGGTACACGGCAACACCCTCCAGGACTGGTCGTTGTGACCATTGTGCCTGGTGTTACTCGTGTGACTCGGCGCGCCACGCCGGGGAGTTTTTCCGGCGCCACCACCGCACGTACCGCTGCCGCCCGGATTCGCCAACCGTCAGCGTTCGGCCAACTTTGCTCGTAGGCGCGCATTCACCGGTTCGGGGAGCAGGTCCGAGACGTCGCCGCCGAGCGTCGCGACCTCCTTGGCCAGCGACGAGGACACGAACGAGTAATTGGGGGTGGTCGCGACGAAGAACGTGTCGACGCCTGCGACGTGCTTGTTCATCTGGGCCATCTGCAGCTCGTACTCGAAGTCGGTGCCGGTCCGCAGCCCCTTGACGATCGCCGTGAGCCCGCGGGCCTTGACGAAGTCGACGACCAGGCCGCTACCGCTCTCCACCCGCAAGTTCGACAGATGGGCGGTCGACTCCCGGATGAGCTCGATGCGCTCGTCGGCGGTGAACATCCCCTTCTTGTTGGGATTCACCAGGACGGCCACGACGACTTCGTCGAACTGCGCTGCCGCCCGCTCGAACACGTCGACGTGGCCGAGCGTCACGGGGTCGAAGGATCCGGGGCATACGGCGCCACTCATGGTGGACGACGCTACGCGAACTCGCCGAACTCCAGGCGGGTGTCTCCGTAGCGACGCTCCTTGCCGACCGTCCACCCCGACGGCCACGTCAACGACGGACCCGTCGCGGACCGCTCCACCACCGCGAGCGCGCCCGACGCCACCCACCCATTGACCGTCAGGGTCGCGAGGGCGGATTCGACGTCCGCAACGGGTGCGTCGTACGGCGGATCGGCGAACACCACGTCGGCTGGCCGGTCGGCGCGCGTCGCAAGCACCGACGCCACGGTGCCGCAGCGCACCACGGCACCATCGGCGCCGAGCGACCGGGCGTTGTCCACGATGACGGCAGCCGCGCGTCGGTCGGCCTCCACGAACGTGGCCGACGCCGCCCCCCGCGACAGCGCTTCGAGGCCGAGGGCGCCCGAGCCTGCGTAGAGGTCGAGCACCACCGCGTCCGTCAGGTCGACGCGGGCCGCCAGCACGTTGAACAGCGACTCGCGGACTCGGTCGGTGGTGGGTCGAGTGCCCGACACACCGCCAGAACGACTCTGCGGCACCGAGATTCGCCGACCGCCGTACCGCCCGCCGATGATCCGGGTCAGCCGATCACCACCAGCAGGTCACCGCCCTCGACCTGCGCGGTCGCCGACACGGCCACCCGCTCCACGGTGCCCTTCTTCGGCGCGGTGATGGCCGCCTCCATCTTCATGGCCTCGATGGTGGCGATGCTCTGCCCCGCCGCGACCTCGTCACCTGCCGCGACGTTGACGGTGACGACACCGGCGAACGGCGCGGCGACCTGGTCGGGATTGTTCCTGTCGGCCTTCTCCGCGGCGGGCACGGTGTCAGCGATGCTCTCGTCGCGCACGACGACCGGGCGCAGTTGGCCGTTGATGATGCACATCACCGTGCGCAGGCCCCGCTCGTCGGGCTCGGAGATGGCCTCCAGCCCGATGATCAGGTCGACGCCGCGATCGATCTGGATCCGGTGTTCGTCGCCATGCCGCAATCCGTAGAAGAACTGGTTGGCCGACAGCCGCGAGGTGTCGCCGTACACCTCGCGGTGCGCCTCGAACTCCTTGGTCGGCCCTGGGAACAACAGCCGGTTGAGTGTCCGTTGCCGCTCCACGCCGGGCTGACCGAGCAGTTTCTCGTCCTCGACACTGAGCTCCGCGACCGGCTTGGCAGCCGAACGCCCCTCGAGCGCCTTGGTGCGCAAGGGTTCTGGCCACCCACCCGGCGGATCGCCGAGCTCACCGCGGAAGAATCCGATGACGGAATCGGGGATGTCGAACCGCGCGGGATCGGCAGCGAACTCGTCGGCGGTGACGCCCGCGCCGACCAGCGCCAGCGCCAAGTCACCCACGACCTTGCTCGACGGCGTGACCTTCACCAGGTGCCCGAGCACCCGGTCGGCCCCGGCGTAGGCGTTCTCGACGTCCTCGAACCGGTTGCCAAGGCCAAGGGCAATAGCCTGCTGACGCAGGTTCGACAGCTGCCCGCCCGGAATCTCGTGGGAGTACACCCGCCCCGTCGGGGCTGGCGGACCGGACTCTGCAACGTCGAAGGGCGCGTACACCTTTCGCAACGCTTCCCAGTACGGCTCCAAATCGCATACCGCGGGCAACGACAGCCCGGTGTCGTACGGAGTGTGCATCGCCGCGGCAACGATCGAGGACAACGACGGCTGACTGGTGGTGCCCGCCAGCGGGGCGGCCGCACCGTCCACTGCCGACGCACCCGCCTGCCAGGCCGCGGTATAGGTTGCCAGCTGACCACCGGGAGTGTCGTGCGTGTGCACGTGCACCGGCAGGTCGAACCGACTGCGCAACGCCGACACCAGCGTGGCTGCTGCCGGTGCCCGGAGCAACCCGGCCATGTCCTTGATCGCCAACACGTGCGCGCCCGCCTCGACGATCTGCTCGGCGAGGTTCAGGTAATAGTCCAGCGTGTAAAGGGTCTCGGCGGGGTCGGAGAGGTCGCCGGTGTAGCTCATCGCGACTTCGGCCACCGCGGAGCCGGTTGCCCGGACCGCGTCGATCGCCGGGCGCATCGACTCCACGTTGTTGAGCGCATCGAAGATCCGGAAGACGTCGACGCCGGTGTGGGTGGCCTCCTCGACGAAGGCACTGGTCACCGTCTCGGGATACGGCGTGTACCCAACGGTGTTGCGGCCACGGAGCAGCATCTGCAGGCAGATGTTCGGGATCGCCTCTCGAAGGGCGGCCAGCCGCTCCCACGGGTCTTCCTTCAGGAAGCGCAGCGCGACATCGTATGTCGCACCGCCCCAGCATTCGATCGACAGCAACTCCGGGGTCATCCTGGCGATGTAGGGCGCGATCGCCAACAGGCCAGAGCTACGGACCCGGGTCGCGAGCAGGGACTGATGCGCATCGCGGAACGTGGTGTCGGTGACGCCGACGGCAGGCGAATCCCTCAGCCACGACGCGAAGCCCTCGGGTCCCAGCTCGGTCAGCCGCTGCTTGCTGCCCGACGGCGGCACCGACTCGAGGTCGATCTCGGGCAGCTTGTCCTGCGGGTACACCCTCGGACGTCCGCCGTAGGGCGAGTTGACGGTGACCTCGGCGAGGTAGTCGAGGATCTTGGTGCCGCGGTCGGCCGACGCGTGCGCGGTGAGCAGTTGCGGGCGGTCGTCGATGAACGACGTCGTGACCCGGCCTGCCTTGAAGTCGGGGTCGTCGACGACCGACAGCAGAAACGGGATGTTGGTGGATACCCCGCGGATGCGGAACTCGGCCAGCGCCCGACGGGCCCTGGTGACCGCGATGGAGAAGTCCCGACCACGACACGTCAGCTTCACCAGCATCGAATCGAAGTGCGCGCCGATCTCCGCACCAAGGTTCGTGCCGCCGTCGAGCCGGATGCCCGCACCGCCCGGTGAGCGGTAACCGGTGATTCGCCCGCTGTCGGGGCGGAAGCCCTTCGCCGGATCCTCGGTGGTGATCCGGCACTGCATCGCAGCACCGTTGATGCGGACCGTCTCCTGGCTCAATCCCAGCTCGGCCAGCGTCTCCCCCGCGGCAATCCGCAGCTGGCTGGCCACCAGGTCGACGTCGGTGATCTCCTCGGTGACGGTGTGTTCGACCTGGATGCGGGGGTTGCACTCGATGAAGACGTGGTTGCCGCGTTCGTCGAGCAGGAATTCGATGGTGCCTGCACAGGAGTAGCCGATTTGCCTGGCGAACGCGACCGCGTCGGAGCAGATCTTCTCCCGCAGCTCCTGGGACAGATTGGGCGCAGGCGCCAGCTCGATGACCTTCTGATGGCGGCGCTGCACGCTGCAGTCCCGCTCGAAGAGGTGCATTACGTTGCCCTTGGCGTCGGCCAGGATCTGCACCTCGATGTGACGCGGATTGAGCACCGCCTGCTCCAGGTAGACCGTCGGGTCCCCGAACGCGGACTCGGCCTCCCGGCTGGCGGCCTCGATCGCCTCGGCCAGCGCATCCAGCTCGGTCACCCGCCGCATGCCGCGGCCACCGCCGCCGGACACCGCCTTGACGAACAGCGGGAACGTCATGTCGGCGGCTGCGGTGAGCAGGTCCTCGACCGAGTCGGAGGGCTCCGACGATGCCAAGACCGGCAGACCGGCTTCTCGCGCCGCGGCGATCGCCCGCGCCTTGTTCCCGGTCAGCTCCAGAACGTGGGCGCCCGGCCCGACGAACGTGATGCCTGCCTCGGCGCAGGCCGCCGCGAGCTCCGGGTTCTCCGACAGGAAGCCGTACCCCGGGTACACCGCATCGGCACCGGCGTCCCGCGCGACGCGGATGATCTCGTCGATCGAGAGATACGAGCGCACCGGATGACCCGGCTCACCGATCTGATATGACTCGTCGGCCTTCATCCGGTGCGGCGAGTTTCGGTCCTCGTACGCGTACACCGCAACGGTCGCGATGTTCATCTCGTATGCCGCGCGGAACGCCCGAATCGCTATCTCACCGCGGTTGGCCACCAGCAGTTTGGAAATCACGAACAAACCCTAACGTGCCGCCGACCTAGATCAGCGTCGACCAGTAATTCCAGAACCGCTCGAGAATCATCAGAATCAACGCGGTGAACCACAGCGCCACCAACGACCAGCGCCACTGGTAGAGGAAACGGGCAAACGCATTGCCCGCCAAGGGCCGAAGCGCGATCGACAGGACGACCACGACGAGTGGAATGGTGACCGTCCAGACCACCATGCAGTACGGGCACAGTGCGCCGATGCGGTACAGGCTCTGGAAGATCAACCAGTGCACGAAGACGGCGCCAAGCAGCGTACCCGCCGCCAGCCCGTACCAATACCATTGCGGCAAGCGGACTTTCGCGACGGCCAACACGCCGGTGACCACGACGACGGTGAAGGCCACGATGCCGATCAGCGAGTTGGGAAAGCCGAACGCCGACGCCTGCGGGGTGATCATCACCGAGCCGCAGGACAGCACCGGGTTGATGCTGCAGGACGGCACGTAGTTGGGGTCGGCCAGCAGCAGGATCTTCTCAACGGTGAGCGTGACGGCAGCGACGAGACCGACCACGCCCGCGATCAGCACCCAGAGAGCGCTGGTGGTCCGCACCCGTCCAGGCTGCGGCGCCCCCGGCGACTCGGCAGGCGGGGTTTCGCTCGTCGCGGCTACGGTCACGGCGCCGTGGGGGCCGTGGCGGCGGGGGGAATGGCGGCCGGCGGCGCGGTGGTCAGCCCTGGCACCTCACCGACGATCTCCTTGACCTTGGCAACCAGTGCGTCCGGCGTCGAGAACTGGTAGTCCTCGCCGTTGATCTTGACCGTCGGGGTGGACTGGATGCCCGTCGCTGCCGCCAGGCCCGACGACAGGTCGACGTACTTGCCGCTGCTGATGCAGTCCGGCACGCTGCCGCTTGCTCCGGCTTGGCGCGCCGTCTCGATCAGCTGGTCGTCGGTCGGGTAGGAGGTGGCCGTCTCGCTGGGTTGCTGCGCGAACAGCGCGGCGTGGAAGCGACTGAACACCTCCTTGTTCGGGGTGGTGTCCTCGTCGGCCACGCAGTACGCCGCCCCGCCCGCGCGGGACGGGTAGTTCTGATTCTGTGGCCGGTCGAGGATGGCGACCATGTAGTAGTCCGCCGCGACGGCGCCACTATCGATCAGGTTCTTGATCGTCGGTCCGAATTGCGCCTCGAACGCGCCGCAATGCGGGCAGAGGAAGTCCTCGTACATCGAGAGCACCACCTTGGGATCCGAGGAACCCTCCTTGGTGATCAGCTTGCTCGACGCGACGCGGACCGACTTCGTCTCTCCCGCGGTTGACTTGGTCTGGCCGTTCATGACGATGTAGAGCACGAGACCGACGGCGAATATGACGACGATCGCGGTCAGCCCGATCTGGATCATCAGGTTGCGCCTGCGGTCGGCAGCCTTCAGGTCGTAGCTCGGGGTCTTCTTGGATTTCGTGGCCACCGCACTAGGGTACCGGCGACGCGCGGCGTCCTCAGCTGCGGCTCAGGTGCGCCCGCAGCGCCGAGACCACCTCTGCGGTCGCGGTGGCACTGTCGCCGCCGAGCGGGAAGAAGTTGGCGAAAGCGTGCACCAGCGAGTCGAACCGGCGGTGGTCGACGTCGACGCCTGCCGCGGCGAGCGCCTCGGCGTACCGGTCCCCCTCGTCCCGCAGCGGATCGAAGCCTCCGGTCACCACCATCGCAGGTGGGAGGCCCGACAGGTCCTCAGCCAGAAGCGGCGAGATCTGGGCGTCGCCCACTCCGCACGAGGAACCGGAGAGGTAGAACTCCCGGAACCAGTCGATGTCGTTCTTGGTCAGGAAGTATCCGTCGGCGAAGAGCGTCTGCGACCGGGTGTCGTCGGCGAAGTTGGTGACCGGGTAGAGGAGCAGTTGCAGGGCGGGCAACTGCACGCCGTCGTCGCGGGCCAGCTGGGACACCACTGCGGCCAGGTTGCCGCCGGCGCTGTCGCCGGCCACGGCGACCCTCGACCCGTCGGCGCCGAGTTCGGCGGCGTGCTCAATCGCCCAGCGGTACGCCGCATAACAGTCCTCGACGGCGGCGGGTGCCGGATGTTCCGGCGCGAGTCGGTAGTCGATCGCCAGCACGTGCACTCCGGCGTCGCGACAGATCAGTCGGCACAGGCCGGTGTGGGTTTCAAGGTCGCCGAGGACGACGCCGCCGCCGTGGAAGAAGACGACGAGGGGTACCGACGAGCGCTCGCGCGAGGAGTCGACTGGATCCGACGAGCGCTCGCGCGAGGAGACGAACGGCACCGACGAGCGCTCGCGCGAGGAGACGACTGGATCCGCTCCCCGACCGTTGACCGGGGTGTAGTGCCGGGCGCCGATCGGTCCTGCGGGGCCGGGCAGCGAGATGTCCCTGACGCCGACGGCGACCCCGGAGTCGGCGAACGCCGCGAGCTTCCGCAGCTGCGAACGGGCGACGCCGACGTCACTGCTGGCGACCAATCCGCTGACGCCTGCCGAGCGCAGCGCGGCCAGCATGAACTGCAAGGTCGTGTCGAGCGTGTTGCCGTCGACCGTGACCGTCCGGCGCCTCATGAGCACGCGTTTGACCGCGTCGGGGAGATGCGGCAACAGGCGCAGCATCACCGCGCTGGACGCGTTGAGCGCCGCCAGCCGGGCCGGACCGGGCAGCCCGACGGTGGGGTGCATCACCAGTGCGGCGGGGCGGGTGGACGGAACCTGGGCTGGCAAACTGCCGGTCACGGCTGCTCCTTCGGACGCACGGGATGCCTGGATCACGCTGAACGACCGTGGTTCGACACCACCGGTCGCGCATCGGAGGACTCCAGCACCGGGGCAAATTAGGTGTGATGTCCAGCTCGGTAATATCGTCAACCCGACATCGGTGGACCCCGAGCGGATAGTGCTGGGTCCGATCCACGATCGTTCCACTTCACAGGGTAGGTGACATGACTTCGGCGGCAGCCAATCCCAGTCAGATTCCAAACGTGGCACTCAACGACGACAACAGCATCCCGGCGCTCGGGATCGGGGTGGGCGAACTGTCCGACGCCGAGACCGAGCGCGCTGTGTCGACCGCGCTGGAGATTGGCATCCGACTGATCGACACTGCGGCCGCGTACGGCAACGAGGAGGCGGTCGGACGCGCCATCGCCGCCTCGGGGATCCCGCGCGCCGAGATCTTCGTCACCACCAAGCTGGCCACCGCCGATCAGGGTTTTCGGGCCGCGCAGGACGCGTGCCGCGCCAGCGTCGAGCGGCTGGGTACGGACTACGTCGATGCCTACCTCATCCACTGGCCCGTCGCCGGCGACGCTGGGGTCTACCTCCACAGCTGGGGCGGGATGATGAAGCTGAAGGAGGACGGCGTCGCCAAGTCCATCGGCGTCTGCAACTTCTCGGCAGAGGACGTGTCGAACCTCATCGATCTCGCCTTCTTCCCGCCCGCCGTCAATCAGATCGAGCTGCACCCGCTGCTGAACCAGGCGGCGTTGCGGGCTTCCAATGCCGAACACGACGTCGTCACCGAGGCCTACGGTCCCCTTGGCGTTGGCCGTTTGTTGGAGAACCCGACGGTCGCGTCGATCGCGGGTGAGTACGGCAAGTCGCCCGCCCAGGTGTTGATCAGGTGGAGCTTGCAGCTCGGCAACGTCGTGATTCCCCGGTCCGCGACACCCTCGCGGATCGCCGAGAACGCCGACGTGTTCGAGTTCGAGCTCGCCGCCGAGCACATGGACGCCCTCAACGGGCTGGACGAGGGCACCCGCTTCCGGCCCGACCCGGCGACCTACACCGGCACCTAGCCTGCAGACGGCGTGGGCGGGCGCCGTACCGGATCGGTTCTGCGCCATGCCGATTCGCCAGTACGTGACGCCCAAACCCCGGTGAGACAGCCGAGCGCGCCGTTGGCGTGGGCCTACACCCCTCCGAGCGGGTCGCTCCCTGGAATGGCGAGGACGTGCTCGAGGGATTGCGCGATGCCGAGCAGTTCGAGATCGTGGCCAGGTGCTGCCAGCAGTTGGGCGCCGACGGGCAGTCCGGTCGGGGTGAATCCCGCGGGAAGCGACATCCCCGGAATGCCAAGCGGCGTAAAGAGCCAAGAGGCCCTCATCCAATCGAGGTAATCGTGCATCACGGTGCCGCTCACCGACTTTGGCCAGTTCCATTCGACGGGGAACGGCGCGATCGTCGACACCGGCGCGAGGATGGCGTCGTAGTCGTCGAAGAACCGCGTTGCGCTCTGGGTCAGCCGCGTGATCTCCGCGTACGCCCGCATGACGTCGCGGCTGCTCAATGCGGCACCCTGAGCGATGTTGTCGGCGAGGAAGTCGACGAACGCATGCGGGTCGGCTTGCAGGTGAGCGTGCCAGGCGGCGTCGAAGCCGGCGGCCCGCAGCGTACGGAAGGCGCTGTCGGAGCCGTCCACGTCCGGGCAGTCCAACCGGACGTCGCAGCCGGCGCGCTCCAGGACGGCAGCGGTGTCGGCGATGACGTCCGCGACCTCGGGGGCGACGGGTACCCGACCGCCCAGATCGGGCGCGTAGGCGATGCGCAGCCCGTTCAGGTCGCGCGGCGCGAGCGTCCAATCTACTGCGGCTCCGAACGAGGGTTGCGCGATGACCGAGAGCAGAAGCGCCACGTCGGAGACGTTGCGACCCAGTGCCCCGTTGGTGGCAAGGGGGTTGAAGGCATCCTTCTCCCACGTGTTCGGGACGGCGCCGGGGGTGGGTCGGAAACCGACGACGTTGCAGAACGACGCCGGGTTGCGCAGCGAGCCACCCATGTCGCTGCCGTCGGCGATCGGGACGAAATAGGACGCAAGGGCGGCTGCGGCACCACCGCTGGATCCGCCTGCCGATCGGGAGCGGTCGTGTGGATTGCGCGTCGAGCCGAATACCCGGTTGACGGTGTGCGACCCGGCGGCCAGTTCGGGCACGTTGGTCTTGCCGATCAGGATGGCCCCCGCCCGCAGGATGCGCTCGACGTGCAGGTCGTTGACGTCGGGCACGTTGTCGGCAAATAGCGGATGGCCGAACGTCGTTCGCATACCAGCGGTTTGGGCGGTGTCCTTGATCGCAATGGGCAGGCCGTGGAGCGGCCCACGGTCGTCACGGGGCATCGCATCGGCGGCCGCAGCCCTGCGCAGTGCGCCCTCCCGGTCGAGGGAGACGATCGCATTCACTGCGGGATTGAGGGCTTCGATGCGGTCGAGGTGCGCGGTGACGAGCTCGACCGCCGAGAGTTCCTCCGCGCGGATCAGGTCCGCTTGGCGACGGGCGGTGAGTCCGACGATCTCCGGCAGTGAGGTCACGTTCCTGGGGTCCACGGTTGAAGTATGCCGATACTCGCCGCGCCCACTCGTTCAGGCCGGCGACTGGCTGCGTAGACCATCCACGATCAGATCGAGCATGTGCTCGTAACTATCTGCGGCGCTTGATGTTTGACCGATACCGGCGAGTTCGATCGTCACGGCGCCGTGGACTGCATTCCAGACCGCCTGGCCGGCCTCGAGCGGCTCGCGGGTGGCCGACCCGATGACGTCACCGACCATGCCGACCAGCACCAGGAACACCTCGTGGCCGCGCACCATCACCGGTGACGACGGCTCGGCTGCAGGCGTTCCCGCCGAGAAGATCAGCGAGTACCTGGCCGGATGGGCCAGCGCATGGTCTCGGTAGCCGCGGCACGCGCGACGCAGTCGCTCGACCGGAGTGAGGTCCGTCGGGACGTCGATGGCCGCGGCGAGGCCGTCGAAGGCACGGATGGCAAGCGCGGCGAGCAGGCCGTCCTTGTTGGCGAACCTGTTGTACACGCCCATCGGCGCCACCTGCGCCTCCCTGGCGACGGCACGAACGGTCACACCGCCCGTGCCGTCGCGATCGAGGACGGTCTCG
>NZ_JBEVLO010000242.1:0-24233 GCF_040509115.1 Mycobacterium sp. | reverse complement strand
GAGCGCAGCCGCGCTCGGGGCTCCTTGCGTCTGTTGGGCAGTCAGTTCGTCGGCACCATCACCGTGGCGAACAGGGCCCGGTGATCCGAGCGGGGGATCTCGGTCGTCGACGTCGACACCGCGGTGGCATTTCGGGTGAGGACGTGGTCGATGCCGATCACGGCGGGGAATCGACGGTTCGCGGGGAAGGTGAGGTTGCGTCCGTCGCCGGCCTGCTCGGCGGCGTCCCGGTAACCGTTCGTCAGCAATTGGCGGAACGGGCGCATGTCGATCGTCGAGTTGAAATCGCCTGCAACGATGACGGATCCGTCGCCCGCCTGTGCCGCGAGGTCTGCGAGCAGTCGTGGGAAGGCGGCCAGATCCGCCCGCCAGCCCTCGATTGGCTTGGGCCACGGCGCCGCCAGGTGGATGGAGGCCACCGATAGGGCGCCGGCGACGCCCGGCACGGCGACCTCCGCGGTGAGCAAGGCCAACTTGAAACCGGGGACCTTCTTGGCGTCGTTGAGGGGATAGCGGCTGTAGACGCCCATGCCCTCCGCTCCGGGCCGCGGGTCGAGAATCTGGTGGGGGAAGGTCGCCTCCAGTCCGGAGGTCGCCAGACGGCGAGCAGCGGCCGATGTGAGCTCCTGCACCATGAGCACGTCGGCGTTGTGGCCCGCTTCCCGGGTGACCGCGTCGGCGTCGGCGCGGCCGTACAGCATGTTCATGGACATCACGCGGACCGCAACCGATGCCGGGGGCGGTGCCGCGCTCAGATAGGACGGCAGCTGGACGACGATCAGCACGATGGTGAGACCGCTTGCGACGGCAGCCAGACCCCAGTGCCTGCCCCACCACGACGCGATGATCGCGATCGGCGCGGCCAGCATCAGAAAGGGCGAGGCGATCACCGCGACCATGGTCAGATGACCGGGGATCGGCACGTATCGGAACACGAGCGCGCCGACGGCGAGGATGACTAGCGCCACGCCTGCGACCGTGCTGATCATGGAACGAGCCCCACTCACCGGCGGGGCCGTTCGGGTCGAGGCCACCGATTCATCCCTCTACTCTTACCTGGGGTCTTGACGAGCGCGGCGCGTGGATTGAGGTGATCGGCGATGTGTGGGTTGACAGCCTGCTTCAAATGGACGGTCGTCCTCCTTGGTGCGGCGTGCCTCACGCTCGACATGGCGGGTCACGCATCGGCTGAACCACCCCCGCCGGTATCACCTCAGGCGAGTGCAGCAGGTCTGGTGGACGTCCGCACCGTCGTCCCCGACGCCATCGTCGACCTACGCTACGCGACGGCCAACAACTTCGTGGGAGTGCCGCTGTACCCGGCGGGTGCGCGTTGCCTAGTGCACGAAGCGCTCGCCGATGGCCTTGCCGAGGCGGCGAGAACACTTCGGGCACAGGGCAATACGCTGGTGTTCTGGGACTGCTACCGCCCGCATGACGTGCAAGTCAGGATGTTCGACGCAGTGCCGAACCCGAACTGGGTGGCGCGTCCGTCGGCCTTCGCGCGCAGCCACGAGGCAGGGCGCTCGGTGGACGTGACGATTGCGGGCCTGGACATGGGCACCGATTTCGACGAGTTTTCGCCACGCAGTCTGGCATTCGCCACCAGTGGGGTCACTCCCGAGCAGCAGGCCAACCGGGCCCGGCTCAGGGACGCGATGACTGAGGGCGGGCTGACGGTCTACCCGGGAGAATGGTGGCACTTCGACGGCCCAGGGGCAAAGGAGCCCCGCCCGTATCTCGACGTCCAGGTGAGCTGAATTCGCGCGGGGCGGTGTGTTGGCAATCTCGGGCCCATGCAGACGCGCATTCGCGCCGTCCCGTCGGCGGGCGGTCGTGGTCGTCATACCAGCCGAGTAGCTGCTGGCAAACACATTAGAGGCGCCGATTCGCCTCCGAGAGGCTGATTTTTCTCGCGCCGCCGGTGTGCAGTTGGTCACACGCGCCTGACGAATCCTTGCCGGACGTCATTGCCCACCGCGCTGAACTGCATCTTTCGGTCTGAACGTGCGTTGCTGATTCGCGACCGCTAGGGTGTGCGTACCGGAAGCGTTAGGGGAATCCCCGATTCCCCGATGCGGCATTAGCCGCTACCGTTTCGGTGGGGGATTTAAAGCTTGGGCGCTGCATTGACGCAGCGATGGGCGTCTCGTGTCGATGATTCGAGATGCGGCACGGCGTGGTCGGAGGGGAATCGTGAAGATTGAGGGACGCGCAGCAATGTTGACTCGGCCGTGGCAAGTTCGCTGGTTTCGCTCCACCGGGGTGAACGGCAGCCATGTCACCAACTAAGCCGGACCTGGTCGAGCGTATCGACGTCACCGGACTCGACCCCTCGTTGGATAGCCCCGACGAACTGCTGGCCGAGGCGGCGGTGCGACCGGTCTCGGTTACCGACCGCATCGAATGGCAGCGGCGATGGGCCCGGAATCTGCGGATCACCGACACGCTCGTCGTGGCCGGGGCGGTGCTGCTCGGTCAGATCGTGCGATTCGGCCAGACCGATGACCCCACTGGCAAGTTCCAGTACTACATCTCCATCTTCTCGGCCGTGTTCGTCGTCATCTGGCTGATTGCCCTGTCCGCAATGCGCACGCGCTCGCCGAGGCTGATGGGTAGCGGTGCCGAAGAGTACCGGCGCGTCGTGGCGGCGTCGTTCATGACGTTCGGCACGATCGCCATCGCGGCGCTTCTCCTGAAGATGGAGATCGCCCGTGGCTACCTCGCGATCGGCCTGCCGGTCGGGATCGCCGGACTGCTGGTGACCCGAGCCGCCTGGCGCCGCTATGTCATGCGCGAGCGAGCACGGGGCGGCTACCGCACCAGTGTTCTGATCGTGGGGGAGAGAGGCGCCGCGACGACGTTCGCTCGGGAGCTCACCCGAGGCGGCGTCAGTGGCTATTCCATCGCAGGGGTGAGCATCCCGGGTTACGGCCCGTCCCGCGGCGAGAACGTGGAGATCGGTGGCCGTCGGGTGCCGATTCTCGGTGACGAGCGGCACGTCCTCCACGCGATCAGGGAGTGCAACGCGGACACGGTGGCGATCGCAGGCACGGAACACTTCGGCGTCAAGGGAATTCGTCGACTCATCTGGGATCTCGAACCCATGGGCATCGACTTGATGGCGTCGACCGGAGTCATGGACGTCGCCTTGTCGCGACTGGTGATGCGTCCCAGCGCCGGTGCGGGTTTGCCGGTGCTGCACATCGAGAAGCCGCAGTACGAAGGTGCCAAGAAGTTTCAGAAGCGGCTGTTCGACATCTGCTTCGCGCTGACCGCGCTGAGCCTCAGCATGCCCCTGTTCGTGACTGCGGCCCTGGCCGTCAGGCTGACCAGCCGGGGCCCCGCGTTCTACCGCGCCGAGCGGATCGGCATCCAGGGCCGACCATTCTCGATGCTCAAGTTCCGCACGATGGTTCGCGATGCGGACAAGCTCCTGTCGAGCCTGCAGGGCGCCAACGAGAGCGACGGGCTCCTTTTCAAGATTCGCGACGATCCGCGAGTCACCGCGGTCGGTCGGGTGCTGCGACGCTTCAGCATTGACGAGATTCCCCAGTTCATCAACGTGCTCCGCGGCGAGATGAGTGTCGTCGGTCCTCGTCCTCCGCTGCGGCGCGAGGTCGACGCGTACGACGTCGACGTGTCGCGCAGACTGCTCGTCAAGCCGGGGATCACCGGGCTCTGGCAGGTCAGTGGGCGGTCTGATCTCAGTTGGGAAGAGTCCGTCCGGTTGGACCTTGCCTACGTCGACAATTGGTCGATGATCGCCGACGCGCTGATCATCGCGCGGACCATCGCGGCGGTCCTTCGCCGTAGCGGCGCGTACTAGGCCCTCGAGCGGTCAACCGACCTCGACCAGCCGTCTCCGCAGGAACGCCTTCGCCGGCTCGGAGCCGTTGTGCTCCAGCGCGATCCGATACCACTGGGCTGCCTCGGCCGGTCGGCCTGCGCGGCGTAGCAGGTCGGCCCGGATGGCTGCGGTGGTGGCCGACCGCGCCAACCGGGGGTCGTCGGAGACCTGGTCCAATGCCGCCAATCCGGCGCCAAACCCGTCCCGGAACCCCACCGCCAGCGCCCGGTTGGCGCGTGCCACCGGGGAATCGGTGAGCGCGACGAGCCGGTCGTACGCGGCGCAGATCGTCGTCCAGTCCGTCTTGTCCCACGACGACGTGGTCGCGTGCACCGCGGCGATGACGGCTTGCGGGAGGTACGCACCCGTCGCGCCCTCGGCGCGCCGCAACCGCTCGAGACCGCGGGTAATGCGCCCGCGGTCCCAACGGCTGCGGTCCTGTTCGTCGAGCGGCACCAGCGCGCCACCGTCGTCCACCCGGGTTCTCCGCCGCGAATCGTGCAGGAGCACCAGCGCCGCCAGCGCGTCCGCATCACGCTCTCGGGGCATCAGAGCGCACATCTCCCCGGCCAGCCGCACCCCCTCGTCGCACAGCTCGTCCCGGATCGCCGAGGGGCCCGCCGTCGACCAATACCCCTCGGTGAACACCGAGTAGATGCACCCCAGCACGTGCGGAACGCGTTCGGTCAGCAACTCGGCTGCCGGGACGCGCAGCGGAATGTTCGCGGTGCGGATCTTGTCCTTGGCCCGCGTTATCCGCTGACCGACGGTCGCCTCGGGCTGCATCAGCGCCCGCGCGATCTCGGCAACGGTCAGCCCCGAGATCAACCGGAGTGTCAGGGCCAGTTGCGACGAACCGTCCAGCGCGGGATGAGCGCAGGTGAACATCATCCGAAGCTCGTCATCGCGCACCGGCTGCAGCGGTTCGTCGTCCATTCGGGCCCGGCTCTGATCCGTCACAGCAGCGAGTTCCCTTCCCGGACGGGTCGATTCGCGGCGAAATCGGTCCAGCGCCCGATTGCGGGCGACTGTCACGATCCAGCCACCCGGGTTGGCGGGCACGCCGTCGCGTGGCCACGCCCGCAAAGCCTCGGCGAACGCCTCCTGGACGGCGTCCTCGGCCACGGACAAGTCCCCGGACCAGCGCGCGAGCGCCGCCACGGCAGGTCCCCATTCGCGCCGGTAGACACCGTCCAGGGTGGGCATCGAGGGAGAGCTACAGTCCCGAGATCCCGGCCAACTGGCGTACCTCGACCGACGTGGCGGGGATCAGCGACGCGAGCTCGACCGCCTCGTCTCGGTCGTCGGCCCGCAGGATGTAGTAGCCGTTGGCCACCTCGGCGCCCTCGACGTACGGGCCGTCCGTGAACGACGCCTTGCCGTCGCGCACCCGCACCGTCGTCGCCGTCGACGGTGGATGTAGTCCCGCGCCGCCCCTGATGCGGTTGCCGGCGACCTTGCCGAACTCCACGTGCCTGCCGACGCCTTCCTCCCACTGCGGGCTGCCCGGCGTCACCGGCCGGTCCGCGGGTTCAAGCAGCAGCGCAAGCCAATTCGTTCCCTCCAGCGGCACTGGCGTCGCCGGCTCGGCCATCGGCCAGAGTTCGACGCCCCCAGCCGCGCACGCGGGGATCTGGCGCGCCAATTCCAATGCGTCGTCCAAATTCTCGGCTTCCAGAACGTAGTAGCCGCCCGCGACCTCGGCACCCTCGGCGAACGGGCCGTAGGTGACCACCGGGGCCGAAGGTCCGCCGGTGATCTTGGCGCCCTCAACCGCCGGGGCCAGCGCGTCGCCGGCTCGGATCGCCTGCCCCGCCGCGGCGTGGAAGTTCCGGTAGGCGGTCATGATCGCGGCGGCCGTTTCGGCGTCGGGTTCGCCGGTCGGCTCAGGACCGAGCAGCAGTGCGAAGTAGTGCATCGGGATACCTCCGAGTTGATGAGCAGAACCCTGTGTTCCACTCTCTACCCGTCCGACGAATGGCACCGCCCGGATCCGACAGCACTGCGAGAAAAATCCTCCAAGACGTCTCGCCGATCCTTGATCGCGGTGATTCGCCTCGTGTGATCGTTTACGGATGCGTAAGACAGCAAAGGCGCTTCTGTTCGCGGTCGGCTCCCTCATCGCCGTGATGGGGCTCGTCATCGGGGCCGCATTCTCCGCCGCTCTCGCGTTCGGTACGACGGCATTGATCGTGCCCGGCACCGGGACGCACGACGTTCTCACCAACACCCCGTACCGAGACCACGCCGCCGATCGGTACATCAACCCGGCCGGCACTGCCTGTACGTCGGGAGACGGGTGCGAGATCGCCGGCGTCGACTATCCCGCCGAGTTCTTCCCGTTCGTGATCTTCGACGGCTGGTGCCCGGGACTGTCGTGCGATACGTGGAACGCCTCCGTGAACACGGGCGTGACGAACCTCGACGGCGCGGTGACCCCGTTCAAGAGCCCTGCCAACACCGAGGACGTGATCATCTTCGGCTACTCCCAGGGCGGCGCCGTCGTGTCCCGCGAGATGTACAACCTCGCAGGCCTCGACCAAGCCGTGAAGGACCACATCACGGTCGTCACCATCGGCAACGTCAACAACCCACGCGGACTCTTCTCGCGGCTGGGCTTCCTCCCGACGATCCCCGGGCTGGACATCAGCTTCGGGCCAAACCTGCCGACCGACATCGGCATCAAGAGCGTCAACTACTCCTTCGAGTACGACGCCGTCGGTGACGCTCCGAGCTACTGGGGCAACGCGTTCGCCATGTTGAATGCGATAGCCGCGTTCGAGTACGTACACGGCTACTACCTGGTGCCGGACGACGACACCACGCCGGATACGACGATGCCGTACGGATATGACGACATCAGCCTGGCGGCGGCCATCAACGACGACAACAATCGGCAGACCTACCAGGACGCGACGTTCGTGCTGATCCCGCAGAGGGGTCCGCTGCCGATCTTCCAGCCGCTGATCGGGATCGGGAAGCAGACTGGGTTGAGCGTGGTGGTCGACCCGCTCGTTGCGCTGCTCAACCCCGTGACCAAGCTGTTGGTCAACCTGGGATATGACCGGATCACCAACCCTGGTATCCCGCAGACCCTTTCGCTCCTTCCGTTCAACCCGTTCACCTTCAATCCGATCACCTTTGCCGTGCAGTTCGTGCAGGCCATCGTCCAGGGCGTGCAGGACGCGATCGGCGTGATCGGTGGTGCCAGCTTGTCGCCCCCGACGCCGGCCACCGCGAACGACGTCGCAGGCCAACAGGCCGGCGAGGTGAACACCTTCGCCAGGATGTCGGCGGCATCGCCGGGTGACACGCAGGCGATCATCGGAGACGACCAGGACGAGACCGTCGCCGATCCGGTCGGCAACGAGGTCGACCAGAACACCGATCCGAACGTCGAGCAGAACCCGGTGGATCAAAACGTGGTCGAGCAAGACTCCGTGAATCAGAGCTCGGTGGACCAGAGCGGCGCCGAGGAGGCCGCCGCGCAGGCGGTTGCCGCAGCTGCCGAGAAGGAAGCCGCGGAGAAGGAAGCGGCTGCCAAAGAAGCCGCTGCCAAGGAGGCCGCGGAGAAGGAAGCCGCGGAGAAGGCGGCCGCGGAGAAGGCGGCGGCTGAGGCGGCCGAGAAGGTAGCGGCTGACGCGGCCGAGAAGGCGGCGGCTGAGGCGGCCGAGAAGGCGAGGGACAACGCCGAAGCCAACAATCGCACCTCCAAGCAGGACGGTGCCGGCCCCGACGGGAACGACCCGGTCGACGACGATGCCGCCGCAGGCGCCGCAGAGCAGGCAAAGACAGCAGCCTGACGCACTCTGGCCTCAGTCGTGCGGACGGCAGAGCTCCAGGATGGGCGCCAAGAGGTCGGCAATCTGCGAGCCGACCGTCGCAAAGTGCTGCGGACTCTGGCCAATGGGATCGGGCACGTCCGGCATCTCGTCGGCGAGCACACGCGGACGTAGCGCTGCGAGGTCTGCGACGCTGCGCGCGTCGTGTTTCGAGACGAGCCCAGCGGCCTCGCTCAACGTAAAGGTTCGGTGAAGGCGATGCGGGGCAAGTTCCAACACGCTGTCGCGATGCGCCCTCGTCATGGTGAGTACGAGATCGGCATCCGAGGCAATGCGCGGCGTCAGTTGTCGCGCCGCGAAGTCGGATGCCTCGCCACCCAGGCTCTCCAGGACGAACGCCGCATCGCGATGAATGGGATGGGCGATCACGGCACGGGTGCCCGCGCTGGAGGCCGTGAAGTCCGCGATCTGCTGCCGGGCACCGTAGGCAGCGGCGAGCCGCTCCGCCGTAGGTGATCGACAGATGTTTCCGGTGCAAACGAACAGTACGTGCAGAGCTGCTCCTCGTTGATTGCGGGTTACGCCGACGAGCCCGTCACGAGCATCAAAGCCCAGGAGTTGCGCACCGGTCAATCCGATCGCGTCCGCGGCCTGAGCGGAGGCTCACGGGGAGCGTGCTCGTTGACGGCACGAACCTCAGTACGCGCCCCTTCGGGCTAGCACGACCCGCGGTGTCTTGAGGATGATTCGCACATCCCACATCAACGACCATGACCGGACGTAGACCGAGTCGAGGTGCTGGAGATCGGCATAGGACAGGTCGCTGCGGCCGCACACCTGCCACAGCCCGGTGATGCCCGGCTTGACGTCGAGGCGCGCAAGTGCGGCGCCGTCGATGCGATCCGACTCTTCGGTGGGTAGCGGCCGCGGTCCGACCAGAGACATCTCGCCGCGGACCACGTTGATGAGTTGAGGCAGCTCGTCGAGGCTGGTCTTGCGGATGAAGGCGCCGACCCGGGTGACCCTTGGATCGTTCTCCATCTTGAACAGCGGACCGTCCACTTCATTGTGTCGAGCGACCGTGTCGCGCCGTTGCCACGCGTCAGCAGTCATGGAGCGGAACTTGAAGATCCGAAATGGCTTGCCGGCGCGACCGATTCGCTCCTGTCGGAAGAAGACGGGCCCCGGGGTGTCGATCTTGATCGCCGCCGCGATGACCAACAGGACGGGACTTGCCGCCAGCAGCGCACACGTCGCGAGCGTGACGTCGATGAGCCGCTTGATGCATTGTGCGCTCGGTCCCAGCGACGCGGTGGGCAAGTGCATCAGCGTGAGGCCGTGGAGCTCCTCGGCTTCGCTGCGCCAATTGTGCAGCTCGAAGTATCGCGGGATCTCCGATACCGGCACCTGGCCCTGAAGCCGGCGCAGTGCCTCGAGGACGATGGCGTCGCTGGTGTTCGGGAAGCCGACGATGACCCGGTCGATGTCGTAGGCGGCGCACACGGCAGGCAGATCGTCCAGTGCGCCAAGGATGTCGGCGTCTGGTGCCGCGTTGTCGTCGACATGCCCGACCACTAGCGTGTCGGGGCACCTTCGCAGCCTCGAGGTCAGTCGATCCGAGTTCGGTCCCGTCCCGATCACGAGAATGCGGCTCACCGTCGGATCGAACATCCGGACGACTAGCCGGCGTCCGAACGGAACCAAGACGACGGCGGGCACCGTCATGGCCACCGCAGCCGTCAGGGTCATCAAACGCCCACCTCCCCCGAGGATGAACGCGTCGGCGGCCAGCGCGAGCAGGGCAGCGGTGGGCAGGCAACGGGAGATGACGGCGGGTCGCCACCACTCGCTCGGCCGCAGCCGCGAAGCGGGGCGGCGATAGAGTCCATGAACGTGCAGTGCTATCGCCATCGCCACTGCTGCGAGGGCGATGTCCCGAAAGCCAAGGGCGCCAGCACGTTCGGCACTGAAGTGACTGAGCGTCGTCGCACCGAGGAACGCGGAGGCGGTCAGCATCACCACATCGGCGATCTGAAGAAAGAACCGATGCTGGAGGCCGTGTTTGTGCGCCCGCGTGGTGTCGTTCTGAGAGAGTTCTGGCGCCGACACGGAGTGCCTGCTGGATGTCGAAGTGGCCCGCTGCTTGGCCGGCGTCTCAATGCTCAACGTTGTTCCTTAAGGATGCAGGGCTGCGGCGTTACCAGCCGAACCCGACCAGCCGTAGGCCGGAGCCGACGAAACTGGTTTCTGGCAGGCAATTTCGGCCGTCGACGACAAGGTCGCCGCGCATCACACGCCGCAAGATTTCGGGGTCGAGCAGGCGGAATTCCGGCCACTCCGTCGTCAAGACGACGGCGTCCGCTCTATCGGCTGCCTCGTAGGCATCACGAGTCAATCGGATGGCCTTGAATTCGTCGGGCAGCGACTTCACTACCGGGTCGAACGCGGAGACCACGGCGCCGGCCGCTATCAGTCGCTTGGCAATGTCCAGCGCCGGGGCGTCGCGTAGATCGTCCGTGCCCGGCTTGAACGTCAACCCCAGCAACGCAATTCGGCGGCCCTTGAGGACGTGAAGCTCCCGCTGGAGCTTGCGTACCGCGCTCGCCCTTTGCGTCTTGTTGATCGCGACGGTCGCCTGCAGCATCGAGGGTGTGTAGCCATACTCCTGGCTCGACGAGATGAGCGCGGCGACATCCTTGCCGAAGCACGAACCACCCCACCCGACACCGGGATTCAGGAAGGCGTTCCCGACGCGATGGTCGGCGCCGATGGCTGGCAGCACCTGACGGACGTCTGCGCCGAACAGCTCGCACATCTGGGCCATCTCGTTGGCGAAACTGATCTTGGTCGCCAGAAACGCATTCGCCGCGTATTTGATCATTTCCGCGGATGCCAGCTCAGTCGTGATCAGTGTCGGCCGCAGGCCCCGCCTGCCGCCGTCGAATGACTGGTCGAGCACCGGCTGGTAGAGCTCGGCCACCCGGGCGACGTCCTCCGTGGAGCCGCCCAGGACGATCCGATCCGGGTAGAGGAAGTCGTCGATGGCACAGCCTTCGCGGAGGAACTCCGGGTTGGAGACGACGTGGAAGGACAGCTTCCGGTTGCCCTCCATCGCGTCCTCGAGGATCGTGCGCGTCCAGTTTCCTGAGCCCACCGGCACCGTCGACTTGTTGACGATGATCGCGCCGGGCCGCAGGTAGGGGGCCAAACTCTCGATTGCGCTTTCGAGCTGCGCAAGGTTGGGTGACCCGTCCGGGCCTGGTGGCGTGCCGACGCACAGGAAGACGAAGTCCGCGTCGGTTAGGGCCTCGGCAGGACGGTCGGTGAACCGCAGCCGACCGGTCGCCAGCGTCTCCTTCAGTATCTCCGGCAGACCGGGTTCGACGAAAGGTGCCTGGCCGCTATTGAGCTGGCCCGTGCGCGCCGAGTCGCTGTCTAGACCACACACGGTGTGTCCCAGGAACGCCAAGCTGGTGGAGGTGACCGCGCCGACGTAGCCGGTGCCGATGACCGCGACCTTGTGCCGTGGCTGGACGGGCTCGGTCCGAAACCCAAGCGGCGAAACGATTCTGGAGGCTTCGGCTCCGTCGCGGAACCATGCGATGGTGTCCATCAAGCCGTCGCGGACGTCGACTTTGGGTTCCCAGCCCAGTTCAGCGCGCGCCAACGTGATGTCGGGTTGACGCTGCGACGGATCGTCGAGAGCGCGGTCGATGAACTCTATCGGAGAGTCGGATTCGGTCAGCTCGCGGATGAGCTCCGCAAGCTCCAAGATCGTCATCTCGTGTGGATTGCCGATGTTGACCGGACCAGTGAGATCCGAGAACAACAGCTGCAATGCTCCCTCCACCAAGTCGTCGACGTGGCACACCGATCGCGTCTGGCTGCCGTCGCCCTGAACGGTGATTGGATCGCCAGCCAAGGCCTGGGTAACGAAGTTTGGGATCGCGCGGCCGTCGCTCGGTCGCATCCGGGGTCCGTAGGTGTTGAAGATCCGCAGGATCGCGGTGTTGACGTCGTGCTTCCTACGGTAGGAGACGGTGAGTGCCTCGGCGAAGCGTTTCGCCTCGTCGTAGCAGGACCGCGGTCCGACCGGATTGACGTTGCCCCAATAGCTTTCGGGCTGGGGGTGGACGAGCGGGTCTCCGTACGTCTCCGAGGTCGACGCGAGCAGATAGCGGGCGCCCTTCTCCTTGGCCAAGCCCAGCGTGTGCAGCGTTCCGAGAGAACCCGCCTTCAGTGTCTGAATGGGCAGCTCGGCATAGTCGACTGGCGAAGCCGGGGACGCGAAATGCAAAACGTAATCGACTGGTCCGGGAATCGAGACGAAATCACTGACATCGACTTTCAACAGTCGAAATCCGTCATGTCCCTGTAGATGCGCAACGTTGTCGGCTGACCCGGTCACGAAGTTGTCGATGCAGGTGACGTCGATGTCCAACGCCAATAGCCGCTCCGCAAGGTGCGAGCCGACAAATCCTGCTCCGCCCGTCAATACCGCCCGCTGCTTCATATGCCCCCCAAATCCTTGCTCAAGATCAACTGCCGCTCGATCTGCGATGCCCTCGAGCGGCGATACATGCGTACATGCACATGGCCGACGCTAGCACTATGGGACGGACCTGGCGACCTCAACAGCGAACCCTCTTAGCGTCCGTTAGTTGACCTAGAGAAAAGTCTTTGGGCTCATGGGGCGCTGTTGGGACCAAGCAAAACCAGTGGTCCAACCCGTTTATGTGCGGATTTGGCTACTGTTCTGCGCGTCAATTTATCCACACCATGCAAATATCCAGCAAACGGTGCTGATTGCGGCTGCATCACGGGCGCTCGGTGAAAATCTGGGCATTCGCTGTGGTCGGGGAGCTGCCACCCAGCACGGTCTATGTACACGCTCATGCAGTCAGCAGGTGTGTGTCGTTTCAGCAACGGATGCGTGTACGCGCCAGCACGAGCGCCCGCGACGCTTCGCCCGCAACCAACGAACATCAGTTGGACAGGCGGCTCACAGGCGTGACAATCCCGATTTTGGTGCCGAATGTTCAAGGTTTGTTTCCAGGATTTAACTCACCGGGTGAGCTTCAGATGTCACCGCGGATAAGTGCACGAAGTGCGGCCTCGTAGTCGCTGCACACCTGTGACCAGGAATAGTGCTCTTCGGCTCGCTGCACATTGGAGCGGGCAACCTCGTCGAGTTTGGTTGGGTTGTCCATCATGTCGAATATGGCCTGCGCGATCGCATTCGGTTCAGCGGCTACGAACTTGCCTGCAGGCCCCAGCACCTCGCGGGTGTAGATGGTGTCTCGGGCCAGAACGGGTGCGCCGGCAGCCATGGCCTGCACGAGTGATGGGTTCGTGCCCCCAACGCTGTGGCCGTGGAAGTACACGCCGGCGTGCTGCCAAAGGGCGTGCAGCAGAGTGTCGTTGCTCAGATGGCCCAGCCAAGAGACGGACGCGTGGTGGGCTGCAAGGCTGCGTGCCGCGTCGTCCAACTCGCCGCCATACCCCGAGCTCCCCACGATCACCACGGGGTAGCGAGCAGCGATCGCGGGCACCGCCTCGAAGAATTCGGCAATGCTGTTCTCGGGGACGAACCTGGCGACCATCAGCACATATCCGCGATGACCAAGCCCCTCAGGGACGTCCAGCGGAGGGGGTACGTCGCCACCGTAGGAAATGAATCTTCCCTTCGCGCCGAACGTCTGTTCCCAATAGTTCTCGATTCCGCGCGCATCGAACACGAGATCGGTGGCCCAGCGTGCCGTACACGCTGCTCCGGTTCGAAAGACGCGTTTGGCGACCGTTCCCCACTTGGCTCGCTCCCACTCGATCCCGTCGACATTGACCAGGGTGGGGATGCCGCGGGCTTTGAGAATCGGGAGGTAGTACCCATTCGCGACGTTCATGACGAGAGCGACGTCCGGACGGCGTGCTGCGGCATCAAGGGTTGAGGTGAACCCGTACGAGAGCGTGCTTGCGCTCTTGGTTTCCAGTCCGCGAGTCACTCGTGACACGATTCGCGCGTCCAAGTCCGGGTCGTCTGGCCGCGTGGCACCGGGGCGGCCGTACACGGTGACATCCCAACCCGCATCAGCCAAATAGGGCACGAGCTTGCGGACCGCTGTCTCGAAGCCCGAGTAGTAGCTGGGGTAACCGCGTGTTCCAATTACAGCAACTGATGGCACCAGATCTCCAATCTTCTTGGGCCCCGGTTTATCTGGTGGTCATTCTCATTTTCCACCGTGCGACAACTCGGAAGGGTCGCCCCGAAGCGTATCTGTAGCCGACGCAGCTGGCCCCTTTTCATTTGCACTTGGGTGTCGCGCGCCGCCCACGTCGCGGGTCACGCCCGACGCGGCCGGATTTGTCCATTGCGCGGCGGCGTCCATCGTCGGGCGAGCCGTTGGTGCCAAATACGTTGGCGGAAATGTTGTTCGCCCCGGGGCCGATCATGCGGTCTTCCCCATGTGGTCGACGGTTCCGCGGTGCTATCGTCGTGACGGTACTGTCTGGCATTGGCGAGACAGCCGGATTGCATTCCGCTCGAACATGGTTCCAACCGCTCGACTACCGCGTAGACCAGAAGGGTTGTGCGAGCGTTCCGCCGGTTCGGAAACGGGAGCCGTGAATGACATTGAGGACCACGGGGAGAACATGAGTCACTTGGCGGTTGCGCGGCAGACACTTATCGGGGCGATACCTTCACCTCTCGAAGAGGGTGTCCGCTCCGCCCGGAACTTCGTGCGCTTCGCGCGTTATCGGGGAGAGGGCCGATACTGTCCCGTTTGCGAGAAGTCCGCCAAACGGTTCGTACCGTACGGCGTGCCCCCTCGTGAGGAAGCGTGCTGCATCCATTGCGGTGCGCTTGAGCGGCACCGGATGACGTGGTCGTACTTCGAGCGAAGGACGAACCTCTTCGACGGCCAAGAGAAGCGTGTACTGCATGTCGCACCCGAGCGTCAGTTCGAGAAGCTGCTGCGCAAGCGGATTGGCTCCGGCTATCTGACTGCCGACCTATTCAATCCGCGCGCAATGGTAAAGATGGACATCACGGACATTCAGTACGAAGACGATTCGTTTGATGTCGTCTACTGCAGCCACGTGCTCGAACACGTCGACGACGACATCAAGGCGATGACGGAGTTTCATCGCGTCTTGAAGCCGACCGGGTGGGCCGTTTTGCTGGTGCCGATCACGGCCGAGACGACTTACGGGGATCCGTCGGTTACCGACCCGCAGGAGCGCCTTCGGCTATTCGGGCAGGAGGATCATGTCCGTCGGTACGGCCCTGACTTCGGGGATAGATTGCGCGACGCCGGTTTCGCCGTCGAGGTAGTCGAGCCCCAGGACTTTCTGACTCCGGCTGAAGTCTCCGCCATGCGAATCGGGGTCGACATAGAGGAGAAGATCTTCCTCTGCACTAAGCGCTAGTATCGGCGACCGGCGCATTTCGCCCATGCCGATTGCGTCCTAGTTGTCACGGCCCAGCGAGTCAGTCGGTGGTTTATCGTGGACCAGTCAGTTGGCGCTGCAACCAGTCTCACCCCGGCACCGCCACGCCAAGGGTGTTGAGCGCACAGCCACGTCAGCTCGGCGCAGCCGCTCCGAGGCCCACCGCGTCGAAGTCGTAGGTGCCATTCGTCGCGCCGACCGGAGTTGCTTGCAAGTCAGTGCCTGCCAGTGCCCAGGTGAAACTGGGGTGTTCGGCGGCTACTCCCTCCGTGAGCCCGCCAGACGCGATCACGCTGCACACCGACCCTTGCGACGACACGAACAGCAGATAGGTCGCAATCAGAGAGTCATCCCCGGTGCCCGTCACCGTCATGGATATCAGCCCACCGAAGTTATCGGTATCCGCGATATCGGACACACGGAACACCGTGACGGTCTCAGAAACCGAAAGGCCACCGCGGAATGCTCCGGTTACGCCCCCCTTGGGTGTCTTGATGTCGCGAGACTGCTGGTGCGAGCCGCCCTTTATGTCGTCATAGGCGCCGGTCACCTGAAAATCACGGATGACCGGGTATCCGGAACCGCCCGTCGACGCAAAAACGCGATAACCGGGGAGTGGTCCCGTGCCGGTCCACGAATCCGGTGATGCGGTCCAATGCAAGGCGTTTTGGCCGACTTCTATACGGGTCAAATCCTTCAGATCGTAAAATCCGATCGCCGCCCGTGTCCACGATGCAAACGTGTTGCCTTCGATGATGCCCGTGGGCCGACCGTTGTGAATCTCAAGCGCATCCCCCAGCTCCCGCTGTCCTGGCCACGCCACGTGATTGCCGACGAAGGTGAAATTATGTGGGGTGTCAAGATATACGGCTGACAATCCCGCTTCGAAGAAGTTGTTGTTGATGATCCGCAGCCAATTGGACTGTCCAACGCGCAGGTTGTATCGCTTGTGGGCGAAGAGGGGGGCCCGGCGCGCGTTATGGTTCATCGAGAAGACGGTATTCCCGGAAAAATTCAAACCATCCACGCCGCCAGGGTTCTCGCCATCCGTGCAGGCGATCCACACCGAACTATCCGAACAGTAATTGAAGTAATTGTCGGTGACGTGCCAGTCGGAGAGGACATCCCATTTCTTGGTATCGGCGTAGATTCCGAAGACCAATTTAGCGAAGCGGTTGTCAGACACCCGCAGCATGGCCGTCGTGTGGACTTTGTCATTTCCATCAGCGGCCTCAACGGCAATTCCCTTGCCTGCGGAACGGAACAGATTTCGCGAAACATCGAGCCCGCGGACGTTGCGCAGAACGAGGCAACGTGTGGTGCCGTAGTCGTCGCCGTGGTCAAAGACGACTCCGCTTATCGAGTCACCGGAAAAATCAATGCCATTGGCGTTCGTGTCATAGGTGGAGGGGCCGATGCGCACCTCACCGCCGCCGACCACCGCACCCCCGCGACTCACGAGGCTGACTCCCGGTTGCTCGATCTCGAGGTGTCCAGGGATGAAGAAGCGTCCTCGAGTCAGTTCTACCGCGCCCCGACCCTGGGCCACTGCCGCGTCTACGGCGCCTTGCAATGCTGCGGTGTCGTCATTTTTGCCATCCCCGATGGCACCAAAGTCGTATGGGTTCTGTGTCATGTCGTCCCGGGTCGCCCCCTGTCCAATCTCGTCGACGTCGCGTTCGTCGCCACTGTCAGCGCAGCCCGCGAGAAAAGAAATCTCCGCTGCCGCACCAGTCCCAGCAAGAAGGCTCAAGATTGCCCGACGGCTCATCGGCGCCATGAACAGGTCTCCTTAAACATCTTGAGGCACCCTGGGAAAGACTCCCATCGCAATGAGCGTCAGGTACCTCAAAAGCCTACTTCGTCGTGGGCTCATCGGTCGGTCCGCCACGGCCACCCGATAATTGGAACGGGAAGGCTGCGGGTTCAATTTCGCCGCTACGAACAAAGTCACCGCGACACCGACAACTAGCAAATATTGCGGGGTGTCGACTGCGACCTCGCGGCACCCGCCGGGCGAATTTCAATCGCTCCTCCACGCATCGACGATTCACCCCCGCTGGCACGCGCAGGATGCGGTTTTGGTCGTTGTCGAGCATCGATGCTCCGCCCAGACTCTTCGGCTCATCAGCTCATCGGTGAGCGAATGGCGATACTATGACGCTACAGGCGTGCCGCAACTGCGAAAGCATATCCAAATGCGTCTTCGCCAACCAAGGATGGAGCATGCGCGCCAAGTCTCAGAGTGAGCTCGGGAAGCTGCCTGTCGATGCCACTGTCCGCCCGATCAAATGACGGGCGGCAATAATTTCGGCTGCATAAGAAGTGGAGGGGGAATATGAGGTCTCGGCTTCAACAAGGGCAAGTAATGGGTGCAGATGCAGAATTTGACGCGTCCCCCACACAGAACGGCGAGCCTGTCGAAAATGTCGCCGTGTCGCCAATCGGGGACCAGACGTTCAGCGCAGGCGCATACGAGTCATCGGGCAAGGTCGGTGTGCTGCGCGTATTGCGTTCCTTGGCGGTGGACTTTCCTGGCACTTTTCGTCGGATTTGGTTGCGAGTACCCAGGCCCGTCCTGGCGAGTAGCGGGCTGCGCAGGGAGCAGCTCGCCGTTCGGAGCGGCATCAAGCAGTATCGCGCCGACCAGGCGAGGGGGCACCATCGCTTCCTGCTACGCCGCAATATTCACCGCCTTGAGAAGGGGCTCATCATGTGGCCTCGACGCTCCGAGTTTGGTGGAGATTACATAGGGGTGACCGTGGCGGCGGCGGTCCGTGTCTACGGTGAAAGCGCCCCCCTGGTGAGCGATGCCGAACGGCAGTGGGTGCTCGGCGTCTTGACGTCCTACTTCGAGGTGACCCGCCAGTCCACGTCGCCGAGCATCCGGTCCGCCGAGTCGACATTCGCACGGTGCTTCGTTGCCCCGAACAACGGCGACGAGCTCGCAGGACCGCATCGCCACGCCATCGACGTCGAGGGCTCGGGGATCGACATCGATTCCCTTCGCAGACTTGCGATCGGCAGGAGGTCTGTGAGGTGGTACGAGGACAAGAAGGTCGATCGATCCGTGGTCGATCGAGCGATGGAGATCGCAAGGGAGTCGCCAACGGCATGCAACCGCGCTCCCTACCGATTCGAGATCATCGACTCCGACTCGGGGGTCCAAGAAGTCGCAGAATGCGCGATGGGTACCGGAGGGTATGCGCACCAGATTCCGGCCATCGTCGTCCTCGTCGGCGATCTTTCGGCCTTCTTCCACGAGCGGGATCGTCATCTCATTTACATCGACTCATCGCTCGCCGCGATGGCGTTCGTGCTCGGCCTGGAAGTCCAAGGCGTCGCTTCATGCATGATCAATTGGCCTGATATCCCAGAAAGAGATGCGCGCATGCGCCGGTTACTGGGCTTGGCAGATACGGAGCGCGTCATCATGTTGATCGCATACGGATATGCCGACGCTGAACGACTGGTCCCGTTTTCGGCGAAGGGCAGCCTTGATGAAATCCGTGCGTTCGGCAGAATCTAGGGCAGCCAGAGTGGATCACAACGAGGGTCGGCGCAACATCCTCATCATTGGCACCGATTTCAGGAATCAAGGTGCCTATCTGATGATGGTGGCCGCGATCAACGAGATCAAGCAGCGTTTCGCAGGCACCCCGGTGCTCGGCTTCAAGGTTGGGAACCCGTTGCAAAGGCGTCGCGTCGGCGCTCTCACGATGCTCCCAACGTCCTCCAGAATGCCTCATAGCACGATCTCGAGGACTATCTGGGCGAAGGGTGGAGCGGTGGACTACCGCGACATCGATGCCGTCTTCGACGCTTCTGGATTCTTCTATTCCGACTCCTGGAAACAATTCGTGGGCGGCAGAGCCGACCTGCTGCAGAAATTCGGCGAGCTCGGGACACCGGTTTACTTTCTTCCGCAGGCCTTTGGGCCATTCGAGAAAACCTCGAACCCCTGCGCAGCTGCGCTCTCGGTTGGCCGCGCCGCGTACGCCAGAGACGCAACGTCGCTTGGGTATCTCAAGTCCTTGGCGAATGAGCGCCAAATCTCGACTCCCATTCGAACTGCTACTGACTTCACCTGCTTGATCAAGGGCGGCAACGCAGACTGGAGCGAGTTGGCCGGAGCGATCCCCATCGTTCCGAACTACAACATCGTGGGTCGGGCGCCCGGTTCCGACGACGCAAAGACCTACGTAAGAAATCTGGCCCAATTCGTGTTGGCGGCACGCGCCGCCGGACGCTACGTGTATGGGTTGTCCCACGAGGGCAGGAAGGACACGCAGCTGCTGCGGGAGGTCGCGAAGCAGGTAGGCGATCTCCGCATCATCGAGGGTTTCAACGGGGTTGAGCTGAAGGCGCTGCTGGGATCGTCCCCCTATGCGATCGTTGGCCGTTTCCACGCTGCAGTTAGCTGCCTGTCGCAGGCGACACCATTGATCGCGCATGGATGGAGTCACAAGTACCAGCACCTGATGGAGGACTTTCATCAGGAGCGGAGACTCCTGGATCCATTCGCGAAGCTATCGTCCGCCGAGGTTGCGAAGCATGTCGAGGAACTCGAGAACTTCGACGGCGCTGCCAGAGTCGAGCTCGAACGCTGTGGCGACGCATACCGACGGAGTTCGCTGACCATGTGGGAGGAAATCGAAAAGGACCTACTCAATTGACACGCACCCTTCATTCATGACGACGGGTGTGTCGGCGAGATCTCGGCGCCGGCCGCAGGATGGCGACGCGATTCAGGCCGCCGTCGTGCTTGGCGGCATTCCCGACACCTGTGCTGATGTCCGATGACTAACATGCTCGCGTCGGCGTACCACAAGTTCAATCGACCGTTCTGCGTCACACTGTGTCGAATCTCGGCTGGCGGGTTTGCTCTGGTGACAGCGCCCGTGCTCGCAAGAGTCCTGGGTCCGGACGGACGGGGCCTGGTGGCCACGGCGACATCGGTTCTTCTCATCTGCCCCTTGCTCCTGTCGCTCGGCCTGCCCACGTGGGTGAGGCGGTTGGCCGCCGATGGAGGCGACATCGGCGGCGTGGCCTGGGCAATCAGAAAAATTGCCGGACTGGCGCTGCTGCCGGCATGCCTGCTGGCATTCGCCCTTCCTCACCTATTGCTTCCGGGCTCTGGTCACGTTGTGCAGGTGGTGTTCGCTGCGGCCATTGCTTCGACACCGGCCAGCATCATCTGGATATGCGACGTGCACATCTTGCTCGGACGTGGGGACTATCTCGGATACGCACTGCTGAACCTAGCCCCCAGCATCACTTTTGCGGCTTGTGTCGTGGGGGCGGCCCTGGCGGGCCAGCTAACCGTGGCCCTCGCAATCGGAACGTTAGCGGCAGCGAATGTCTTGAACGCTCTAGTCGTAGGTTTCGTCGTCCGGCCGCGACGCACGCCCCCTCGCGTCGCTGTGGGGTCCTTAGCGAAGTCGAGCCTGCCCTACTACGGGGCCCAGCTCGCTCAGGCGGCCGCATTCCGGCTCGACCAGGCTTTGATAGTTGCTCTGATGGGGGCGCAAATTGCGGGACTTTACTCAGTGTCCGTGACAATCAGTTTGATTCCCGTCGCGTTCGCACAGGGGCTCGGAGCCGTTGCCTTCCGGATCGCCGCTAGCGGAGACTCCGACGTCATTCCGATGGTGCGCGCAGCCAGCGTCTTGGGATTGCTCCTGTCGGGTCTGTTGGCAGCAGTGGTTCCGTTCGCGGTTCCGCTCGTCTTCGGGGAGGAGTTCGTGGGTTCGATCCCGTCCGTCTTGATTGGACTAAGTGGCTCGGTTGGCCTCGTCTTCGGTTATGTGGCCTGCATGTGCATAGCGGGGCAGGGGCGCGGCGGAGCCATGACCACTTGTCAGGTCCTAGGGACTGGCGCGGGGATAACCGGATTGGTGCTCGCGAGCCTCGGCGAAGGCAGCGCCTCGTGGGCTGCGTTCGCCTCGGCGGTGGGGTACTGGGTCACTGCCCTTGTATCGCTGTACGCACTCAAGGTGCCGTTTTCCTCGTTGATGGTCCGCAAGAGCGACTTCTTTCTCATTCACCGCATGCTTCTGGACCGGAGTTGACGGCAGCAGTTGGCCTCGCCGCGCAGTCAACTGGAAACCCTGCAGTCAACTGGGAACCCTGCAGTCAACGGGAAATAGGCGGGGCCAGGTCGTGTTCCGCGACTGTGATGTGCCCGTTCTCGTTGAGGCAGCGCTTCGCCTGAGTGGGCGGTGCCTGCGATTTTGCTCCGCGTTGGGCCTGTCGATAGGCAGCGGAATAGCTCGCTTGGCGGCCAGGCCGTTCTCGCTCACCGCGTCGCTTCCTAGATCCCGGTGCCTCGGGGACCGTGGTTTCCGCAGCTCCGTGAGCACACAATCCAACGGTGATGGCCAATCCGAGCGAGATGGGCAACGCTTCCGGTGCCGCGCTGACGAGGGCAAAGCAAAGGAACGTCAGACCGGCAGCGGCACCGAAGCGAGTCGAGTCTCTGCTGGGACGCACTGCGAGGGCGAGGCCGATGCAGAGCGATGCAAACAGGAGACCCTGAAATATCCCGCCCTCCACCGCATATTTCAGGAACGTATTGTGACTCGTGACTCGATCACCCGCCGCGAAGTACTGACCCAGCGTATCTCCCGCGGATCCGGATCCGGATCCGAGGAAGGGGGAGCGATCGATCATGTCCAAACTGGTCGACCACGTCGTGAAGCGTCCGGTGAATCGGGTGTCGTCGAGACCGGCATCCAATAAGCGGCGGAATCCCACGGATTGTCGAGCGTATTCGGTGAGCGGTTCAATGTAGATGACGCCAAGGATGCCGAATGCGGCCAGCAGAATGAGTCGATTCACCCAACGGCGAGCCGACCCGGTTATCAGCATCATCACGAGCGCACCGACAGCTAGCGCAACCAGGCCGGTGCGTACTTCCGCGAAGTAGACGCACAAAGAACCGACCACGGCCGCAGTAAGTCGCACCCACCGAGATTTAATTACGATGCCGGGCGCCAAGGCGGAAAGAACCAGGAAAACTCCAAGCATCGACACGTGGAATGGTCCAGCTAACACGCCTTGCATGCGCACCATGCCACTAATCAATGCTGTGTACTTGTCTGCGTTCCGCGGGATGGATTCCTCGATTGCGGGAAAGACTAGGTGAATCACAAGCGAAACCGATGCCGTGGCGAACATGCACCACCACGTAAGCCGCAACCCTTTGATCCGGGAACCCCGCCAACCTAGGCCAATCGCGAGACCGAGAAGGAAAGTCGCGGTCTTGCGGAATCCGAGTAGTCCGACGGTCACGCTCGGAACATTCGGATTGAGGATTTCAAGAGCAGCGATGATCACGATGATCGCGGTCAGCGCGATCAGCAGGAAATTGGTCGTATCGTCCTTGCGTCGCATCAGGAACACCTGTAACGAGGCAACGATTACGACAACCAGGGCGGCAGCGCCCGCCACGTTGCCCAACGGGTCCAGAGCAAAGGCGAGGATGACAGCCGCCGACCCGAGCTTCCAGGTGGTGTCCGATACCGACGTTGTCGGCGCCGTCATCATCCGGTCCTCACGCTGAGGGCGCGCGCGATGCAGTCAGCCTTATGCCGCCAGGTGAGATGAACCGGGATGTCGGGTGCGATGCGTTCGAGTCGTTCGCGGCCTCGGATCGCTTCGTGCAGCCACGCCACTTGATCTCGAGCTGGGACGATGTGCACGCCTTCGGTCAGTGTGCGGCCGGCGCCAATCACCGGTGTCGTGAGGACCTGCAGTCCGGTGGCGCGATATTCGTAGGTCTTGATGACGTCACCACCCACCTCACCCTCGCCGATGGCATGAGGGACCCAACCGAGGTCAAATGTCGCCATGAGCGCTGGGACGTCTTTGTAATGCACATCCCCAAGCAATTCGACGTTTTCCCAACCCGAGAGCAGCTTTCGGTAGCTGTCATTGGAATCAAGGAACGGTCCGGCAAAGACGAAGCGCAATTGGGGGAAAGCGCCGCAGACGTCTGAGAGGAGCTGAGCGTCGAGGCGATGGCCAATCTTGCCCACATACCCCACCGTCAAGCGGCCGTGTGCGTTCGCAGGGATTTCGAATCGCTCGGGGTCGACTCCGTTTGTCATGAGTTCGGCGTCGGTACGACCAAAACGGTGTGCCAGCGCGAGTGTCCCCTCCGAATTTGCGAAGATGACGTTACTCGCCTCAAACGCGCGGTGGTACGCATCTTCGACTTCACGACGAATGGATGCGAACCCCTGGTGGACCGTCCAGTCGTCCAACAAATCCAAGATGACAGTGCGGTCGCCGCGAAACGGATTCCGGTCGGCCGGCGCTGTCGCCGTGAACGGATTCCAAGATATCGCGGGTACGCCGTCGAAAGCGGCGAGCAGCGGATACGCGCGAGCGGAGCGCACCCACCAATGCTTGGGGTCGAATTTGGGCATTCGCCACGTCAAGGTTTGGATCGGGTTGGTGCCGGTGGCGACCGAGCCTCGAATGCGTCGAGCGTGGGCGAGGACGACTGGCTCCGGTCGCGAAATTACGTTGACACGCGATTTTGTGGACGACGCGAATCGGCCGAGCCATTCGATGATGTGTCCGTCGCGAGTGCGATAACCCTCATTGGACAGCTTGTGCTGTCCATGCATCGGATACGCGAGAGCGATGTCGGTCACGCCTTATACCTTACGTTCGATTTGACGCTCGGGGTGTGTTGGAATGACGCTCGACGAGGACCATGACGGCCAGTCGCTGTCCCAAAGCTAACGGAATCATCAAGTGCCAGTTCGTCGTACATCTCAGTGGTGGAGATGTGGTGGCACCGCGATGAGTTGTGGTCATGCGGGTCCGCGGTGAAATGGACAACGGCAGCAACGGATCCCACCAGCTCGTCGACCACAGGTAACATCAGCGTCCCCTGTCCAGCAGGTCCAGGAGATATGCGCCGTAGCCCGACTTGACCAGCCGGACCGCACGCGTACGCAGCTCATCGGCGGTGAGATAGCCCTGGCGCCAGGCGATTTCTTCGGGCGCCCCGATCTTCAAACCGGTACGTCGTTCCATCGTCCGCACGTACTCGGCGGCGTCGGTCATCTGGTCGAATGTCCCGGTGTCCAGCCAGGCGGTACCCCGCGGCAGCACCTGCACCTGCAATCGACCCTGCT
>NZ_JBEVLO010000241.1:0-22955 GCF_040509115.1 Mycobacterium sp. | reverse complement strand
TCGACATTCGGTACTACTCGGTGATCTACCAGGCCATCGACGAGATCCAGAGCGCGCTCAAGGGCATGCTCAAGCCGGTCTACGAGGAGAAGGAGCTCGGCCGCGCCGAGATCCGGGCGATCTTCCGGTCGTCGAAGGTCGGCAACATCGCCGGCTGCCTCGTCACCTCGGGTCTCATCCGACGCAACTCGAAGGCACGTCTGCTTCGCGACAACATCGTGATCGCCGAGACCGTCACCATCTCTTCGCTGAAGCGGGAGAAGGACGACGTCACCGAGGTTCGCGACGGCTACGAGTGTGGTCTCACCTTGACGTACAACGACATCAAGGAAGGCGACGTCATCGAGACGTACGAGCTCGTGGAGAAGGTCCGCACCTAGCGTGGCCGACGCCCGCTTGCGCCGGCGACGGGTGTCTCTCGGGCGAACAGCAGACGTGAAGGAGCACAGTGGTTGACGTCGGACGTGCGCGGAAGCTCTCCAAGCGCATCGGCACCATCGTCGCCTCGGCGATCGAGTTCGAGATCAAGGATCCGCCCCTGGCCTTCGTGACCGTCACGGACACGAAGGTCACGGGCGACCTCCACGACGCGACGGTGTTCTACACCGTCCGCGGGCAGACCCTGGCCGACGAGCCGGACTACGAGGGCGCGGCGGCGGCGCTGGAACGTGCCAAGGGGACGCTGCGGTCGAGGGTTGGTGCGGGCACCGGGGTGCGCTTCACGCCGACGTTGACGTTCGTGCTCGACAAGTTGCCGGACACCGCCCGCGACATGGAGGATTTGCTCGCCCGTGCGCGGCAGGCGGACGCCGATCTGGCGCGGATTCGGCAGGGTGCCACACCGGCTGGCGAGGCTGACCCGTACCGTGTGACAGGGGCGGAGGAAGAAGCCGGGGGGCTGCAGGACAGCACGGCCGATCTTGACGATGAGTCCGACCCCGAGGACGCCTATGACCGCGACCGATCGAGAGACTGACCTACCTCGGTCCTCGGTGCGCGTCGATGGTCGGGGAGCGGCTGAGCTGCTCGACGCGGCTGCTTCGGTCAGCGTGGTGTGCCACGTGTTCCCCGATGCCGACACCATCGGTGCCGGGCTGGCGTTGGCCTTGGTCCTCGAGCGCTTGGGCAAACGGGTCGAGGTTGGATTTGCGGCGCCGTCCACGCTTCCGGATTCACTGCAGACACTGCCCGGCGGACATCTGCTGGTCGAGTCGGACTCGATGCACGATGACAGCGATCTGGTGGTGACCGTCGACATTCCCAGCGTCAACCGGCTCGGTGCGCTGCAGACGCTCGCCGATTCCGGCAGGCAGGTGCTGGTCATCGACCACCACGCGTCCAATCAGCTCTTCGGGACCGCGAACTACGTCGATCCGTCGGCGGATGCCACGACGATGTTGATCGCCGAACTGCTCGATGCGTGGGGCAAGCCGATCGACCAGCGCGTCGCGCATTGTTTGTATGCCGGGCTTACCACCGACACGGGGTCGTTCCGGTGGGCCAGCGCCCGCGCGCACCGGCTCGCCGCCCGCCTGGTGGAACTCGGCGTCGACAACGCGTCGATCAGTCGCACGTTGCTCGACACGCATCCCTTCTCCTGGCTGCCGATGCTGTCGCGGGTGCTGTCGTCCGCGCACCTGGTGCCCGAGGCGGCCGGCGGCAACGGCCTGGTGTACGCCGTTGTGGGACACCAGGAATGGGCCAGCGCCAGGCCCGAGGAAGTCGAGAGCGTCGTCGACATCGTCCGGACCACCGCGCAGGCGGAAGTGGCTGCGGTGTTCAAGGAGATCGAGCCGCAGCACTGGACGGTGTCGATGCGGGCGAAGTCCCTCGTCGACCTGGCCGTCGTAGCGAGTTCCTTCGGCGGTGGGGGACACCGGCTGGCGGCTGGCTATTCGGCGTTCGGGCCCGCCGCCGACGTCGTGAAGGCCTTGGAGGCCGCGCTTGGCTGAGCCGGATCCGGCACGGGGTTCGGCGGGGGAGCCGACGCCAGCCACCGGTCGGCGCATTGCCGGCTTGGCGCTGCCTGCGCTCGGCGTGCTGGCCGCCGAACCCGTGTACCTGTTGTTCGATCTCGCCGTCGTGGGGCGGCTCGGGGCGGTCAGCCTGGCAGGCCTGGCCATCGGTGGGCTGGTCCTATCGATGCTGTCGTCGCAGCTGACCTTCCTGTCCTACGGCACGACGGCACGGGCGGCCCGGTTCTTTGGTGCCGGTCAGCGACGGTTGGCAGTCGCAGAGGGCGTGCAGGCGACCTGGCTGGCCGTCGGCCTTGGGGCGATGGTGGTGTTGCTCGTCGAAGTGGCGGCGGTGCCGCTGCTCGCGGTGATCGCCGACGGCGGCGAGATCGCCCAGACCGCGCTGCCATGGCTTCGGGTCGCGATCCTTGGCGCGCCTGCCATTCTCATCTCATTGGCGGGCAACGGCTGGATGCGAGGCGTCCAGGACACCGCGCGTCCGCTGCGCTTCGTCGTCGTGGGGTTCGCCCTGTCCGCTCTGCTGTGCCCGACCCTGGTGTACGGCTGGTTGGGGCTGCCGCGCCTCGGGTTGACCGGGTCGGCGGTCGCCAACCTGGTCGGGCAGTGGCTGGCCGCGGTGTTGTTCTGCCGCGCGCTGATCGCCGAGCGGGTCCCGCTGCGAATCGACGTCGAGGTGTTGCGCGCACAAGTGGTGATGGGCCGGGATCTGGTGTTGCGCACCTTGGCGTTTCAGGCGTGCTTCGTGTCGGCGGCCGCCGTCGCCGCGCGGTTCGGGGCCGCCGCCGTCGCCGCGCATCAGGTGGTTCTGCAGCTGTGGAGTTTCCTCGCGCTGGTGCTGGATTCGTTGGCGATCGCCGCGCAGTCACTGGTCGGGGCGGCGCTCGGAGCAGGCCAGTTGGCGCACGCGAAGTCGGTGGCGTGGCGGGTCACGATCGTCTCGACGGCGGCTGCAGGCGTGCTGGCCGTCGTGTTCGCGGTCGGAGCCTCGGCGTTTCCACGGCTGTTCACCTCGGACCGTTCGGTGCTCGACGTGATCGGCGTGCCGTGGTGGTTTCTGGTGGCCCAGTTGCCCATTGCGGGAATCGTGTTCGCCCTCGATGGGGTCCTGCTCGGTGCCGGTGACGCGAAGTTCATGCGCAGCGCGACACTGGCCAGTGCACTCGTCGGGTTCCTGCCGCTGATCTGGCTCTCGCTGGTCTTCGGGTGGGGACTGCTGGGCATCTGGGCGGGTTTGACCACGTTCATGGTGCTCCGCCTGGTGTTCGTCGGATGGCGTGCGGCGTCGGGCCGGTGGTTGGTGGCCGGCACCGGCTGACGCAGGCTTGCCACGGCAGGCGGGTGCCCGACCGTGGCAAGCCTTGCGGTACGACTAGCCGGAGACGTCGGTCTGCGGGCTCCCCAGCGGGACTTCCTGACCGTTGAAGATGCCGGTGCAGTCCGCCGAGAGGTGGTAGCTGGTCAGCGGCGGGGGTGCTTGCTCCCCGTTGAGCGAACCGGTCCCCTTGGGGTTGACCTTGACGGTCTTGTTGATCGTCGGCAGGATCCCGAGCGGATTGCTGCTCGGCGCCGCCGTGTACTGGCAGGTCGCCACGATGTCTGAGCTGTTGTTGAACGTCACGTTGACCTTGCCGAGGCCCGCGCCACTGGCCGACATCGTGACGGAATTCGTCGAGGGCGGCGGGATGGCGACGCAGGTCTGGCCGGCGGGAACGGTCGGAGTGGTCGAGCCTGCTGGGCACACGGTGGGCGGCGTGACGGCGACGGGAGTGTCCACCGGCGCTGCTACCGGGGGCGCCGCCTTGGCCGGCGGCGTGTAGTCGACGTGGGCAAAGGGTGTGCACCAGTCACCCTCGAGGTCCTTCTTGCGGCAGGCCTGGACGCCGAAACCGCTCTGGAAGGTCGTGTCCAAACCCACCCGCGCGGTCTGGCCGTTGATGCACTTGAAATCGACCTCTTGTTGGGATCCGCCGCTGTCATATCGGTAGTGCATGGCGTCCACGACGTAGTCGCCGTTGACGCGAGGGCAGCCGCCGACGATGCAGGTCGCATGAATGTCACTGTCTTGGCTGCAGTCCACCGTCAGTCCGTTGGGCAGCGCGTCCGCCGACGCCATCGGCATGGCCAGCATCCCCGGCACTAGGGCGAAGGCCGCCGCGGCGATGCTCAGCGCCACCCCCATTCGTTGCTTGATCATCATCATCGTTCCCCCATGGTTGGCGCCCGCCGTCGGGCGAGCGCGTGAGGACACGAAATTATCGCGGGGACACGGTCGGATAAACCGGGTGTTTCCCTACGTTCGGCGGGTGATCCCGCTGGTTACGGCGACTGGCTAGGGCGACTGGCTGGGGTGCGACTGGCTAGGGCGACTAGCAACGGTGAGCGACGGCGGCCCAGCCGTAGGGATTGGTGCGCACGTCGATGCGTTCGAAGCCTGCCGCCGCCAGCCGAGCGGGTAGCGACTCGGGGTCGACGGGATTGTAGGTGTCGTCGGTGTGGTGTGCGGCGAGTTCGTCGCTGGCCAAGCTGTCGCTGGCCACCAGCGCGCCCCCAGGCCGCAGCACACGGCCGACCTCGCGAAACAGCCGATCCTGCAGCTCGACGGTGGGAACGTGGTGCAGCATCGTGAAACTGGCTGCCCCGCTGAACCTTCCGTCATCGTAGGGGAGTGCGGTGGCGTCACCGTTGACGATCTCGACCGACGGCACATCGGCGAAGCGGTCTCGCAACATCGCGGCGAGCTCGTCGTCGATCTCGACCGACGTCAGGTGCGGCACCGCTTCACTGAGCACGTCGGTCGTGGCGCCATAGCCGGGGCCGACCTCGAGGACGTCGTCGCCGAGGTCGGTGGCACCGAGCGCCCACGGCAGGATGATCTCGCGGATGGCCTGGCGCCACTCGTCGCTGCCACACATTTCGTGCGCCTCGTTCATGACGGCAGACTACGCGCCGAGAGCCACGGACCAGCTTGCTTCCCGTCCGATGCTTTTCAGTCCGCCGACGTGGTGCTTCCGAGCAGTTCGCGGACCCTGTTGGCGACCTTGGTGAACTCCGGCCGCTCCATGGTCTCGGCGTAATCGCGTTCAGCAGGCAGCTCGACGTCGAGTGTCTCGATGATCCGCCCGGGTCGCGGGCTCATCACGATCACGCGATTGGCCAGGTAGACCGCCTCGGCCACGGAATGCGTCACCAGCACCACCGTGGTGCCGGTCTCCCGCCAGATCCGGTGCAACTCGACGTTCATCTTCTCCCGGGTGAGCGCGTCGAGCGCGCCGAATGGTTCGTCCATCAACAGAACACTGGGTTCGTGCAGAAGCGCGCGACACAGCGAGACTCGCTGCTGCATACCGCCGGAGAGTTCGTGTGGCAGGGCGTTCTCGAAACCCGTCAGACCTGTCATCTCGATCAGGTGGTCACAGCGTTGCTGCGCCATCTGCCTTGGCATGCCCCGCATCTCGGCTTGAAGAAGGATGTTCTTGCGCACGGACCGCCACTCAAGGAGTGCGGCACGCTGAAACACGTAGCCGATGCCACGCTGCGGTCCGCGAACCCTGGTGCCGCGCAAGCGAACTTCCCCGCTGGTCGAATCCGTCAGCCCGGCGACCACCTTGAGCAGTGTCGACTTGCCGCACCCCGACGGCCCGGCGATCGAGACGAACTCGCCGTCGGCGACCTGCAGGTCGATGCCGGTGAGCGCGTTGACGGTGCTGCGCTTCGAGGAGAACGTCACGTCGAGGTTCTCGATGGTGATGGCGTCCGAGGTCATCGTGGTCTTGGGTGCATCGAGCATGGCGCTGGTCATGTCGTCGAGTCCTTTACTGCTCGGCCCGCGGGGCGAATGACGAATCCCAGTACGCGGCGGGATCCTTGGCGGTCTTGAGCAGACCGGCGCCGGTGAGGGTGTCGATGGTGGTCACCCAATCCTCCTTGGCGTTGGTACCCGGCACCTGTCCAGTGGTGGCGGGCGTCGTGAGCAAGGGGATGGTCTGCTGCCACTGCTGCAGGAGAACCTCGCGCGGTGGCATCTGGGGGTCCTTGCCCGCCATGGCGGCCACGGCTGCCTCGGGGTTGGCGGCCGCCGCGGCGAACGCCTCGCTGGTGGCGTCGACCATCGCCTGGACGAGTTCGGGGGAATCCCCAATCGTGGCCGTGTTGGCGATCAGGCCGTTGCTGTAGAAGTTCAGGCCGGCGTCCGAGTAGCGAAGGTAGCGAATCTCCTTGCCGCTCTTGTTCGCAATGGTCGGCCCTTGGTCGTGGGCGAAGCCGATCAGACCGTCGACCCGGCCGGACAGCATGGCAGCCATCTTGCCTGCGGCATCCATGCTCTGCTGGGTCACCTGATCCTGCGCGACCCCGACCTTGTCGAGGTAGATCGGGAAGGTGGTCGTCGGCGCGTCACCCGCCGAGACGGCGATGGTGCGTCCTGCCAGATCCTTGGGATCGTTGATTCCCGAATCGGCGAACACCTGGACGGCCGACGGAGTGGTCTGCAAGAACACGCCGACGCTCTTTACCTCGACGCCCTTGTCGATGTTGGACAGGACGGCGGGGGAGTCCGCCCAACCGAAGTCGGCTTGCTCGGACCCGATCGCTTGGACGGTCTTGGTCGAGCCCTGGCCGGCGTCGATCTGCAGGTCGATTCCGTGCTTGGCGAAGATGCCCTCTTCGACGCCGTAGTAGAACGGTGCGTGCTCGCCGTAGGGATACCAGTTCAACATCAGCGTGGCTGCGTTCGTCGAACCGTCTGCGGCAGGGGTGTTTTCAGAATCCTTGGCGCTATCACTGGCGCCGCAGCCCGCAAGAGCGAGGGTTGCGGCGGCAACGAGTGCGGCGATGGATCGGCCGCGTCGGGCGTTCAGGCGAAGGGTCATGATGGTCTCCAGGTTTGGGGGTGGGTCTAGGGTCAGGCGCTGACGGAGGTCTTGGCGGACGTTGCACCGCGGCGCGACGAATGCCACGGAATGAGCAGCTTCTCCGCAATCTCGATGATGGCGAAGAGCACGATGCCCATGGCGGACATGATGATGAGGGCGGCGAACAGCATCGCGGTGTCTACGTTGCCGTTGGCCTGAAGGATGACGTACCCGAGACCTTCGTTGGCGCCGACGAATTCGCCGACGACGGCACCGGTCACGGCGAGGGTGGCGGCCACCTTGAGTCCCGACATCAGCTGAGGCAGCGAGGCAGGGAATCGGATCTTGACGAACGTCTTGAAACGGCTGGCGCCCATGGTGGAGGTCAGCTCAAGGATTTCGGGATCGACGGATCGGAGGCCGGCCAGACCCGAGATGACGATCGGGAAGAACGCCATCAGCACGGCCACGAGGATCTTCGGCGTGGGGCCGAATCCCAGCCACACGATGAACAGGGGTGCGATGGCGATCTTCGGGACCACCTGCGCGAAGAGGATCAACGGGTAGACGGTCTTCTCCAGGCTGGCCGAATAGACCATCAGGAGCGCGACCAGCTCGCCGATGACGGCTGCGATCACGAAGCCGATCACCGTCTCCCATGTGGTCACCCAGGTGTTCTGGGCCAGGTAGGCGGCGTTCTCTTGGGCGGTTCGCCAGGTGTCGACGGGGGACGGAAGGATATAGGGCGCGACCAGTTCCGCTTCCGTCACCGCCCACCACGCCGCAATCAGAGCCAATACGAGTGCGACCGGTCGCCACAGCGACGCGATGGTCTTGCGGGTCGAGATGCGCGGCAGATGGGTTCGGCGCGATGGTGCCGACCGAGCGGCCGGGCTCTTCGAGGGGCGTGCCCCTGTCGATGCGGTTACCGCCATGAATCGTCCTAAATTTCGCAGTGTCATGGTTGAGTGGCCGAATTGGGAATGCGCTTTCCGAAGCGATTTCGACTGTAAGTGACACAGCGCACAGTGTCAACGCCGAGGTGATCCCGGCCGCGCCCGTGCTGGTCAGCGCAGGCGCGTGCTGTCGCGCAGGACGACCCTGCCCGGAATGCGCTCGCGCAGGTCATCGCAGGCGACGTCGGTCCGAAGCGCGAGTTCGACCGCGCGGGTGCCGATTTCCTCCAAGGGCAGGGCCACCGTGGACAAACTCGGAGTGTGGTCGCGCAGCGTGGGAATGTCGTCGAATCCCGCGATCCCGACGTCGCGGGGGACCGAGAGGCCAATCTCCTGCCATGCGGCGATCGCACCGATCGCCATCACGTCGGTCACGGCGAACACGCAGACCGGTTCGACGCCCGCTCCTGGTCTGAGCTGCATCGCAGCGGCCAGCCTGAGTGCCGCCGAGTGGCCGCCGTCCCGAGTGAAGTCGCCGGATACCTCCACCAGCGGCGTCATTCCGCGCCTACCGAGTGCCTCGACGAATCCGTTGCGCCGGTCCACCGCGGTGCGAATGTTGCCGGGGCCGCCGATGACGGCGAACTGGGTATGCCCGTCATCGACCAGTGCGTCGGCCAATTCGCCTGCTGCGAAGTGATTTTCGGGCTCCACGGCCCCACCGAATGCCAACGGCTGACCGATGACGACGACCCTGCCGCCGTTGGCGCGGTAGTGGCCGAACTCGGTCTCCAGGTCGCGGTCGAGGTGTCCACTCTGCCGCGATCCGGCGAGCACGATCGCATCGGCGCGGTGCGAGATGAACGTGCTGACCGACTCGCGCTCGATGTCGAAGTCGCGATCCGTACTGGCGAGCAGGACCTGTTTGCGCGCGCGGCGGGCGGCCAACTGCACGCCCCGCGCGATCGACGAGAAGTAGGGGTCGGCGATGTCGTGCACGATCAGACCCAATAGCCCCGTGGACGCCTTGGCCAACGCCTGGGCCTGGGCGTTCGCGACATAGCCGAGCTCTCGCGCGGCGGCGCGGACGCGATCGGCGACCCCCTCGCCGGGAACCCTGCTCGAGCCGTTGAGGACCCGTGACGCGGTGGCCTGGGAGACCCCGGCTCTTGCTGCCACGTCCTGCAGTGTCACTGCGGCCATTGGTCGAGTCCCGCCATCCGTCGTCGTTTCTTCACTCGGCACCCCGAAACGCCAGGGCGCAACCGTAGAGGTTGACCGAAGCGCGGCTACAGCCTACCGTGGAAAGCGCATTCCGAAGTGCTGACATCGCGGCTTCCCTCTTGGCCGAGTTCGCCCGATGTAGGTCAGTCGACCACTCGTCGTTCGGCGCCGCGTTCGCCGACTCACACGTAAGGGCATTTCTTCGATGACTTCACCTCAAAATTCGTCACTTCCGTCGCGCAGGGTGCTTCGCATCGCCATGAATGGGGTCACGGGACGCATGGGACTCCGCCAGCACCTGCTCCGTTCGATCCTGCCGTTGCGCGACTCGGGCCTGGTACTTGGCGACGGCGTGCGCGTCGACGTCGAACCGATCCTGGTCGGACGCAACGCCGACAAGCTCGCCGAGCTCGCCTCGGAACACGGCGTGCAGGAGTGGACCACCGATACCGCTGCGGTCATCGCCGACCCGACCATCGACGTCTACTTCGACGCCCAGGTGACCTCGCGCCGCGTGGAGGCGCTCACGGCGGCGATCAAGGCGGGCAAGCACGTCTACACTGAGAAGCCCACCGCTGAAACCCTCACGGAGGCAATCGAGCTGGCGCGAATGGCGGAGAACGCGGGCGTGGTCGCCGGCGTCGTCCACGACAAGCTGTACCTGCCAGGACTGGTCAAGCTACGGCGCTTGGTCGACGAGGGTTTCTTCGGCCGCATCCTGTCCATGCGCGGCGAGTTCGGCTACTGGGTCTTCGAGGGCGATGGCCAAGCCGCGCAACGTCCAAGCTGGAACTATCGCGCCCAGGATGGCGGCGGGATCACCGTCGACATGTTCTGCCATTGGAACTACGTCATGGAGTCGCTGCTCGGCCCGGTCCAGTCCGTCACCGCTCGATCGGTCACGCACATTCCGACCCGTTGGGACGAGGATCATCAGCGCTACGACGCCACCGCCGACGACGCGGCGTACGGCATCTTCGACATCGAGGGTGGCATCGTCGCGCAGATCAACTCATCCTGGGCGGTGCGGGTCTACCGCGACGAGCTCGTCGAGTTCCAGATCGACGGTACCCATGGCTCCGCGGTGGCGGGCTTGAACCGCTGTGTCGCCCAGCAGCGCGCGCACACGCCGAAACCCGTATGGAATCCCGATCTTCCGGTGACCGAGAAGTTCCGCGACCAGTGGCTGGACGTGCCGGCCAACGCCGACCTGGACAACGGTTTCAAGTTGCAGTGGACGGAGTTCCTCCGCGACGTGGTTGCCGAAAGGCCGCATCGGTTCGGTCTGCTGTCGGCCGCGCGCGGCGTGCAGCTGGCCGAGCTCGGGTTGCGCAGCTCGGCAGAGGGCAGGCGCATCGCGGTCCCGAAGATCGTGCTGTGACCGCCGCCGTGACCGCATCGGTAGAGGCGGCGACCGGCCTGAGCGTCGACATCCCCTTCGACGGCGCTCTGCGTGCGTACACCGTCGGCAGGCCCGGCGAGTGGACCAGGCCCATCGCCCCCATCACGTCCCGAATCGCCTATGCCGCAGCACACGTGGTCCCGCGGGTGCTCGCCGACAACAGCCCGGGCGCACCCGCCGACGTGGACTGGGACGTCACGATGAACTACCGCCACGAGCTGTGGTCCTACGGGCTCGGGGTGGCCGATGCGATGGACACCGCGCAGCGCGGGATGGGCTTGGACTGGGCGGCCACCCGTGAACTCATCCGCCGCAGTGGCCGGGAAGCCGCGGCAGTCGGTGGACGTTTGGCGTGCGGCGCAGGCACCGATCAAGTCGATCTCGACGGCTTGCCCTCGGGATCGCGGGGCCTCGCCATCATCACCGATGCGTACCGCGAGCAGATCGACGTGGTCCGCGAGGCCGGGGCAGAAGTCGTGCTGATGGCCTCGCGCGCGCTGGCGCGGGTGGCCACGGGTCCCGCGGACTACCTCGCGGTTTACCGGTCTTTGCTTGGCGAGGCGGAGCAACCGATGGTCCTGCACTGGCTCGGCGACGTGTTCGACCCGGCGCTGCGCGGCTACTGGGGAAGTGCGGACGTCGCGGCGGCCACGGCGACGTTTCGCCAATTGATCGAGGAGAACGCCGACAAGGTCGACGGGGTGAAGGTGTCGCTGCTGGACGCAGGCCACGAAATCGCCCTGCGGCGCGTCCTCCCGCCGGGGGTGCGGCTCTACACCGGGGACGACTTCAACTACCCGGAGTTGATCATCGGTGACGACCACGGGCATTCCGACGCCCTGCTGGGGATCTTCGCGGCGATCTACCCGGCGGCGTCGACCGCCCTGCAGCACCTCGACGCCGGCGACGCAGGACGCGCCGGCGAGATCCTCGAGTCGACCCGCGAGCTGGGTAGGCACGTCTTTTCCGCGCCGACGTCCTACTACAAGACCGGCATCGCGTTCCTGGCCTGGCTCAACGGTCGACAACCCGGGTTCGCCATGGTTGGGGGCCTGAGCAGCGGACGGTCGGTGCAGCACCTGAGCAAGGTCTTCGTACTGGCCGACCGCGCTGGTCTGCTCGCCGAGCCCGAACTGGCGGTGCACCGCATGCGGACGTTCCTGGACCTCAACGGGGTGACCCGATGAGGCCCAGCGGCCCCGATTACGCGCGGTTGTCGCTGAACACGATGACCACCAAGCGCTTCCGGCTGAGTGAGGCGGTGGACGCTACCGCGGCGGCTGGATTGCCCGCGATAGGTCTATGGCGTGACCGAGTCGCCGAGGCGGGACTTGAGAACGCAGCGAAATTGGTGCGGGACAAGGGTCTTCGCGTGTCAACCCTGTGCCGCGGTGGTTTCCTCACCGGCCTCGACGACGGCCAGGCGGCGCTGGACGACAACCGGCGCGCCATCGATGAGGCCGCGAGCCTCGGCGCTCCAGAGCTCGTGATGGTGGTCGGCGGCATACCGGATCGCGACCTGGTCGGTGCCCGCCGACGGTTGGCCGAGCGTCTTGCCGAGTTGGTGCCCTACGCGGCCGACCGCGACGTGCGACTGGCGCTGGAGCCGCTACATCCGGTGTTCTGCGCCGACCGTGCCGTGATATGCACGTTGGGGCAGGCGCTGGCTCTCGCCGCGCCGCATCCGCCAGAGGCGGTGGGCGTGGTGGTGGACACCTTCCACGTGTGGTGGGATCCCGAGATGGCGGCCAGCATCGCCACGGCAGGGGAGCAGGGCCGGATCAGCTCTTTCCAGGTCTGCGACTGGCTGGTGCCGATGCGGCCCGACCCGCTGGTGTCGCGCGGCATGATGGGTGACGGTGTCATCGACTTCGCCTCCATCGCAACCGATGTCGCGGCGGCTGGCTATCGGGGCGACATCGAGGTGGAGATCTTCAACGAGGATGTGTGGGCGGCCGATGGCCACACCGTGATCGAGACGATGAAGCAGCGGTACCGAGAATTGGTGCTCCCCTCGCTGTCCAACTCGTGATCGGGGGTGCCGGTCAGCGCACCTGCTCGCGGCCGCGCTCCAGCACCTGGGAACGGCTGGCCGCGATGTCGTCGCCGGTCGCGACCTGCATCCACCGCTTGGCCGATGCGGCCTCGATCCACAGCCCGGCGCTGGTCTGCTGTTCGTCGATGCGGTGATAGGACTCGAGAAGTGCGCGGACCGCCTTCTGATTGTTGCCGACGATGGCGGCGGCGACCTTGCGCGCCGCGGGCAGCAGCTCGTCGTGCGGGACCACCTCGGTGACCAGCCCGGCGCGCAGCGCGTCGTCGGCGGACAGGTAGTCGCCGGTCAGGCTCATGCGACGGGCCAGGCCGACGCCAACCTTCTGCGGCAGCCGCACGCTGAGACCCCAGGTCGGCAGCAGCCCCACCCGGGCGTGGGTGTCCGCGAAGCGCGCCCTCTCCGAGGCGATCAGAATGTCGCAGTACAGGGCCAGCTCCAATCCGCCGGTGACGGCGACGCCGTTGATCGCCCCAATCACCGGTGTCCGCATGGCGGGCCACTTGGGCGAGATGTCCGGTAGCTCGGTGGTGTCGCCGAGCTCCTTGAGGTCCAGTCCCGCGCAGAACGCCGGGTCAGCGCCTGTCAGGATTACCACGTCGACGTCGTCGTCGGCCTCCGCATCGCTCAGCGCGGCATAGAACTGGGCGCGCAGCTCGGTCGACAGGGCGTTGCGTGCGTGTGGACGGTTCAACGTCAGCGTGCGGACGTGGTCGGTGGTGTCGATCGACAGGACGGTCTCTGCAGCGGTGCTCGCCATGCCCGCCACCGTATCGACCTAAGGTTGAAGCATGTGCCGGAACATCACCGAGTTGCGTGGGCTCGAACCGTCGGCGACCGCCGAGGAGATCGAAGCCGCCTCACGCCAGTACGTCCGCAAGGTCAGCGGCATCACCCGCCCGACCGCCGCAAACGCCGATGCCTTCGAGGTGGCGGTGGCCGAGGTGACCGCCACCACCACCCGTCTGCTGGCAGCGCTGCCTCCGCGACGGCAGCCGCCCAAGACGGTTCCGCCCCTGCGTCGCCCCGAGGTCCAGGCCAGGCTGGCGGCGAGGTGAGCGCCACCGCGCTCAAGGAATGGGGTGCCGCCGTCCACGCGATGCTCGACGGCAGGCAGACGGTGCTGCTGCGCAAGGGTGGCATCCACGAAAAGCGATTCGACCTGGCCGCGGGGGAGTTCGTGTTCTTCCCGACGGTGGCGCACAGCCACCGCGAGCGGGTGCGCGAGGAGCATCGCGGCCTCGTCCAGGTTTCCGAATCCGACAGCACCGAAAGCGATCTCGTCATCAGGGCGGGCGCGAAGGTGGTTGCGGCCGTCGCGGTCGGCCGCCCGGAGGCGCTCGATGACATCGAGGACCTGCACATCTGGACGGCGGATTCGGTGCGGTCCGACCGGGTGGACTTCCGGCCCAAACATCAGCTCACGGTGCTGGTGGTGCAGGCCACGCCGCTGCTGGAACCCGTCCGGCTGCCGAGGACGCCTGCGTACGCGGGCTGCAAGAGTTGGGTCGAGCTTCCGGTGTCCGTGCAGTGGGCGGACCCGGTGCACGACGACGCGACCTTGGCGACGATCGCCGAGCGGGTCCGTTCGACAGTCGCCTGACCGAGGGACGCGCCTGACCGAGGGACGGCAGAAGCAGGCGGCCCGAGCCGCCTACCGCGGGGCAGGACGCCGCTCGGGTGGCTAGAACCTGTAATACGGGACCAGTTCTTGAGCCTTCTGCAGATTGGTCGCCATGCAGTCCACGTCGTCGACGGAATAGCGTGGCGAGTAGAAGATGGACTGCTGCAGAACCCCGTAGCTGGTGTCGAACGCCACCATGCAGGTGATCCAGTTTCGGTTGTTGTAGCCGGTGGGCTTCATGATCCAGTACTGCGCAGCGCGGTGCCCTGCGATGTCGAGCTCGACGGCGTCCGCGGGCAGGGTCTGCTCGTAGGTGCGCCAGACGAACGCCTCGATTGCCATCTGGTAGTTGCCGGCGTCGTAGTGGCACCGCAGGCCGTCCTCGTGCTGGGGCGGGGTGAACGCCAGCCCGATCCGCTGGATGACGTCGAGCGGGATGTCCTCACACGGATCGAACGGCCGTGGATCGACGGTTTCGATGACCGGCCACTTGATGCTGCTGGACGCGCCGCTCATGGGCGCCGACGTGGACCGGAGCTCGAAGGATTCGCCGCCGGAGGGTGCGACGGGGTGGGCTTGCCAGACCACGATCACCGCGGCGATCAGGGCACACGTCGCCGACAACAGGCGCATCCTGGCGGCCACGCCACCCCAGGCGGCACGGGTCCCGCGCTCGTTGTCCATTGCCGGGAGTGTACAAGTCCGCAACCGCGATCCGGACCGAAAAGCAGAACATGTTCTAGTTGCCGGGTGAACGTGGCGCGCTGGCGCAAGTAGGCTGGTCCGTTGTGTTTCCGACGCCAAGAGAACAACGCCACCCAACGCTCTGGGCGATCAGCGACCTCCACATCGGCCATACCGGCAACAAGCCGGTCACCGAGTCGCTGCACCCGGCCTCCCCGGACGACTGGCTGATCGTCGCGGGTGACGTCGCCGAGCGCACGGATGAGATCCGCTGGTCGCTGGACCTGCTTCGCAAGCGCTTCGCCAAGGTGATCTGGGTGCCCGGCAATCACGAACTGTGGACCACCAGCAAGGACCCGCTGCAGATCTTCGGTCGGGCGCGCTACGACTACCTGGTCAACATGTGCGACGAGATGGGCATCGTGACCCCCGAGCACCCCTTCCCGGTGTGGACCGACGAGGGTGGCCCCGCGACCATCGTGCCGATGTTCGTGCTGTACGACTACACGTTCCTGCCCGAGGGCACCGCCACCAAGGCGGAGGGTCTGGCGGTCGCCCGTGAGCGCAACGTGGTCGGCACCGACGAGTTTCTGCTGTCCGCCGAGCCGTACGCGACCCGTGATGCCTGGTGCCGGGACCGCGTGAAGGTCACCCGCGAGAAGCTCGAGGACCTGGACTGGATGACGAACACCATTCTGGTCAACCACTTCCCCCTCGTGCGCGAGCCCTGCGATGCGATGTTCTACCCGGAGTTTGCAATGTGGTGCGGCACCACGGCCACGGCCGACTGGCACACCAGGTACAACGCGCTGTGCTCGGTGTACGGGCATCTGCACATCCCCCGAACCACGTGGTACGACGGCGTGCGCTTCGAGGAGGTGTCGGTCGGATACCCGCGGGAGTGGAGGCGCCGCAAGCCATATCGGTGGATGCGCCAAATTCTGCCCGACCCGAAGTACCCGCCCGGCTACCTCAACGACTTCGGCGGGCACTTCGAGATCACCCCGGAGATGCGCGAGAACGCCGAGAAGATTCAGGCGCGGATTCGAGATCGGCGGACCAAGTGACCGAAGCACGGCTGCTGTCCGGCGTGCTGCCCGATCTGGTGGCCTCGGCCGAGTTGTACGACGATCCGCCGGAGCTCAGCCCGCTACCGGAGGAGGAGCCGCTGGTAGCCCGGTCGGTCGCCAAGCGACGCAACGAGTTCGTCACCGTGCGGTACTGCGCGCGCCAGGCCCTCGGCGAGCTCGGTCTTCCGCCCGTGCCGATCCTCAAGGGGGACAAGGGCGAACCGTGCTGGCCCGACGGTGTGGTCGGCAGCCTGACACATTGTGAGGGGTTTCGGGGAGCGGTGGTGGGCCGGGTCGCGGAGGTGCGCTCGGTGGGCATCGACGCCGAGCCGCACGACGTGCTGCCCAAGGGCGTGTTGGACGCCATCAGCCTCCCCACCGAACGCAGGGAGCTCGCGGCGTTGCCGCTCGGCACGCACTGGGACCGAATCTTGTTCTGCGCCAAAGAGGCGACGTACAAGGCATGGTTCCCGCTCACGCACCGCTGGCTGGGGTTCGAGGACGCCCACATCACGTTGACGCTCGACGGCTCCCGCACGGCGGGTACCTTCGAGTCGCGCATTCTGATCGACCCTGCTGCGGAGTCCGGTCCGCCGCTGACGACGCTGTCGGGCCGCTGGACGGTGGACAAGGGTCTGGTGCTGACGGCGATCGTGCTGTGAGATCCGGGGACTCCGTCCAGCCCGGTCTGGTCATCGTCGACAAGCCTGCCGGCATCACTAGCCATGACGTGGTGGGCCGCTGCCGACGATTGTTCGGCACCCGCAAGGTCGGGCACGCGGGCACGTTGGATCCGATGGCCACCGGTGTGCTGGTCGTTGGCATCGAACGGGCGACGAAGATCCTCGGGCTGCTCACGGCCACGGACAAGTCCTATGCCGCCACGGTGCGATTGGGTCAGACCACCTCGACCGAGGATGCCGAAGGCGAGGTGGTGCAGACGGTTTCGGCCGAGGACGTGGCCGACGCCGACGTCGAACGCGCGGTCGCTGGGTTGCGCGGCGAGATCGATCAGGTGCCGTCGGCGGTCAGCGCCATCAAGGTCGACGGTCAGCGTGCCTACAAGCTGGCCAGGGCGGGCGAGACGGTCGAACTGGCTGCGCGCAGGGTCACGATCTCGCGTTTCGACGTTCTCGCCATTCGTCGTGCGCCCGACGTCCCGACAGGTTTCGTCGACGTCGACGTGGAGGTCGACTGCTCGTCTGGCACTTACATCCGGGCGTTGGCGCGCGACGTCGGCTCCGTTCTCGGTGTCGGTGGGCATCTGACGGCATTGCGGCGCACTAGAGTTGGACGCTACGGGCTGGACGAGGCGCGCACCCTGGATCAGTTGGCCGACGCGGCGCAATTGAGTTACTCGCTCGACGAGGCCTGTCTGCTGGGGTTTGCGCGCCGCGACCTCACCGATGCCGAGTCGGAAGCCGCGGCGAACGGAAGAGCCTTGGCGCCGGCCGGGATCGACGGTGTCTATGCCGCGACGGCGCCCGATGGCCGCGTCATCGCCCTTCTTTCCGACGATGGAGGGCGAACGAAGTCGATCGTCGTGATCCGTCCTTCGACTCTCTGACTTACCTTCCAGCGGGCATCTTTCTCAGACTAGGGCCCGCTGGGTATGCTGACGCAGGCACACCCGGTGCGGCGAGCGAGGTTCGGTCCAGTGGCGACGGCGGATGGCGCGACGGGCGCAGTCAGGCGTACGCAGGCCGAACGCAGCGCGGCGATGCGGACGCGACTCCTCGACGCCACGGTCGAGTGTCTGGTTGCCTACGGCTACGCGGGTACCACCACCCACAAGGTCGCCGAACTCGCGGGCGTGACGAGGGGTGCCCAGGTGCACCACTTCCGGTCGAAGGAAGACCTCGTCGTCGCCGCGATCGAACATCTTGCCGAGCAGCGCACCCAGGCCGCCATTCGCGATCTCGGCAGGGTGCAGACGAGCCCGGATCCCGTCTCGATGGTTCTGGACTATCTGTGGGAATCGCATCAGGGTCCCGTTTTCGTTGCCACTCTTGAGCTTTGGGTGGCAGCTCGGACGGATCGCGTCCTGGCGCATCAGATCGACCGGGTGGAACCGATCATCAACGGGGCGTTGATCGGAGCCATCGCACAGCTTCTGCCGGATCGTCCCGCGCAACGGGAACTCCGCGACATCGCCTACACCGCGATGGACGCGCTTCGTGGCATTCTGCTGTCCAGTTTCGTCGACGGGGACCCCGATCGGGCGCGGCGCCGATGGGATCGCGTCTGCGTCCACCTGCGCGCGATGTTGTCCGCCACGCTGGCAGGCAACCCGAAGGGCTAGCGCCGCCGCACTCAGTCCGACTCCTCGGCGGTGAACGTCGTGTCTCTTGAAAACATACGTTCCAGTTGGTATGTATATTGACAGGGTCGGGAAGGAAGCGCATGCCGGACAGGGTCTATGTGGTGGGCGTAGGGATGACGAAGTTCGAGAAGCCAGGCGGACGCGGAACTGGTGGAGCGGACCATCTGTCGGGACGCGGAACTGGTGGAGCGGACCACGAGCCGAGTCGGGAAGGCCGGGACTACCCGGACATGGCCAGGGAGGCGGGCTCCAAGGCGCTGGCGGACGCGGGCATCGACTACCGCGAGGTCGAGGAGGCCTACGTCGGCTACGTCTACGGCGAGTCGACGTCGGGTCAGCGGGCGTTGTACGAGCTGGGCATGACGGGGATCCCGGTCGTCAACGTCAACAACAACTGTTCGACCGGATCGACGGCGCTCTACCTCGCCGCCAGGGCGATTCGCGGGGGCCTCGCGCAATGCGCGCTGGCCCTCGGGTTCGAGAAGATGCAGCCTGGCTCGCTCGGCGCCGTCTACGACGACCGCGCCCAACCGATGGAGAAACACATCCTCGCGATGGCCGAGATCTCCGAAGTGTTGTTTCCGCCGGCGCCGTGGATGTTCGGGGCCGCCGGCCGGGAGCACATGAAGCAGTACGGGAGCACCGCCGAACACTTCGCAAAGATCGGCCACAAGAACCACAAGCACTCGGTCAACAACCCGTATGCGCAGTTCCAGGTGGAGTACAGCCTCGACGACATCCTGGGGGCGCGGATGATCTACGACCCGCTGACCAAGCTGCAGTGCTCGCCGACCTCGGACGGGTCCGGCGCCGCGATCCTGGCCAGCGAGGCATTCGTCGACGAGCACGGGCTGGCCGACCGTGCCGTCGAAATCGTCGGCCAATCGATGGTCACCGACTTCGAGAACAGCTTCGACGCCACGTGCAAGGGTCTGATCGGACATCACATGAACGTGCAAGCTGCGCAACGGGTTTACGACCAGTCCGGGCTTGGCCCAGAGGACTTCCAGGTGATCGAGTTGCACGACTGCTTCTCGGCCAACGAGCTGCTGCTGTACGAGGCGCTCGGGTTGTGCGGCGATGGTGAGGCACCCAGGCTGATCGACGACGGCGACACGACCTACGGCGGACGCTGGGTGGTCAACCCGTCGGGTGGGCTGATCTCGAAGGGTCATCCGCTGGGCGCCACCGGCCTGGCGCAGTGTGCGGAGCTGACCTGGCAGCTGCGCGGCGCGGCCGACGAGCGCCAGGTCGACGGCGTCACTGCCGCGCTGCAGCACAACATCGGACTGGGCGGCGCGGCCGTCGTGACCGCCTACCAGCGCGCCGAACGCTGATTAGACCCCCGCGAGAACGAATCCACCAACGATCAAAGGGAGAGCACGACATGGGACACATCGAAGCAACCAAGGATCTCGTCGCGACCCCCGATGCGGTGTGGGCGACGGTGGTCGACCCACGAACCTGGGACAAGTGGTTCACCGTCCACGAGAAGTGGATGGAAGAGCCCGCGGCGACGCTCACCGAGGGGACGAAACTGGCGGCGAAGATCGTGATGCTGGGAATGGCCAACAAGATCGAGTGGACCATCGACTCGGTCGAGGCACCAAACACCCTGTCGCTCAGTGGGGCCGGAATGGCTGGTGTCAAGGCGATTTTCACCTTCACCGTCGTGCCGGAGGGCGCAGGCTCCAACTTCACGGTCACGGGCGACTTCGATGGTGCGCTGATCAAGGGGGCCTTGGCCAAGGCCATCGAGAAGGACGGCCTCAAGCAACTCGACAAGAGCCTCGACCAGCTCGACGCGCTGGCCGCGGCGACCGCATGACCGGCTCGAACGGCGTCGCGCTGAGTGAAGACCTCGAATTCGACGACAACGGGCTCGACCAGTGGACCGACGAGGACCGTTTCGAGGTCACGGCGGACCGGTTGGCGGCGTACGCGGCGGCCACCAACGACCCGATCGCAGCGCACCGGTCGGGCGACATCGCGCCGCCGGTGTTCGCGATCGTACCGGTGTTCGAGTCGCTGCTGATGCCGGCCGTGGACGTGCTGCCCGTCGAACTCATTCCGCGAGTGGTGCACGGCGAGCAGGACTTCCGGTTTCACCGCCCGATCTACCCCGGCGATCAGCTGGTCTCGCGCGGCAAGATGATCGGGTACGAGGGGTTGGACAACGGTACTCGTGCGGCGATCAAACTCGAATGCCGCACCGAGAGTGGCGAACTGGTCAACGAGCAGTACGTCACGACGTTCGTCCGCGGGTTCAACGCAGCCAAGACGATGGGAAACCTCAGTCCCTCCCACCGGTTCGACGAGCGACTGCATGCGCGGCCTCCGATCGCCACGGTCACCCAACACGTCGCCGCCGATCAGACCTTTCGGTACTCGCAAGCCTCCGGCGATCCGATGCCGATCCATCTCGACGACGATGTCGCCAAGGCCGCGGGGCTGCCAGGAATCATCGCCCACGGACTCTGCACGATGGCGTTCACGTCGTGGGCGGTGTTGACCGAGGTCGCTGGGTCAGATGTCAGCAGGCTCAAGCGGTTCGCCGTCCGGTTCTCGAAGATGGTGATGCCCGGCGACGACCTCGAGACGCGCATCTGGAAGCAACACAACCGCGGCGGCGTCACCATCTATCAGTTCGAGACTGCGCGGGGCGACGACCTCGTCATCACCGACGGCCTCGCCGTGATCACCAATTGAGGAGAATGGAACCGAAGTGAATGCTCTTTGCGCAAGCGGCTCATCTCTCGAAGGACGGGTGGCCGTCATCACCGGTGCCGGGCGAGGGATCGGCCGTGCGCACGCGCTGCTGTTCGCCGCCGAGGGGGCAAGCGTCGTGGTCAACGATCTGGGCGGCAGCAACGCGGGGGAGGGCACTGACGCGGGGCCAGCCCAGAACGTGGTCGACGAGATCCGCGCCGCAGGCGGAACCGCGGTCGCCAACACGGAGAACGTCGCGATGTGGGACGGCGCGAAGTCCCTGGTCGCCAAGGCCATCGACGAGTTCGGCAGGCTCGACGTCGTCGTGAACAACGCGGGCATTCTCCGCGACGGCTTCATCGCCACCCTGTCCGAGTCGGACTGGGACGCCGTGATCTCGGTTCACCTCAAGGGGCACTTCTGCGTGCTCCGGCACGCGGCCGAGTACTGGAAGGCGCAGTCGAAGGCGGGCAGTCAACCGCTGGCGTCGGTGATCAACACCGCCTCCGCCTCCGGAACGACCCTGCCGAACGCCGGGCAGGTCAACTACGGCTCGGCCAAGGCCGCGATCGCCGCGATGACCCTCGTTGCCGCCGACGAGCTCGAACGCTATGGAGTCCGCGTCAACGCCATCGCGCCGATTGCACGCACCCGACTCACCCTCGCCACCCCTGGGATGAGCGCGCTGATGGCGGAACCGGAGGATGGTGAGGTCGATCTGTTCGGCCCCGCCAACATCTCGCCGCTCGTCGCTTACCTGGCCACGGAGAAGTGTCCTGTCACCGGCCGCGTGTATGCCGTTCAGGGCGGGGCGATCTCGCAGCTCACCGGCTGGCATGACGTCGAAACGATCGAGACCGACGGAGTGTGGCAGATCGACGACATCGCCGAGAGGCTGCCCCGTTACTCGCAGGCAGGGGCGCAGCGACGAGGGGGATCTGACCGATGATCGAATGGTCCGACTCCGACATCATCGTGCGCGACACCATGCGCGCGTTCATCGACAAGGAGATCCGGCCGCATCTGGACGGTCTGGAAAGCGGCGAGTTGTCCCCATACCCCTTCGTGCGCAAGCTCTTCAGCGAGTTCGGCCTCGACGTCATGGGCGCCGAGGCCATCAGGGCGATGCTCGACGAGCAACGAGCCAGGGAGGCGTCGCGGGCGGAGCCGGAGGACGAGAAGACGTCCGGCACCCTCGGCAAGATGGGTGCGCAGGCGTCGATGGCCGTCGCGCTGATCTCCGAACTCGCCGGCGTGAGCATCGGTCTCATCAGCACGTTCGGCGTCAGTCTCGGCCTCGGTGCGGCCACCATCATGACCAGAGGAACGCTCGCCCAGAAGGAACGCTGGCTGCCCGAGTTAATGACGCTGGAGAAGATCGCGGCGTGGGCCATCACCGAGCCCGACGCAGGCTCGGATGCGTTCGGCGGCATGAAGACCCACGTGCGGCGCGACGGGGCGGACTACCTCCTGAACGGGCAGAAGACGTTCATCACCAACGGCCCCGACGCCGACGTGATCGTGGTTTATGCGAAGCTCGACGACGGGGAGGCAGACAAGCGCGGCCGCAAGGTGCTGACCTTCGTCCTCGACTCCGGGATGCCCGGACTGACGCAGGGCAAGGCCTTCAAGAAGATGGGCATGATGTCCTCGCCGACCGGTGAGCTGTTCTTCGACGACGTCCGGCTGAGCCCCGACCGGTTGCTCGGCGAGACCGAGCACCACAGCAGTGGTGACGGGAGGGACAGCGCACGGGCCAATTTCGTCGCCGAGCGGGTGGGCGTCGCGGTGATGTCGCTGGGCATCATCGACGAATGCCTCCGGCTGTGCGTCGACTACGCGAAGGCACGCACGCTGTGGGGCAAGGAGATCGGCCGGTTTCAACTGATTCAGCTCAAGCTGGCGAAGATGGAAGTCGCGCGGATGAACGTGCAGAACATGGTGTTCCAAACCCTTGAGCGGCTCAAGGCGGGCACGTTGCCTTCGCTCGGTGAGGCGTCGGCCATCAAGTGGTACTCATCGGAGGCGGCGACCGAGGTCGCGATGGACGCGGTCCAGCTGTTCGGCGGCAACGGCTACATGACCGAGTACCGCGTGGAACAGCTGGCCCGCGACGCCAAGTCGCTGATGATTTACGCGGGCAG
>NZ_JBEVLO010000240.1:0-10465 GCF_040509115.1 Mycobacterium sp. | reverse complement strand
GGCGACGGTACCGCCATGGCGCCTCACGGCAGGTGGTCGCTCTAGGCGACGAATTTAGTTGGTACCCGGGGCATGTCCGGCACCGTCACGGAACACTTTAACCGCTCTCGGCCCCTTGGGTATTCCATTCGGGGCCGAGGTGTCCCCGAGGTGTCCCCGAGCCGTCCCCGAGGCGTCGGCGTGAAACGAAACGACCCTCGCTGCCGCCCCCTCGAATCGGCAGCGAGAGTGTTTCGTCCCCCCTGGTCAGGCCGATTCGAGCATGGGTTCGGCGAAGATGCGCCTGGCGCGGACCGGGTAGCCGTTGCGCTCGGCGAGTTCCCGGAGTTGTCGTAGAGCGTGACCCCGGCCACGTCCCGTCTCGGGCACCACGATGCCCGCCCACAGGCCCTCGGCCTTGGGGAGTTCGACGGCCTCGCGGGCGCACGCCCACCGACGGGGGCACATCCGGCAGATGGTCTTGGCGTCCTCGTCGGCGGCGGTGGTCCAGCGCTCGGGATCTCGTGTGCACTCGCCGAGGGGTAGCCCGTCGAGTCCTACGGCGCTGGCGCCGGTGGTGGTGAGTACCTGGGGCTTGAATCCGGTGGCCTTCATGGTCGTCTCCTGGTCTTGGCGGATTGGCACTGAATCCTCGGTCGATGAAAGTGAATGTATAGCAGCAACCGTAGCGATGCAACACTTTCAACCGAAGCGGTGCGACGAGTTGCTTCGGAATGGGGCATGGATAGCCAAGCCAGGGAGTGTGCGTACGCAAGGGAGTCGCCGGTCGGACTCCACGCCGACGAGGAATAATTGCAGTACAACGCCGGAATCCATCCGGCAAAGCGACTCGCGGGCGGCCGAGCGAGCTTGACGTTCGCGCCGTAGCGATGAGATGGTTTGAAGGTTCGAACACTGCGACGACTGTCGCAGCAGTGAGCATGAAAGACGATCAAGCCATAGCGATGCACCGACTTCGGCTACCATTGCGACGCCGTGACTGCGATTCGGGGTGATGACGACGACGTGATGACGACGAGTACGCCGGTCAGCCCCGATCCTGACGGGATCGATGGCAACGGCAGCGGCCCGCTCGACCCCGGTATGGTCCGGGCCGGTGCCGCCGCGGCGGCGCGGCGACGCGAGCTCGACATCAGCCAACGCAGCCTCGCCGCCGACGGGATCATCAACGCCGGAGCGCTGATCTCGTTCGAGAAGGGGCGAAGCTGGCCTCGGGACAAGACGCGCGCGAAGCTCGAAGAGGTGCTGCGCTGGCCGCCGGGAACCATCGCTGCGCTGCGATCGGGAGATTCGGCCACGGCGGCCGACGCCGAGCCCGCCCCCGCGCCCACGACCCGCGTTGCCGCGGGCGCCGACGAGGGATCGTTGATCGCTCAGGCCGTGGTCGCGGCCGTGAACACGCTGGGTTCGACGATCGACGCGCTGCCACGCAAGGACGACCCGGACTTCACGCCGAGGGTCACCGCGATCCTGTCCGACCTGCACCAACTCGAAGCGGTTGCCGCGCGGGCAGCCCGGATCGGCAAGGTCACCCCCACGTTGATCCGAGCTCTCAGCGGCGTGCGCCAACGGATCGACGAGCTGACGATGTTGGCGGCGGCCGCCGACGGAGCCACGCTGGGTCAGCGGCTCTATGCAGCGCGTCGACGGGCGAGCCTGACGATCGCCGAGACGGCCCAGGCCGCCGAGGTCGACGAGGACGTCATCGTCGCGGTGGAGGCAGAGCAGCCCGTCGCTCCGGCTGCCGCCACGGCCGTCGAGTCACTGATCGGCCAACTCGACTGGAGCTGAGCGGACCTGCCGTCAGCTGCGGTCCCGGTTGCGATCGTCGGTGGCGGGGAAGTGTTCGGCGAGCGCGGCGGCGATCTCGATGAACTTGCGGCGCGTCGGGGCCGACATCTCGGTGGTCCCCTCGATGACGCCGCCAGGCCGCAGGTGCGCGTCGAACGGAACCTCGACGACCACCTGACCCTGCCCTGCGAACTGCTGCGCCAGGATGGCGCGGGTCCGCTTGTCGGCGTGGCCATCTGAGTCGTTGAGCACCACGACCGTGCGCCGGAGCAGGCTGGCCAGTCCGCGATTGGCGAGCCAGTCCATCGTCTGACCCGCGGCGGCGGCGCCGTCTACCCACGGGGAGGACACCACGACGAGCGCGTCGAGATCGCGCAGCACCTCCTGCGTCACGGGGGTGTCCATCGTGGAACTGCAATCGACGATCGTGATCGAGAAGTAGCGGTCCAGCCGTGCCACCGCCTCGCGATAGATGGCGGGATCGAGCACGCGCCGACGCGCCGGGCTGCCTTCGCCGGCGAGGACGAACAGGCCCGCGGAGTTGTTGCCGACCCGACTGCGCACGTCGGCGAACGTCTCCAGGTGCTGATCGGAGGCCAGTTCCCAGTAGGAGCCGACGGCCTTGGGGTCCACGCGGCTGCCGAGCTTTCCGAACGCGGTGTCCGCGTCGAGCGCGACGACGCGGTCGTCTTGGCGCAGTTCGGCGAAGACCGAGCCGATGCTGGCCGACACGGTCGTCTTGCCGACGCCGCCCTTGCCCATCACACCGACCTTGTAGTGGCCCCGCAGCGCCACTTTGATGCGGGCCTCCAGTTCCGCCTGCCGAATCTCGTCGGGTGACGGACCGAGGTTGACCAAGCCGAACGTCATCCGGAAGACGGCGAGGCGCCAGCCCCGCCCTGGAGCGGCGCGGCGGGGTCGGACCAGAGCGTCGGTGCGGATTCGGTCCGCGTAGGAACCCGGCGGCAGTGGCGGACCGCCGCGTGGATCCTGGCCGAAGGCCTGGCCCTGCCACGGCCCGTACTGGGGTGGTCCCGGTGGCGGGCCCTGGCGCGGCGGTCCGCCCTGAGGCCAGCCGGGTTGGTTTCGCTGCGGGGGTTGCTGGGGCGGAAGTTGCTGGGGCGGAGGTTGCTGGGGCGGCTGTTGTTGAGGTGGCTGCGCCCGGGCCGGTGGCGGCGGACCCCATTGCTGGGGTGGGCCCTGCACCGGGAACGACCCTGGGTCGCGCGGCGATCCCGCGAAGCGTTGCGGGGGATGTTGCGGGGGATGGGGAGCCGCGGCTGGACGCTCATCGTGGTTCCGTGGTGCGGCCGACGCGGGGGGTTCCGAGGGTGACGGCGGCTCCGGCAGTGGTTCCGGGGCAGGCTCGGCGGGTACGACGGGAGGCGTGTAGTCGACGGGCGGACGCGTCGGCAGCGTCGGCGTGGCAGGCGTGGCGGTCGGCTCCGCGGACGGCGGTTCGTAGTCGGTTTCCTCGGGCCCCGTCCAGCCGAGCTCTCGGCGCAGGGCGTCGTCGCGATCGCTCACGGCACCAGTTCTCCCTTCCGTTGGATCAGACGACGAGCCGGTCGGCCTTGGTTCAAGTATCAACTACCCGTCCGCGTAGCCACCGTGGCACCGACGACTCGACGTCGCGAGTTGGCCGCTGGCAAACGCCGTCGCGGACGTCGTCGGATGCCATCGCCGTCACCTCCGATGCTGTTTTCCTGGGCGACGGATACCACGACCAGTCGCCTCGGGCGCGGCTGCTCCCTCGCCAACCGCTTTTCCGGGTCACGGTCACGGTCCTGCGGTTTTGCGCGCGTTGACCGCCGCCGCAGCGTGTTCGCACAGCTCAACGGGCCGCGCGCACGCGGGCACGTCCGACGGTGGCACCGATGAAGCCGGAGAAATGGTGCCTACGGTGGGTCGGAAGCGCTGGTACGCTCGTTTTTCGGCAAGGGGTCCCGGGGCGCGTGGATTCACCGGAGTGGGCGAGCGTCTCAGTGGTTGCGTTTAGGGGGTCGGCAAAGGCGCCCGCAAGGTGCAGCCGACCACGTCCCCCGCGCCGACGACGTAACACGATGGGACGAGGGGGTACGAATTGTCCGGCGGATACGCGACGACGCACTACGACGACGTCGTCGCCGTCGAGGTGACCATCGACGGCATGCTGGTCATCGCCGATCGGCTCAATCTGTTGGAATTTCCTCCCTCGCTTGGAATCCGGCCCAACATCCCGCAGTTGGATCTGCGCAACATCGTGTGGGAGCAGGTGTCACGCGACCTCGCCGCACAGGGCGTCGTCGACCTGTTCGGGACGCCGCATCCCGAGGTTGCCGCGATGGTCGACACCTTGAGCAGGCCCGATCGGACCCTGGAGGGCCGCTGGTGGCGCCGCGACGTCGGGGGCAAGATGGTCCGCTTCGCGATCTGCCGAAAGGGTGACCGACACGTGATCGCCGCACGCGACGGCGACATGATCGTGCTGCAGCGCATCGCCCCGCAGGTGGGCATGTCCGGCATGGTGACCGCGGTCCTCGGGTCCGCGACGGCAGCCGACGTGGAGCCGCTGACCGGTGTGGCCACCCGGCTGGCCGAGTCGACGTCAGCACATCAGCTGGCACAGTTCGGCATCGCCATGGACTCCGCGAGGGTCTACGCCGACATCATTGCGGCCCCCGACAGCTGGGTGGAGATCACCGCGAACGAACGTCACGCGGGCGGCACCTACACCCAGGCCGACGTGGCGGCCGGGGTGTTGGATTCGCGGCAGGGTCGAATCGTCTCCATTCCTCGCCGGGTGAACGGCGAACTGTATGGAAGTTTCTTGCCGGGGACTCCGGCGAACCTGCAACGCGCGCTCGACGGCCTGATGGAATTCCTGCCCTCGCGCGCCTGGTTCGATCAAACCGACGCCAACCACCCGGAGTAGAGAGGTCGACTGTTGGTGGACCACACTCCGGGGCCGGAGGACGACGATCTGGGGGACCTCGACTTCCTGGCGGCCGACGTCTCGGCGGATGCGTCGGATCTGGATGCGTTGCAATACGAGGGCTCCAGCCATTCCGGCGAGGACGGCCCTCTCGAACCCAGCTTTGCCGTGACGAATCCGCCGGGCACCGTGACGGTTTCGGCGTTCATGGACGGGCGGGTGACACGCATCGACCTGGGGCCGAGGGTGACCGGCATGACCGAACGGCATCTTGCCGAGGAGATCGTCGTCATCGCGCGGCTGGCCACCCAGGATGCCAGGGCGGCGCAGTACGAGTTCATGCTCGACGGCATGCGCGAGCAGGGCCACGACGACGTCGCCACGCGCGACTTCCTGTCCAGAGACCTCGATCTGCCCTCCCCGGAGGAGGCGACCGCCGCCAGGGCGCAGATCTTCGCAACACGATACGTAGGTGACAATGACTGACCAGCTTGCAGCCCTGTTCGGCAGTGCCGTCGGCATGCTGCCCACCGCCCCGACGCGCTCACTCGCGATGTTCACCGAGATCACCAACATCGACGAAACCGCCTGCGATGCCTGGGTTGGTCGCATCCGCTGCGGCGACATCGACCGCGTCACGCTGTTCCGGGCCTGGTACTCGCGAGGCAGCTTCGGTCAGCTGGCCGGGGCCGCGGAGATCTCGATGAACAGCCTCGAGGCCAGGGTCGAGATCGGTGGCCAGTTCGGCAACATCACCTACCCGGTCAACTCCCCGCTGTCCATCACCCTGGGCTTTGCGGTCCACGAGGCCGCCCTCGGCAACTACGTCGACGCGATGGACGCGCTCGACGGCGTGCAGGCAAGTGGCGCAGAGCATCTGGTGGCCTGGGCCAAGGCGGTGGTATATGCCGCCGCCGAACGCTGGACCGACGTCATCGACGAGGTGCGCGGTGCCAGCAACTGGCCGGACAAGTTTCTCGCCGCGGCGGCAGGCGTGGCGCACGGCGTCGCCGCCGCCAATCTGGGGCTGTTCAACGAGGCCGACCGCCGATTGACCGAAGGCAACGCCTCACCAGCGGGGGAGGCGTGCGCCACCGTCATCGCCTGGAATCTCGCGATGACCAGGCGCAGCCAGGGCAATGAGGAATCGGCCACCGTCCTCCTGGAATGGTTGCAGGCCACCCACTCCGAGCCCAAGGTCACCGCGGCGCTGAGGGACCCGAACTATCGGCTGGTCACCACGACCGCCGAGAAGATCGCGGCCCGCAAGGATCCGTGGGATCCCGCAAGCGTCGTGGCGGACAACTCGGGCCGGGAGAAGCTGCTGGCGGAGGCCCAGGCCGTGCTCGATGAACAGATCGGCCTCAGCCGCGTCAAGGAGCAGATCGAAAGATACCGGGCGGCAACGCAAATGGCGAAGGTGCGGGCGGCGCGCGGGATGAAGGTCGCCCAGCAGTCCAAACACATGATCTTCACCGGACCTCCTGGCACGGGAAAGACGACCATCGCCAGGGTGGTGGCCAACATCCTGGCCGGCCTCGGCGTGATCGCCGAACCAAAATTGGTCGAGACATCGCGTAAGGACTTCGTCGCCGAATACGAAGGGCAGTCTTCGGTGAAGACGGCCCGCACCATCGACCGCGCCCTTGGCGGGGTGCTGTTCATCGACGAGGCGTACACGCTGGTGCAGGAACGCGACGGCAGGGCCGACCCGTTCGGCACGGAGGCCCTCGACACGCTGCTCGCCAGGATGGAGAACGACCGCGACCGCCTGGTGGTCATCATTGCCGGGTACAGCGCCGACATCGACCGCCTGCTGGAATCGAACGACGGTCTTCGGTCTCGGTTCGCCACCCGGGTCGAGTTCGACTCCTATGCTCCCGAGGAGATCGTCGCGATCGCCAAAGTCCTTGCCAAAGCCAATGACTCGACGCTCAGTGACGAGGCCACCAAGCGCGCGTTGGAGGCCGCGACGCTGCTTGGTCAGCGCTCGCTCAACGGGAAGCCCGCGTTGGACATCGCTGGCAATGGCCGTTACGCGAGGCAGTTGGTGGAAGCCGGCGAACAGGCGCGCGACATGCGACTGGCCAGGTCGCTGGACTTCGAGAGCCTGGACGTGGATCAGCTCAGCGAAATCGACGGTGAGGACATGGCAGGCGCCATCGACGCCGTACACAGTCGACTGAACATCGGCGAGTGACGTGGCAGGGTTTCGTCTAACCACCAAGGTTCAGGTCAGCGGCTGGCGCTTCCTGCTGCGCCGCGTCGAGCACGCCATCGTGCGACGCGATACCCGAATGTTCGACGATCCGCTGCAGTTCTACAGCCGCGCAGTGTCGCTCGGCATCGTGCTGGCCGTGGTGATCTGCCTCGGCGCTGCGCTGCTCGCCTACTTCAAGCCACTCGGCAAGCGCGGCGGGGACAGCCTGCTGGTCGACAGGACCACCAACCAGCTCTACATCGTCATGCCCGGCAACGGTCAGCTGCGACCTGTCTACAACCTGACCTCGGCGCGCCTGGTGCTCGGCAATCCTGGCACGCCGAACGCGGTGAAGTCCGACGAACTGAACCGCATGCCGAAGGGACAGCCGATCGGCATCCCCGGGGCTCCGTACGCCACACCCGTTGCGGGCGTTGCAGAGTCGACCTGGTCGCTGTGTGACACCGTGACCAAGCCGGAGAGCGTCGCGCCGACCATCCAGACGTCGGTGATCGTGCTGCCGCTGGTGACCGACGCCTCGGTGGGGCCGATGACGCCCGGCCAGGGGATGCTGGTGTCCTACCAGGGCGCGGACTGGCTGATCACAGACAGCGGCAGGCACGCCATCGACCTCTCCGATCGCGCCGTGACGTCGGCGGTTGGCATCCCCGTCACCGCCAGGTCGACCCCCATCTCGGAAGGGGTGTTCAACGCACTCCCCAACGCTGGACCGTGGCTGCTGCCGGACATCCCCGCCGCCGGCGCTCCCAACACCCTTGGGCTGCCGCCCAATCTGGTGATTGGAGCCGTCTTTCAGACGGTCACCGAGTCGGGCGAACAGCAGTACGTCGTGCTGCCCGACGGTGTGGCGAAGGTCAACGACACCACGGCGGCCGCGCTGCGGGCGAGCAACTCCTACGGGCTGATCTCGCCGCCATCGGTGGAGTCGAGCACCGTCGCAAGGATCACCGAGGAGGTGTTCACCTCCCCGCTGCCAGACGCGCCAATGGAGATGCTCCTGCGCGAGGAGGATCCCACGCTGTGCTGGTCGTGGCAGCGCGAGCCAGGCGACCAGTCACCCAAGACCTCGGTGATCGCGGGTAGGCGGCTGCCGATCCCGGCCGCCTCGCTCAACACGGGCATCGACCAGATCGGCGGCGATGCAACGGTGTTCATCAACGGTGGGCAGTACATCAGGTTGCAGTCGCCGGATCCGCGCTACGGCGAGAGCCTGTACTACATCGATCCACAGGGCATTCGCTACGGACTGCCCAACGAGGACACCGCGGGAGTCCTCGGGTTGTCGGGACCGGCCACCGCGCCGTGGCAGGTCGTGAGCCTGCTCGTCGACGGGCCGGTGCTGTCCAAGGAGGCGGCGTTGCTGGAGCATGACACGCTTCCCGCCGATCCCGACCCGCGCAGGGTGCCCGACGGAAACCAGCCCGTGACGGCGGGCGCAGGAGGCGGCTAATGACCACCAGGAAGTTCACCCCGACGATCAAGCGCGGCCCACGCTTGACCCCCGGCGAAATCAACGTCACCCCGCCGGACGACCTTGGCGTCGAGATACCGGCGTCGGGCATTCAGAAGGTGCTGCCATGGGTGATGGGCGGCGGCATGCTGGGAATGATCGCGATCATGATCTTCACCGGCATCCGGCAGTTGTCGCCGTACATGCTGATGATGCCGCTGATGATGGTCATGGCGACCGTCGGCTTCATGGCGGGCGGCGGATCGGGTGGCAAGAAGGTCCCCGAGATCAACGCCGACCGCAAGGAATACCTCCGCTACCTCGCGGGCCTGCGGACGCGGGTGACGTCGTCGGCGGCCGCCCAGGTGGCGTTCTTCAACTACCACGCACCGCATCCCGACGATTTGTTGTCGATCATCGGCACCAACCGGCAATGGTCGCGCGCCTCGAATGCGGACTTCTACGCCGCGACGCGCATCGGCATCGGTTCGGAACCCGCCGTCGACCGGTTGCTCAAACCCGCCGTTGGTGGTGAGCTCGCCGGTCCACAGGCCGCGCCGCAACCCCACCTCGAACCCGTCAGCCACATGTGGCTGACCAAGTTCCTGCGGACCCACGGGCTGATCCATGATTGCCCCAAACTCGTTCAGCTGCGGACGTTTCCGACGATCGCGATCGGGGGAGACCCCGACGGTGCCGCCGGCCTGCTGGCCGCGATGATCTGTCATCTCGCGGTGTTCCATCCGCCGGACGTCCTGCAGATCCGAGTGCTGACGGACAACCCCGAAGACCCGGAGTGGGCCTGGCTGAAGTGGCTGCCGCACGTGCAGCACCAAACCGACACCGACGCCGCCGGCCCCGTCCGGCTGGTGTTCACTCGCCCCGACGGCCTGTCCGATCTGACGGCCCGCGGACCGCACACCGCCGACTCCGCGCCCAGCGGACCGTACGTCGTCGTCGTGGATCTCGCAGGCGGGAAGGCCGGCTTCCCCGTCGACGGCCGGGCCGGCGTCACCGTCATCACACTCGGCAACCACCGGGGCTCGGCCTACCGGATCAGGGTCGCCGAGGACGGCACCGCCGACGACCGGATGCCCAACATGGGCTTCCGGCTGGTGACCAGCACCTCCGATCGCATGACGGCCTCGCAGGCCACCCGGATCGCCCGCAAGCTCGCCGGCTGGTCGATCACCGGCACGATCATCGACAGAAGCACCCGAGTGCAGAAGAAGGTCGCCACCGAGTGGCATCAACTCGTCGGTGCGCAGACCGTCGAGGAAGTCACCCCGAGTCGGTGGCGAATGTTCACCGACCTCGACCGCGACCGCCTGCGCATCCCGTTCGGCCACGAGCTGAAGACCGGCGACATCATGTACCTCGACATCAAGGAAGGCGCGGAATTCGGTGCGGGCCCGCACGGCATGCTCATCGGCACGACGGGTTCCGGCAAGTCGGAATTCCTTCGCACGCTGATCCTTTCGCTCGCGGCCACGCACCATCCCGACCAGGTCAACCTGTTGCTCACCGACTTCAAGGGCGGCTCGACGTTCCTCGGCATGGAGAAACTGCCGCACACCGCCGCAGTCGTGACGAACATGGAGGAAGAGGCCGAGCTCGTCAGCCGCATGGGTGAGGTGCTCTCCGGTGAGCTCGACCGGCGCCAGTCGATCCTTCGCCAGGCCGGCATCCAGGTGGGCGCGGCCGGTGCATTGTCTGGGGTCGCCGAGTACGAGAAGCACCGCGAACGCGGCGCGGACCTTCCGCCGCTGCCGACGCTGTTCGTGGTCGTCGACGAGTTCGCCGAGCTGCTGCAGAACCACCCGGACTTCATCCAGCTCTTCGACCGCATCTGTCGTGTCGGCCGCTCGCTGCGCGTGCATCTGCTCCTCGCCACGCAGTCGCTGAACACCGGCGGTACTCGCATCGACAAACTGGAGCCGAACCTGACGTACCGGATCGCGCTGCGGACAACGAGTTCCGCGGAGTCGAAGGCGGTCATCGGCACCCCCGAGGCGCAGTACATCACCAACAAGGAGAGCGGTGTCGGGTTCCTTCGGGTGGGCATGGAGGACCCGGTGAAGTTCCAGTC
>NZ_JBEVLO010000239.1:0-33147 GCF_040509115.1 Mycobacterium sp. | reverse complement strand
GGCCCGCGGATGGTCCGGCGACCTAGCCCTCACTTAGACGAGCCCGGCTGAGGCTATCGGCTGGTCTCAGCAACTACCAGGGACAGCAGCCCCGGAAACTGCCGGTCGATGTCCGCCCGCCGCAGGAGTACTCCTTTACGGTTGCCGTAATCGGTCAGCTGGATCAGGCCAGAGTCGTGTAGTACTCGAAAGTGATGGGTGGCGGTCGATTTGGTCACCGCGAGTCCGAACGACGAGCACGTACGTTCAGCATCGACAGATGCCGCTGCCAGTTCGGCGACTACCCCTCTGCGGTGCGGGTCGGTCAGCGCAGCGAGTACACCCTGCAACGTCATCTTCGGCTTCACTGCGGCGCTACCTCAACTCAGGTACGACTTGCATCGTACCTATCTCGTGGCTAACCTCATGTACGAAGGTCATCGTACTAGCTGGCGGTGGGACATTCAGGATCAACGATCGAGGAGAGCCCGTGAACCAACACCGCGGTGAAACCGGAGCCATCGCCGTGACCGGCGCTACTGGCGCACTGGGCAGCCGAATCGCGGTCGAGATCGCCAAACGCGACGCTCCGCAACTACTCGTGTCACGCAACCCGGCGAATCTGGCGCAACTCGCAAACGCCCAACGTCGTGGCCCTGCCGTGTACTCCGATTCCGAAGCGATGCGTCGAGCTCTGCAAGGTGCAACCACCCTGGTGCTGATCTCGGGGCACCCAACGGGCAGGCGCTTGGAAGAGCATGCGAGCGTGGTCGAGGCAGCAATCGCCGTCGGTGTCCAACGAGTCCTCTATGTCTCGCTGCTCGGCGCGGGCCCCGTCGCGACCTACCGCAATGCCCGCGACCACTGGCTCACCGAGCAGTTCATCGCCGGAACCGGTGTGCGGCACACCGTCTTTCGGGCGGGGTTCTACGCAACGACGCCAGCCGCGCTGGCCGACGAGAATCTCCAGATCAGTGGACCGGGCGGAACGGGGCAAGCGGCATTCGTCACGCACGGCGACATCGCAGCAGTTGTGGCCGCCGTAGCACTCGACTCCACCACCGAACACGACGGCGCCATCCTTGAAGTCACCGGGCCCGAGTTGCTCACCCTCGAGCAGGCGGTCGGACGGATCTCGACCGCAACTGGGCGGCCGTACCGCTACCACGGCGAGACGCTCGAAGAGGCGTTCAGTCGTCGCTGGAAGCAAGGCATCGACGGCAACCAGATCGAGGCATGGATATCGTGGTATCAGGCCATCGCGCGCGGGGAGGTCTCGGCACTCACCGACGTCGTCGAGCGGTTCACGGGTACTGCAGCCACACCGATCGAGCGTTCCGACTGGTGGCCAGAACCCAAGACGGCTTACTGACCGGCGGGCTCCGGCAAGAGCTCGCTGATCGACGGTTCCGTGGCGAAACTCGAAGGCGTGGTGTCGGTGGACCAGGCTCCGATCCCGGCAGCCACCGTCACCGGTACTAGTGCGACACCTCGACGAGACCGGACTAGCCTCGAGGCCATGCGGATCGTCTTGCTTGGCATCGGGATCGTCGTCGCCTGCTTTGGCGTGCTGTGGGCTCTGCAGGGCTTCGGCGTCGTCGGTGGCAGCCCCATGAGCAACACCGTCACGTGGTCCATCATCGGGCCGATCGTCGCCCTCGTCGGGATTGGCATCGCTGGCTTCGGCGCGCGAATGAAACGGTAGGGCTCAGGACAGCTTGAGGTCGGCGGTCAACTCGGCAACCTGACCGAGCGTCCGCTCCAAGCGCTCGAGCACCGCCTCGGGCCCCAACGTCACGTCCGGGGTGCCCACCACCAGATCACTGCACGCAGCGACGATCGTCGTCGTGAACAAGGACACGGCCAACTCCATGCGCTTGTCACCCACCTCGACACCCATCTTTTCGGCCAACGCCTCCATGGCGGGACCGCCGCGGTAGTCGATTGCGGCTTGCCGCAACGCGTCCGACGAGTACACGATCTTCAGCATCAGCACGATGCGGTCAGCCGTCAGCGTGGGAGTCAACCCCTTCGCCACCCGGGTGAGCACCGCGGCGTGGGCTGCCCGCAGCGACTCCATGGGTCCGACCGCCGGCGGTTGCGCACGCAGCTCGGCGGCTATCTCGACGGCAAAGTCATCGATTACCGCGATGAACACCGCGTCCTTCGTCGCGAAGTAACGGTTGAACGTCCGCGTGGAGATCTCTGCGACTTCACAGATCTGGTCGACGGTGGTTTCGTGGTATCCCTGCTTGAGACACAGGTCCACTGCCGCGTCGACCAAGATTCGTCGGGTGCGGGCCTTCTTGCGTTCCCTCAAGTTCGACACACGGCTAATGGACGATTCGACCACGGCGTGATCGTACCTGGAGGTTCAGCAAAGTCCGTGAAGAAATTTGGAGCCGCCACCCTGGTCGATGTCGACGGCCTTTCGTCAGATCGGCGGCGGCTGAACCGGTACCGGGGGAACATCCGGCGCAGGCGGCTCGGGTGCCGGGGCCGCGTCGGGCGGCGGCGCCGCGAAGTCCGCCATCTGGACGGCAGGAAGGTCGGCAGGCCCCGGCGGCGCTGGAGGAGGCGGAGCCATCGGATCTGCGGGCAGGGGAGCCGCAGACGGGTCCGCCGGAGGAGGGGGAGCCATTGGATCGGCGGCTTGCGGGTTCTCGGGCGCCACCGGCAGGTACATGTGATTGGTGAACTGCGACTGGAACGCGCCGCCGCCGCCGATCTTCACGCCGCCACCCTCACCCGCCGAAACGGGGGTGCCGTCGGGGAGCGTCACTGCCGTGTGGCCGGAGTTCCACCCGATGACCAGAGCCCCGGGTGCGGTGCCCGGCTGGAAGCCGCGCGCCAGCAGGGCCTGGCGCTCGTTGCCAGTGTGGAAGCGGTCGCCATAGATCGGGCGGCCGGTAGCCGCGTTGGCCACCCAGGACGCCAGGCCGGAGCAGTCCGTACCGGAAGGCGAATCGCCGCCCGTCCGATACGGCGTACCCGACACCTGGTTGACCAGAGTCAACAGCGCAGTTGTCGCAATAGCATCGATCATGACGTCGGACGCTACCGACGACATTTGCTCGATGCCAAAATCTGTGGCAGCCATCACTTTTCAAGATCGTGCCGCGAGCGTCGCCAAGGATCGCTTGCCGGAGATCCATTTTCGAGTGAACGCACTTGGCTGGGAGTCGTGCTCACCTGCCCCAGTGCCGATTTCGCAACGGGGTGCATCGTCACGAGGAAACACCACGTCAAGCCGCAGAACAACCGCGCAGTCCACCGTCCGGAACACCGGGCTGCGGCCCGCGGATGACCGAGGCGAATGTCGTTGCCGGAGAGCCTGTATGGACTTCGGCGGGGATCGCCTCTGAATCGGTCAAGTATCGGGATCGATGACACGACTTGAGCGCATCGTCATCAAGTGGATTTGCTGAAAGTGCTCTGCCCGTTGAGTTCGGGATGCGGATCCACACCGCTGACGCGAACGTAGAAGCGGTGTCGCGACGCGTGCCGTCCAACGGCTCCGGAGCCCTGTAAATCCCTGCTCGAGAGCACCTTTCGCCAGGTCAGCGGAACACGCCCATTCCGCCGTCCACCATGATGGTCTGACCAGTCAAATACGTGCCGTCCTCGCCGATCAGAAACGCCACGACGGCCCCAATGTCCTCGCGCATGCGGCCCACCCGCCGCAACGGGACGCCCCGCACCGCGCGGTCGTAATCCTTTGGCGCCATCTCCTGCCACGACAGCACGCCGGGGGAGTCCGCGAACGGACACACGACGTTGACCCGCACGTTGTCGCGTCCCCACTCGATCGCCGCCGCCTTCGACATGCCCCGGATCGCCTCCTTGGCGCCTGCATATGCGCTGAACATCGCCTGGCCGCCCGTCCCCGAACCCGACCCCAGATTGACGATTGCCCCGCCCCCCGCCGCAGCCATCGTCGGATGGACCGCCTGCATCAAGAAGAACGTCGCCTTCGGCCCGACGTCGAATACCAGGTTGTAGTCCTCTTCAGTGATGTCCGCCAACGGTTTTGGTTCATTCGTTGCGATCGCGTTGTTGACCAAGGCATCGATCTTCCCGAGCCTGGTCAACGCGACGTCCAGGATTTCACCCGAGCTGAGCGGATCCCGCAGATCGGCCACCAGGTACTCCGAAGGCAAACTCGCCCTGGCGAATTCGCTTGCCGTCTCGGCCAGCACATCGGGCTGACGGTCCACCAGCAGCACCGACGCGCCCCGCTCCAACAACGCACCTGCGATGCCCTTGCCGACGCCCTGCGCGGCGCCCGTTACGATGACCGCCCGACCAGCCAACGACTGCGGATGTGCGTAGCTCACGAACCCACCCCTCGATGCATCTCCGCCTCCATGCCGAGACCGTCTCCGCCATGGCGTCAACCTACCGGGACCCCCGGCCTGATGGCCTCGGTCCGGTCGATCGCCTGCACGTCGGCCGCCGACGGTCACGCGCAAATCTTTCGAGTTCGTGACCGCGTCCATCTCGGCTGGCTCGCGCGGCCCACCACCTACGCCGAACGATGCGACGTGCCCCGCCACGCCGACGTTTCCCCCGATGCCCAGCGGCTCACGCGCGCCCGGCTGCGCATCGGAGAGGCGTTCCAGCAGGCAGACGGGATACGGGGGTGACCACTGGGTTGCCGATTCCAGAGTCTCGCCGCTCGCCCTCGTCGCCGCTCGGGAGGCGGTCCTGGCCCGCCCCGGACTGCTCGCAGCCGTTCGTCGTAGGGTCTGAGGACATCCGCCGCATTCGACGCCATCACAGCTTCCTGGCAACTTCGTCCCGTAGGGTAGCAAACGGTCCCCGGCGCGAAGGCCGACGCCGACGTAGCGCAGATAGTGCAGATAGTGAGGAGGCGCCCATGCGTGCCAGGCACCGAGGTCAAACTCTGAAACCGCACTTCGACGACATCCAGGCCCATTACGACCTGTCCGACGAGTTCTTCCGGCTGTTCCTCGACGAGACCCAGACCTACAGCTGCGCCTACTTCGAGCGGGAGGACATGTCGCTGCACGAGGCGCAGCTTGCGAAGATCGACCTTTCGCTGGGCAAACTCAACCTCGAGCCAGGGATGACGCTGCTGGACATCGGCTGCGGCTGGGGCGCCACCATGAAGCGCGCCATCGAAGAGTACGACGTCAACGTCATCGGACTCACCCTCAGCCGCAACCAGGCCGCCCACGTCGGCCGGCTGCTCAAGGACATTCCCGGTGACCGAGACCGGCGCGTCGAACTGATGGGATGGGAGCAGTTCGACGGCAAGGTCGACCGCATCGTGTCGATCGGCGCCTTCGAGCACTTCGGCTACGACCGCTACGGCCGGTTCTTCGACATGGCCCACAACGCCCTGCCGGATGACGGAATCATGCTGCTGCACACCATCACCCGCGCGGGTCCCGAGGAGCGCGAGGAACTCAATCTCCCGATCACGATGACACTGCTGCGGTTCACCAAGTTCATCGGCGACGAGATCTTCCCCGGCGGCCAGATCCCCGTCATCGACGAGATCGTCAACTTCTCCACCGCCTCGGGCTTCACCATCGAACGCATCCACAAACTGCGCGAGCACTACGCCAAGACCCTCGACATCTGGGCAGCGACTCTGGAGGCCAAGCGCGACGAGGCCATCGCGCTGCAGTCCGAGGAGATGTACGAGCGGTACATGAAGTACCTGACCGGCTGCTCGAACTTCTTCCACAAGGGCTACACGAACCTCTGCCAGTTCACCTTGACCAAGTAGGTCAAACCCCGAGCCGCGCCGACCCCCGGTCGGCGCTTGAGGTCAGCACCTCGTTGCGCGGCCCCGCCAGCTTCGCCCGTGGGGGGATGGTCAAACGTCCGTCGACGGTGTGGGCCGTCGGCGGGCGAGCCATGGCGTACTTTCCTACCCGCTTGAGCTAGCCACCCGCGAGGTAGCGCGTCAGCATCGCCACCACCTCGTCCTCGACGACCGACGCGGCGAGCGGGTCGGGGGCGGCCAGAAGCTGGTGAACCACCACGTCGACCGTCGCGACGACCAGCCGTGCCGAGGCGTCCTCGTCCGCGACGACGACGTCCGGTTGGGCCTGCAGGATCTCGCGCATGTCGCCGATCGCCCGATGCTGAAGCTCAGCCACCCTGGTCATGAGCTCGTGCGAGCGGGGCGCCTGCTCCATCAGGATCCGCAGGAACCCGGGATCGTGAGCATGGTTGGCGACGGCAGTCCCGACGATCGCCCGCATGACGCCGCCGATCGACTCCGGCATCCCGGTCCGCCGGCGCTCCGTCGCCGCCGCGATCCCCGCATCGAGGTGACGCGCCACCAGCTCCGCCACGATGGCGTCCTTGTTCGGGTAGTACTGATACAGCGAGCCGACGGAGACCTCGGCCCACTCCGCGATGCGGTTGGTGGTTCCGCGTGCGTAGCCGAACTCCGTGAACACCTCGACGGCGGCATCGAGGATGCGGTCGCGGGTCTCCTCGGACCGGCGCTGACGGGGACGTCTGCGCGGCCCAAGCTCGTTCGGTTTGGCGGTCATCGCCCCTTCAGCGTAGATCCGACTGGACCGGTTCTCGGGTGTTCCCTGGCGAGCCAAAGGCGAGCAACGAGGAACGGCAACGCCATCGAGCAGGGGCTTCGGGGGAGCCCAAAGGCGAGTAGTCAACCGCACCGCAGCGAGCCGACAATAGTGCTCGACGACAGTGCTCGACGAAAGTGCTGAACGCCAGTGCTCGACGCCAGCGCTCGACGACCAAGCGCTCGGCACCGAAAACGGAGGACTACCAGATGAATTCACTCACCAGCCGCCGGGTCGGCGACGTTCTCGACCAGCTGTTCCGGCAAGCCGAGGTCACCGATGCCCCCTACGTCGCCGAGTTTCTCGACGGTATCGGCGCAGGAGCCGATCCGCTGGCCGAGCTCCTCGACGCCGAGAGTCGCGACTACAAGGCCGTGTACCACCGGGTGGCCGACCACTTCCTCAGCGTGTCACCGGAATTCGGTCGACTGCTCTACATGTGTGGCCGAGCCGCTTCGGCCACCCGCATCGTCGAGTTCGGCACGTCGTTCGGCATCTCGACCATCCATCTCGCCTGCGCCGTCCGCGACAACGGCGGCGGCACCGTGATCGGCACCGAACTCGAACCCACCAAGGCGGCGCGGGCCCGCGAACACCTTGCCGCGGCAGGGCTGGCCGACTTCGTCGACATCCGCGTCGGCGATGCCCTGGACACGCTCCGCGATGGCGTGGGCGGCCCGATCGACGTGATTCACCTCGACGGTGCGTTCAGTCTCTACCGTGCCGTGCTCGAACTCCTGGAGCCGCACCTGCGGACGGGCACGCTGGTACTCGCGGAGAACGCCACGCCCGGCTATCTCGACCACGTTCGCGACCCGGCGAACGGCTATCTGTCCCTGGCACTGCCCTTCGAGCCGGGACGGGGCAACGAGATGTCGATCTTCACGGGCTGACGCCTTGCATCGCAACCTCTTTCGCCCAACGGTAGTCCGCCTTGCCCGCGGGGGAGCGCACGATCTTCGGCGTCCTGATGAACGCCTTCGGCACCTTGTACCGAGCTATCGACGTTCGGCACACCTCGACGAGCTCCTCATCGGTCGCCTCGGCGCCCTCGGCGAATTGGACCACGGCCACCACCTCGCTGCCCCAGCGCTCCGACGGACGGCCCACCACCACCACGTCGTACACGCTCGGGTGCGCGGCAATCGCGCGCTCGACTTCCTCGACGAAGATCTTCTCCCCGCCGGAGTTGATGGTCACCGAATCGCGGCCCAATAGCTGAATCCGCCCGTCCGGCAACACGTCTGCGCGATCACCTGGCACCGACCAACGCACCCCGTCGATCGTCGGGAACGTGCGGGCCGTCTTGGCCTCGTCACCCAGATACCCGAGCGGGATCAAGTCCCGTCGCGCCAGCCAGCCCTGGCCCTCACCGGGCTGCAGCACCCGGTCCAGCTCGGCGGACACCACCGCGGTGTCGAACTGCGGCGTGAACGTCGCAGGCGTCGCCTCGGCACCCGCCGTCGTCATCGTGCTCATCTGAGCGCCCGACTCCGACGCGCCCACCGCGTCGAGCAGCATCAGGTGCGGCACCGCGGCGAGAATGCGCATCCGCACGGTCGGCGACAACGGCGCACCGCCATTGGTGATGGTGAACAGGTTCGACAGGTCGTAGTCGCCCGCCTCGATCTCGTCGAGCAGCGGGCGCGCGATCGCGTCGCCCACCACCGGCATGCTCAACACCTTCTCGCTCACGACCAGCCGCAGCACCTCGGCGGGCCGCATCCGTTCGACGTCGTCGGGGATCACGATGCGGCCGCCCATCGTCACCGCGTTGAACGCCGCCCATTGCGCGGCGCCGTGCATGAACGGCGGAATCATCATCATCGACACCGCACCTGCCGACGCCCGCGCCTTCTCGGCCAGCTCGTCGTGCGAGGCCAGGGGAGTGTCACTGCCCCAAGGTCTTCCGCCCATCGACGACAGGAAGATGTCGTGCTGACGCCACAGCACGCCCTTCGGCATGCCCGTCGTGCCACCCGTGTAGAGGATGTACAGATCGTCGCCCGACGGCGTCGGCGGATTCGACGGCGCAGGAGTGTCCAGGATCGATTCGTAGTCGACGGCGCCGGGCAGCAAGGCATTGCCGGAGTGATCGGCCACCTGGATGAGCACCCGCAGCTCGGGCAGACGGTCGCGGATCGCGGCCACCCGGGGCGCGAACTCGGAAGGATAGACCAGCGCCGTCGCCTTCGAGTCGGTCAGCAGGTACACCAGCTCGTCCTCGACGTAGCGATAGCTGACGTTGAACGGCGCTACTCGCGCCCGATACGCGCCGATCATCGCCTCGAGGTACTCGTTGCCGTTGCGCAGGTAGATGCCGAGGTGGTTCTGCCCGGACTCGTGACCCGCCAGCGTGTCGCGCTCGGCGTGACAGCCCAGCCCGACCGAGGTCAGGTAGTTGGCGATGCCGGACACCCGGCGGTCCACGTCGGCGTAGGACAGCCGACGGTCGCGCCACACCAGGAATGGCTGATCGGGGATCGCCGCGGCCACCGTGCCGAAGACGTCGGACAAGTTGAAGCTGATGTCACCCATGATCAACGAACATACAACGGAGGGCTGAGTGTATGGTCTGACGGTTGATCAGCCGGGGAAGAAGCCAGCGCCGGTCAACGTGCCCGGCTGCCAGCCCTGCGCACCCAGGCACACCATCGGCCTGCCGTCGGGAGCCTGCGCGGCGAACTTCGGACCCGGGCACGGCGAGCCGATCTCCTTCTCGCCCTGCAGCGGGTAGGACGACACCCAGAAGCCCCAGTACACCGGCGGCCACTGATTGGGGATGTAGTGGCACACCAGCGTCGAACCGCCGACGCTGCGGCCGAAGGTGAACAGCTGATAGTTGTCGCACGGTCCGTTGAGCACGGCGTCGTACCTGATGCCCGGCACGTCGGTGGCCGAGGTGTCGTAGTGGCTGGGATCGTCCGGATACATCGGACCGGGGTCGGCGACGGCCGACGGCGCCAGTGCGATGGCGGCTCCGGCGATCGCCGCAGCGATCGTCAGTTCGCGAAACATGGATTGAGCCTCCTGGATCCGACGTTCGGCAAAGCCTAACGGCTAACCCCAAGGAGACGAGTCGTTTCGAGCGGGTGCTGGTGAGGGTGCTAGTCGCCGTCGAGGGCATCGAGCACGCTGACGGCGATCCCATACGGCAGGAACCTCACCTTGCGGCCGGGATCGGTGTTGTTCTTGTTGGCGCGCAACGCGTCCAACTCGGTCGGGTACACCTCTTCGATGTGCGCGCCGCCCGCCTCGTCGACCGTATAGATGGCCCACACACCGTCGCCGGTGTCACCCGTGGTCTCCGGCTCGGTCTTGGGACGGGTGCCCTTGGTGAACTCGCCGAGCAGAGTCGACCACCCCGCCTGACCGCCGATGCGACCCAGCGCATCACGCAGACCGTCGCTGGCCTCCCGCATGACGCGGTCGAAGTCCTCGGGGTCGATCCCGAACGGGTTCTGACTCATGACGGTGCTCCCAGATCGCTGTCCGCGCTGACGGCGCGCTCTTGTCCAGTGTGCAGCTCATCCGGCGAGTTCGCCACGACCTCACCCGTCAGCGAACGTCAGTGGTAGACGATTGGTGGTAGAGGACGGTGTGGGGGGCGGTGGTGGAGGGCGGTGGTGGAGGGCGGTGGTACAGGGCGGGGGTAGAGGATGGGGTATGCCAACGCGTGAACCTGGGGCCCGACCCCACGGCTCCGATCCCGCGCGCACGTCCGCGGCGTTGATCGCCGCCGCCGACCGCTCCGCGCAGGGCGTTGCCGCCCACGACCGAGATGGCTGGGTCGGGCTCTTCACCGTCGACGGCGCCGTGGAGGACCCCGTCGGCTCCCGGCCACATCGGTACCGCGCCCAGATCGAACGGTTCTACGACACCTTCATCGGGCCGCGCGACATCATCTTCCACCGCCACCTCGACGTCGTCGCAGGCTCCAGCGTGCTGCGCGACGTGACCCTCGAGGTGCACATGGGCCCGTCGGTGACCATGATGATCCCCGCCTACCTGCGCTACGACCTCGACGACCGCTTGAACATCGCCCGGCTACAGGCGTTCTGGGAACTGCCCGCCATGGTGTGGCGGTTCGCCCGCAATGGCCCCGGTGCCGTCCCCGTCGGCCTGGCGCTGGTCCGCGCGGTGCTGCGCAACCAGGGCCTGCTTGGCGCCGTGGGCTTCCTGGCCGGCTTCCGTGGCGTCGGCCGACGCGGGAAACGCCACCTCACCGGGCTGCTCGCCGACGCCAGCGCAGGCGACGAGCTGGCCGTCAAGCGGCGCATCGGCGACACAGGCCACCTCACCAGCGGGGACACCGAACGGCTCGCCACGTCGGAATTCGTCGCGCTGCTGGCCGGCGCCCGCTGGGACGGCATGATCGCCGCTGGCTCGTTCGTCGTGACCAGGGTGACCACGACGGACCGCCGGTTCCTGCTGGTGGGGGAGTTCGATGCGCATCCGATGCGCATCCGCACCGTACGCGTGTTCGCCGACGACGCGGCGGCGTGAGACCGTAGCAGGACCATGCCTGACACGTCTGTCCCCGACACCATGACCTACGAGGAGTTCGGTCGGCGCTTCTTCGAGATCGCCGTCACCGAAGAACGCGTCGGCTCCGCCATCGCCGACATCGCAGGCGCCGAGTTCTCCATGGGCCCCATGGCCCAGGGGCCGGGCAAGATCGCCAAGGTCACCGCCAAGGTCAAGGTGCAGAACCCGTCGGTCACCAGGGCGCTCGGCGACCGGATCACCTTCGACATCCGCATCCCGCTGGAGATCGACATGGTCATCGACCTGCGCATCGACAAGCCGAAGTTCATCGTCTTCGGCGAGATCGCCCTTCGAGCTACCGCCATCGCCGCGCACCCGCTGTTGCTGATCCTCGACGTCGAGAAACCGAGGCCCACCGACATCGCCATCCACGTCACATCCAAGACGCTGCGCGCCGAACTCGTCCGCATCGTCGGCGGAGTCGACGCCGAAATCAAGCGCTTCATTGCTCAACACGTTGCCGGGGAGATCGACAGCCCCGAGTCGGCAAAGGCAAAGATCATCGACGTCGGCAGCCAGATCGCCGAGGTGTGGACCGGCGTCTGATTGCGCACATCGCCGCCCAGCACCGTATTCTGACCCGCGTGGACCGCACGAAGAATGCTCGCATGACCGCCCGAACCGTCCTGCTGACCGCCGGTGTCCTCGCCGGCGCCCTACTCGCTGCCGCCCCGGCCTCCGCCGACCCCGCCGACGACCTGTTCCTCACCGCCGTCGACAACGCGGGCGTGGCCGTCAGCAACCCCAGCGATGCCGTCGCACTCGGCCAGTCCGTGTGCCCCATGCTGGCGCAGCCCGGCCAGACCATGGCCGACGCGGCCTCCCAGGTGGCCAACGCCGCGGGCATGCCGCTCGGACCCGCCACCATGTTCACCGGCCTCGCGATCACCGCCTTCTGCCCCGGCGCTGTCAGCGCGCTTGGCAACGGCGAGTCCCCGATCCCGCTGAACCTACTCGGAATCTGAGCCTGCCAACACCGGCTCCAACCAGGGGCGCTTCGGATCGCGCCCATTGCCGCTGGACAGCCCGCGCAGGTGCCGCCAAATCCACGGCATCAACAGATTCTGCGTCCACAACGCCTGCGAATACATCCGCGACCCAAGACTCGGCCTGACCACCTCGACCGTGGACGATGCCCAATCATGGTTGCTGCCAGGAAGATTCAGTGCCTCGGCGGCGGCGGCGGCGAAGACGGCATGGCCCCGCGGGGACCCGTGCACTCGGTCCGGGCTCCAGATCTCCGGAGCGGCCAACGACGGCGCGTCATACAGGTCGACCAGCCGAAAGCCGTGGCGCTGGGCGGCCGCACGAATCACCTCGTTGATCCGTAGCACCCGGCCCTCGAGGAACCGCCCCACCGGAAGGATCGTCGCCAAGTCGGGGAACGTCGTCGTCACCACCGTGGCCCCGGTCTCGGCCAACCGGTCGTGCAGCAGGTCGATGTCCTCGACGGCTCGCTCGAACGCGGGACGCCCCGGCCTCGTCACGTCGTTCATGCCGATGCAGCTGGTGATCAGATCCGGCTGCATCGCGACGGCCCTGGGCAGCTGATTGTCCAGCACGTCGCGGATCCGCCGGCCCCGCACCGCCAGGTTGGCATACAGCACACCGGGATTCAGCTCCTCGAGGTGCGCCGCCAACCGGTCCGCGAAACCCGCCACGCCGGTGTCGTCGTCACCGTCCCAGAGGCCCTCGGTCTGACTGTCGCCAACGGCGACGTATCGGGAGTAGTACTCAACCGCCACGGAAGGCGACTCTAGCGGCGCCCCGTTCGACGCTCAGCGCGAGGTGTCGACTGGCTGGGCCAGGTCAGCCGGGGCGGCCTGCCGACCCCGCTGAGCTGGCCGATGACATTCTCCAGACGAGTAAGTGGCATCGCCATCCGCCACTCTGCGACGTGAGCCGTCAGCCGCACCAACCCCGGTGCGAACTCCACCGACGTCAACTGCAGGCCATGCGGAAGCTCGGGCACCCGGACCCGGTACGACGGCGTTCGCGCAGGCAACGTCCATCGCCGTCGCCGCACCACCGCCCGCGGTGTGACCCACAGCGTCGACCCGTCCAGGCGCGCGTCGACCTCTACGTACCCGCTGCCCCGGAGCTTGGCGACGTGCAGCCGCGCCACCCCGTCAGGACCCACGTCACCGGCCAGCCGCGGCGCCGCCCACCGGAACAACTCGTCGAGCGCGGGAGCGGGCACCTCCGCCGTCAGCTCCACCGGCGCAGCGACCAGCTCGGTCGGCCGCAGAGTGCCGCGGAAGTGCAGCGCGTGCAGCACCACCCTGGCGCGGTGCAACTCGTGCTCGCCCCACACGATGTGGCTGGCCTCCAGGGCGACGTCGTGATGCCTGCCGATCGCCGGCCACCGCCCTGTCAGTCGCGACCCGGATGGCAGTCGCGATCCGAAGCTCGTCACCGTCAGCTGCAGCTCACCGTCGTCGACGCGGACGGTCAGCCTGCGGCCGACCACCAACCGGCGCAGGGTGAAGAACATCGCCTGGTAGGCGGCCGCGACACCGGTATTTGCCAGCATGTCCAGCGGGCGGAACGGAGCCCGCGTGCCGAGCGGCTCCGGATCCGTCACCCCAACAGCATTCGCGAAACGAGACGCGCGCGCCACGTCAGAACAGGTACACCACGGCGTTGCGGCCACCCTCGCACGTGATGTAGCCCTGGCCCGGATAGGCCTGGCACTGCATCAGGAAGTTGTCGCCGTCGCAGCCGGCGCCGTCGGTCAGCACCGTGTTGCAGGCCACCGAACCCGCCGCCGACACCGGCCGCAACGACCGGCTGGCGTCGCCGTACTGCGTCCAGTAGGCGTTCAGCACGCTGTCCATGAAGCGGCACGACGTCTCGGGCGTGCCCCGCCCGGCGTGGGTGCCAAAGCCGTTGCGATTGGTCAGGAAGTAGCCGCCGTCGCACGTCTCGCGGGCGGCGCTCAGGTCGGGGCCGGTGACCAGGGGCGGCGGCGCGGGCGGTGCCTGCGGGGCCGACGCCGTCGGTCCGGACGACGTCGGGCGGCTGGACGCTCCCGGCGTCGACGTCGGCCCGATGGTCGCGGAGGTGGACGTCGGACCGGTGGAGTCGTCGGTCGGGCTGGTGTCGGTCGCCACCGGTCGGTTCGAGCCTCCCGAGTTCAGGCCGATGACCACGGCGACCAGACCGATCGCGAGCACCGCCACGAACGCAATCGCCGAGGGCAGCACCCACTTCGGCCGTCCGGTGGGTGGAGGCTGCGGCGGGTACGGCGGGCGCGGAGGCGGGGTGGATGGGTGAGGGGGTGGCTGTTGGCGGGGGCGGAAGGGGTCGACGTAGGGCTGCGCGCGCGGCGGCGTGTGCTGCACCGTGGGGGTCGCGACCGTGGGGGGCTCCTGAGGAATCAGCGCGTGCTTCGCCGCAGCGACCAGCGCGCCCGCGCTGGCGTACCGGTCGGCGGGTTCCTTGGCCATGCCACGGGCGATCACCTGATCGAAGGCAGGCGACACCGCCCGCTGCGCCTGACTCGGCCGGGGCGGCGGCGCCGTCAGGTGCGACATCATCGCCTGCTCGAGGCCGCCGTGCGGGAACGGCGGGTGGCCCGTCAAGGCCTCATAGAGCACGCACGCCAGTGCGTACACGTCGACGGCGGGCGTGGAGTTCTGCCCTCCGAAGCGCTCCGGTGCCATATAGGCGACGGTGCCAAGATAGGTGCCCGTCATCGTCAGCCCGGGGTCGCCCTTGGCTTCGGCGATGCCGAAGTCCACCAGGTACGGAAAGTCGTCGGAGGTCAGAATGATGTTCTGCGGCTTGATGTCACGGTGCACCAATCCGGCTGCGTGCGCCGCGTCCAGCGCGCTTGCCACCCCGCCGACGATCGCCACCGCGCGGGCCGGGTCGATCGGCCCGAGCTCCAGCACGTCGTACAGTGTCTTCCCCCTGACCAGGCGCATGTCGATGAACAGGTTGCCGTCGACCTCACCCCAGTCGTGGATCGGGATGACGTGCGGCTCCTGCAGGATCGCCGCGGCGCGGGACTCCCGCTTGAACCGCGTCCGGAACGCCTCGTCCTGCGAGAACTGCGGGGACAGGATCTTCAGCGCGACGGTGCGGCCCTTGCTGTCGTCGTAGGCCTCGTACACTTCGCCCATGCCGCCCTTGCCGAGGCGCGACACGATCGTGTACTTCCCGAACGTCTGACCGACGCGGGATTCCCCTACTGCCACTGCGGTCTACCTCCCAGGATGCAGTATCCATCGCGGCGCGTCGCCGTGCGCGGGATTCAGGCGCCCCGCTCGCCCCAGACGTGCACCAATCGCTCGGTGGCGGCGGCGACGTCACGGCGGGTGGCGTCGGGCTGGAAACGACGGAGCTCGGCCAGCGCCCGGTCGGCGTGAGAATCGCGGTCGGTGGCCCTGGCGATGGCCAGCAGGTCGATGCGCTGCAGCAGCTTCTTGGTCACCGGACGCTTGCTGTCCCAGAACGCCAACGCGGCAATCAGATCGGTGGCCTCGATGCTGGTCAGGATTGCATGCGCCACAGCGCATTCCGCGGCGTCGTCGAACGGCAACAGGTAGGTGGCGTCGTCGAAGACCGCTGGGGCCCCACCGCACGGGCCGACCATCCGGAACGCCGGCGCCGCGTGGAACCCCGACACCGCGATCTTGTAGTCGGTGAACGTGTACGGACCAACCCCGAAGATGCTGAACCGCGGTCGGTTTCGGTAGATGCTGGACTTGCGCCCGTCCAGCAGCGAGGCATGCTGCTGGAGGTAGCTCCACAGCTTGGGGGCGGCCTGCTGCAGCGCGTCGGTGTCCTGGCCGGGGTGGTGCTGCGGAACCACCAACCAGCGGCGGGGCGCGCCGAGCCGGTCGCGGTGCACGTCGGTGCACTTGAACAGCGGATAGAGCCGATCGAGCTCGACGTCGACGGGGACGCCGCCCTTGGTCCTCGGGCCGCCGTCGTCGACCAATTCCATTGCAGCCGTGGCATCGTGCTTGATGCCCTGGCGCCACGGGACCGGGCTCTGGCCGTCGAACCGGGCGCTACGCGCATAGGCGTCGACGTCGGCCGTCAGCCGGCCGTTCACCACGCCGATCCGACTGCTCGCGGTGGTGGCCTCGACGTCGGCGTAGACGTCTGCGGTGTACTCGCCGCGACCGGCACCGAGGGTGACGGTGAACCAGCAGGCGTCGACCGCCGCGCCGAACCACTCCTTGGCGTCGATCAACCGGAGGCTGGCCTCCGCGATCGGAACACCCTTGGTTGCGCTGTGCAGCAACACGTTTCGGGCCACCTGCGTCTTGCAGAGCAACGCGACGGTGGCGCGCTGGCCAGCAAACTCCGCGAGGAGTTTGTGCCAGATGAACTCGGCGACGTCGAAGTTCGAGCTGCCCGTCATCGCCTCGATACCGCTGGCGTCCTTGACGTTGCTGCGCTGCGGCCGGTTCGATGAGCCGAGCGTCGAGAGCTGAGCATTGGTCACCCACGGCGGGTTGCCGAGTACCAGGGTGGGACCCGCAGCCGAGCGCCATGGCAGGTCGTTGGCCAGGTCGAACTCGAAGACGTTCGCGTGCACCACCCGGGCCACCGACCGCGCCTTGGCGACGTAGTGCTCCTGGGTCTCGACGCCGACCGCGTCCGCCTCGGGGAAGACGTCCACCGCGGCGCGGAGGAAGTTGCCGATCCCGCACGTCGGCTCGAGGATCCGGGCCCACGCCCGCACCGGCAGCGTCTTGACCAGCGCCTGCGCCAGCGGCAGCGGCGTCTGGAAGTCGCCGAACTCGTCGTTGGGCACGGGACCGACCTCCGGAGTTGGTGAGAAGCGATGCTACGCAAACGACGGGCGAATTCGCGGTCGTGTCGGGAGAGTATGGTGCAGAAACGACATCGACTGGGGAGGCGACGTCACTTGGGGGTTGCGCGCACCATCCGTGCCTTTTTCAGTAGAGCGCTGTTGGCGGCCGTCCTGGTGGTCACGGCGACCGCCCTGATCGCGTGCAGCGGCACGGTGGTCGGCGGGAGGGCGACGTCGCTGCTCTTCGACCCCGAGCGAGCAGGCGGTCTGCCTGCCAAGCAGGGACCGAGCGGACCGCGGCCCGATGCGCAGGGACCGGTCGGCACCGTGTCGGACACCGACGACGGCCCAATCGACCAACTCGCGCTGCTCGCCGTCAACGACATCGAGGACTTCTGGTCGACCAACTACGACAGGTACCTGGCCCGAGACTTCAAGCCCGTCGAGACCCTGGTGTCCTACGACTCCACCGACCCGAACGGGCCGTCGGTGTGCGGGTGGGTCCGCTACCAGTCACCCAACGCGTCCTACTGCTACCTCGACGACGTCATGGCCTGGGACCGCCGCGTCTTCATGCCCGTCGCCCAGAAGCACTTCGGGGACATGGCCGTGGTCGGCGTGATGGCCCACGAGTACGGCCATGCGCTGCAATGGATGTCGGGACTGGTCAAGCTCTCGACCCCCACCCTGGTCAAGGAACAGCAGGCGGACTGCTTCGCCGGGGTGTACCTACGGTGGGTCGCCGCAGGTGAGTCGCCCCGCTTCACGCTCAGCACCGCCGACGGGCTCAATCACGTCCTGGCCGGAATCATCTACAGCAGAGACGAGCTGTCGTCGAGCCCCCCCGACGACGCCCACGGCTCGGCACTGGACCGGGTCAGCGCCTTTCAGATGGGCTTCAGCGGCGGCGCCGACCAGTGCGCCGCCATCGACGTCGAGGAGATCGGGCGGCGCCAGGGCGATCTGCCGCTGTCCCTAAGCGACGAGGACGCCGAGCAATCCGTCGACGTCCCCATCGACATGACCATCCTTTCGTCCCTGATGTACGTCCTCGACAAGACGTTCCGGCTCGATGCCCCGCCCAGCCTGACCGACGAGGGCGCGCCCTGCGCGGACGCCGAGACCACCGACCCCGTGTCGTACTGCCCCGACAGCAACGCCATCCACGTCGACCTGCCCGCGCTCGCGGCTGCCGGCGAGCCCAAGGACGAGCGCGACGGCGTCCTGATTCAAGGTGACAACACCGCGCTGTCGATGGTCACGTCGCGCTACGCACTGGCAGTGCAGCACGAACGCGGACTCGCGCTGGATACGGTGGTCGCCGCCATCCGGACCGCCTGCCTGACCGGCGTCGCCCAGGGCGCGATGACCAATCCCGACGCCGCACTCCGGCTGTCGCCCGGTGACACCGACGAGGCCGTCTCTGGGCTGCTGTCCACCGGGCTGGCCGCCAGTGACGTCAACGGCTCCGTCGTGCCCGCGGGCTTCACCAGAATCCTCGCCTATCGACAGGGATTGTCCGGTAGCACCGACGGATGCTTCGAGCAGTTCGGCTGACGCCGTGAATCACCCCTACTCGGAGCCGCCGTGGTGGCCGCGCCCCGGTGGCTCGCCCTCGGCGGGAATGCCTGCCCACCAACCATTTCCGGTGCCACCGTCACCACGCGGGGACCGGCGCTGGCACGTCCTGTGGGCAGTGCTGGCGCTCGTCGCCGCCGCAGCCGTGATGCTCGCCGCGGCCCTGGCGTACTCCCGGGCCACGGCAGACAAGGAACTCGACGTTCTGCAGGCCGAGGATGGCGTGCGGCAGATCCTGTCCGACCCGGCCAATGGGTACGGGGCGAACGACGTCACCTCCGTGCGCTGCAACCGCGGGGACAACCCGAGGGTCGTGGCGGGCGCGAGTTTCACCTGCACGGTCGACATGAACGGCACCACCCGCACGGTCGACGTGGTCTTCACCGACGGCGACGGCACCTACGCGGTCGGTGGGCCCCGGTAGCTACCCGAGCGCGGCGTCTAGGCTGAGGCGATGGCACGGGGAACTTCGGGGCACACCACGAGCGGCACACCATGACCTCGATGACGAGTTTCCTTGATGCCCGGCGATTTACGCGCGACGAGGTGCTGGCCGACCCGTGTCCGGTACCCAGTGCGCCCGGCGTCTACGCATGGTGGTTCCGTCAGATTCCCGCCGACATCGACGTGTCCGGCTGTGAGCAGCGCGACGGAATGACCCTGCTCTACGTCGGCATCAGCCCAACGCCACCGCCCAAGAACGGCAAGCCGCCAAGCACCCAGGACCTTCGCAAGCGCGTCAAGTACCACTTCGGGGCGGGCCGCGCCGACGCGGAGGGTTCGACGCTTCGCAAGACCCTCGGCGTTCTCCTGGTCAAGGAGCTGGGCACGCAGCTGCGTCGCGTCGGCACCGGGAAACGGCGCACGTTCGCAGGCGGGGAGACCGCGCTGAACCAGTGGATGGCCGACAACGTGCAGGTGTCCTGGGTCGTGCGCCCCGAGCCGTGGGTGCTGGAAGACCAGCTGATCGCCACCCTCGACCTGCCGCTCAACCCGCGCGCGAAGACGCCGAACCCGTTTCACGCACAGTTGAAGGTCCTGCTGCGCGACGCCACGAGGCGGGCCGACAAGCAGCGCATCCTCGCGGAGTGGTGACGGCGTGCCACGACGGAGCGCAGGATTGCTGCTGTACCGCACCGGTGGGTCGGGCGTCGAGGTTTTGATCGGCCACCCCGGCGGCCCATTCTGGGCCCGCAAGGACGACGGCGCCTGGTCGATTCCGAAGGGTGAGTACGACGACGAGGACCCGTGGGTGGCCGCCCAGCGTGAGTTCGTCGAGGAGATCGGTCTACCGGTGCCCGACGGCCCCCGGCTGGACCTCCCGCCGGTCAAGCAGTCCGGGGGCAAGGTCGTCACCGCGTTCGCCGTGCACGCCGACCTCGACGTCACCGACAGCGTCAGCAACACCTTCGAGCTGGAGTGGCCGAGGGGCTCCGGCAAGATCAAGGTGTACCCCGAGATCGACAGGGTCGCCTGGTTCTCCATCGCCGACGCCAGGGTCAAGATGCTGAAGGGGCAACTGCCGCTTCTGGATTCGCTCATCGATCGTCTCGCAGCCGACTGATCGGACGTCACGGCAGCCCGTTGCTGCGGCGGATGTCCTCGCGGCACTCGCGACGGGTCTGCCCGGTCTGCTCCATGCACACCCGCACCGGGTTCTCCTGCTCGGGCGGCAGCGGCGTCTCCGTCGGGTCGACCGTCACCGTCGGCGCGGGAATGGTGCCCGGGTTCTGCGACCAGATCGTCGCATCGCTGCCCTGCAGCACGGCGCAGTACGCAGTCGCGCCGGTGGCCGTGGTGCCGGTGCTGCCCTGCGGCGAGCAGTCGGCGCCGATCACGGCAGTCGCAGTGGCGGCGCCCGTGGTGGGTGTCTCGGTGGTGGTCGGAGTGTCGGTCGTCGGGGTGTCGGTGGCCGGGGTGACGGTGGTGGTCGGGGTGACGGTGGTGGTCGGGGTGACGGTGGTGGTCGGGGTCGGTGGCGGAAGGGGCGCCGCGCTCGGCGGGGTGGTTGCCGTTCTGGACGTGCCTGGGGAAGCGCTCCTCTCGTCGTCGGCCCTGGTCATCTCGAACACCCCGAACGCGACCGCCACGACCAGCAGCAGCGCCAGCGCCGCAGGTATCAGAACGCCTGCGCGCCAAGGTGACCGGCGCTCGGGCACCGCGGTCGACGACAGCCGCGTTGGCTCCTGCTCGTCGCTGCCCAGGCGGTGCTGCAGCGCGCGAGCGAAGTCGACGCAGCGCGCGTACCTGTCCTTGGGATCCTTCGCCAGCGCCTTGGCGAACACCGGGTCCAGCGCGGCCAGTTCCGGTCGGCGGGCTCCGATCTGCGGCGGCGCTGCCGACAGATGCTGACTGATGACGACCGCCGGGTTCGAGTTCAGGAATGGTGGCGCCCCCGTCAACAGGTGAAAGGCACTGGCCGCCAAGGCATACTGATCGGCACGTCCGTCCAGCTGGTCACCGCCCATCAGCTGCTCGGGCGCCGCGTAGGACACGGTGCCCACGGTCATGTTGGTGGCGGTCAATCCGCTTGGATCATCGACCCAGCGCGCGATTCCGAAGTCCGCCAACAGAACCCGACGTTCCGGCGTATCGGGGTTGGCGATCAGGATGTTGGCCGGCTTGACGTCGCGGTGCAGCAGGTTGCGCTGATGCGCGTAGTCCAGCGCATCGGCGACCGCAGCGACGATGTCTGCCACGTCGGGCCCGGGCATCCCGTTCGGGTGGCTGTCGTTGAGGAGGCGTCCCGCGTCGGTGCCGTCGACGTAGTCCATGTCGATCCACAGCTGGCCCTCGGCCTCACCGCGGTCGTGCACCCCGACGATGTGTGGATGCCACAGCGTTGCGGCGATGTCACCCTCGCGGTTGAAGCGTTCGCGGTACTCACCGTCGGCCGACACTTCGGGCCGAAGCACCTTCAGCGCGTCGCGGCGGGGTAACCGCGGGTGGGTGACCAGATAGACCTCACCCATTCCTCCGGAGCCAAGACGCCGGACGATGGTGAAGCCCGCGAACGTCGTCCCCTCGTCCAGCGGCATGGGGCGAATAGTAGTCGGCGCGAACCGATCAGAGGTCGAGGATCAGGTCCGAGCCCTGAGCGCGGGACACGCAGGTGAGCATCATCCCGGCCTCGCGCTCGGGATCGGTGAGCAGCGTGTCGCGGTGCTCGGCGGCGCCCGACAGCACGCGGGTGCGGCAGGTTCCGCAGAAGCCCTGCTGGCAGGAGTACGGCGCGTGCACGCCCTCGCGGTTCAGTGCCGACAGCAGTGTCTCGTCGGCGCCCACCCGGATCGAACGGCCCGTCGATGCGACCGCCGCGGTGAACTCCCGACCGTCGACGACCGGCGGTGCGGCGAACCTCTCGAAGTGCAACTCGACGTCGTCGCGGGCCACCAGTGCGGTCCGGATCGCCGTCAGCATCGGCGCAGGCCCGCATGCGTACACCGTGGTGCCGTCGGGACAGTCGCCGAGCAGTTCCTGCGCCGTCGGCAACCCGTGCCGATCGTCGGTGCGGACGACGATCCGATTGCCGAAGCGGTCCACCTCGTCGATGAACGGCAGCGTGTCACGGCTGCGGCCGGTGTAGACCATCGACCAGTCCACGCCGAGCGACCGCGCCGCCGCCAACATCGGCAGGATCGGGGTGATGCCGATGCCCCCAGCGATGAACCGGAACCGTTGCGCAGGCGAGCCGTAGCCCGGCACCGTCAAGGGAAACGCGTTGCGAGGACCATGCGTCACCACCGAAGCGCCGACGCCCAGATCGTCGTGAATCTCCATGGACCCGCCGCCGCCAGCCGGAATGCGGCGCACCGCAATGCGATACGCGTCGGTGATGGCCGGATCCCCGCACAGCGAGTACTGGCGCTTGCGTCCACTTGGCAGATGCACGTCGATGTGCGCACCCGGATGCCAGCGCGGCAGGGCGCCGCCGTCCGGCGCCCTCAACGTCAACGCGACGACGTCCTGATCGTGCGCGACCACCTCGCGCTGAGCCACCACCAGCGGGATGCCGCGGTCGACTTCGCGCGGCGGCGCCATCTTCCGCATCGCCCCGGACAGGTTGAACAGCCCGGTGATCATCGCGTCGGCCAACCCGATCGAGAGATCGTGCTTGGACCGGCCCGACGGGCTCGGCGGCGCTTGTCGCAGCCGTGAGAACAGGGACACCGGCGCCATCAAAGGTGCGCCGCGCGGGCCGCGGGCGAGCTTGCCAGGTAGGCCACGGCCTGGGCCGTCGACCCCATCTCCGCTGGCGAGAAGCCCGGCCGGAAGTACATGAACGTGTTGGAGCCGAACAACTTTCGGTACTTCGGCAGCAGATCGAGCTTGGAGTCGCGCATCCGCAGGCGCTGCATCTCGAACCAGCCAAGCTCGACCGTCGGGTCGTTCTTCGACAGGTACCAGACGCCGCGCTGGAAGAACGTGAACATCATCAGGATCGCCAGGGCCATCGCGCGGATGCGGTCGACGTAGCTGTCGTGGAAGTAGTGCGCGACGTCATGGGCGACGTTGCGGTGCTCGACCTCCTCGCTGCCATGCCAACGGAACAGGTCGACGATCGTGGGGTCGGCGCCGTGGTCGTCCCATGCGCAGTTCAGTGAGAAGTCACCGAGGACGGCGGTGTAGTGCTCGATCGCGGCGATCAGCCACAGCCGGTCGCACAGATGGTTGAGCTTGCGCTTGGGGTCGGTGATCTTGGGATCCGGCGCCAACACCTTCTCGAAGACGTACTCGATCTGATCGAGGATCGGCTTCACGTCGACACCGTGCGTGACCATGTACTCGTGCAGGACCTTGTCGTGCACGTCGGCGTGGGTGGCCTCCTGGCCGATGAACCCGCGCATGTCCTCGGCCAGCTTCGGGTCCTTCACCAGCGGCAGCGCCTCGTTGTAGGCGGCGACGAACCAGCGTTCGGCGGCGGGCAGGACGACGTTGAGCAGGCTGACCATGTTCGACGCCACCGGATGCCCGGGAATCCAGTGCAACGGGACGTCTCCGACGTCGAAGTGCACCTTGCGTGCCTGGATCTGAACGGGACCGGGATCGATCTCGGTAGGGAACCGTTGTGGTCGCATCTCTGCAGCCCCTTCAGTAACTCGCGCAGTCATCTGCACAGCTCAAGCGGGTGAAGAGGAGTGTACGTGATCCCGGCAGTTAGGTGGGAACGCGGGTACCGGTAAGTCGGCGGCTCAGCCGACGGGCACCGGCACTCCGATGGGACCGCCATACGTTCCCTGGCCGTTGCCGGGGGCCGGTGCGCCAGGAGCGCCACCGGGTGCCAGGGGCGTGGCCGGAGTGGAGTCGGTCGCGCGGTCGGCGGCCGCCTGCGTGCAGTCCAGGTTGAGGTACATCCGCCCGCCGCTGGTGACCTTCTGCTGGCTGACGATGCACGCCGACTGCGGCAGGTCGCTGCCGCTGGAACCGCCGAAGTACGCCTTGACGCCTTGGCTACGCAGCAACTGCAGCGCCTTCGCATAGGGCTCACCAACGACGTTCAACGAATTGACGGTCGCAGGCTCGGACGCCGCGATGGCCGGTTGGAACAAGGCCGCCGAGCCCAGGGCGATGGTGGCGGCGGGAACGGCGAGCGCAGCGGCTCCCAGCCCAACAATCTTCTTCACGTGACCTCCGGGTATCGCGGTGCGGTTGCGAACATATCGCAGTTCAGCCTCTTGAGAAACTTCGGTCACTCGCGTGCTGGCGTTACCTGCGCCTGCATCACGTCGGCGAGCGCCGCCGCCCGCGGGCTCGCGAACACGTCCTCGAGCAGCAGTTCTCTACCGTCGGGGCCCGACAACTTCACCCGCCAGTTCGGGTATTCATCGGTGGTGCCTGGTTGATTCTGGGCACGCACGTCGCCCACCGCATCCGGAAGCGCCAACGCCAACAGCCGCGACGGCGTCCGACCCAGATACGCGTACAACGCGGCCACCACCTGCTCGACCGTCGGGTTCTTACTCCCAGCGTCCTCACCCAACAGGCCCGCAGCCCGCAACTCCGACAGCCATGCGGCCTGCTCGGCCCTGTCGTCGGCCAGCTCGTCGGCCGCGGGGCGGGTCAGCAGGTTCAACTCCTCGCGGATGCGCACGTGCTCACCGGCCAGGTAGCCCGCCGTCGGCGGGAGGTCGTGCGTGGTTACCGACGCCAGGGCGTACTCCCGCCACCAACGCGCGGGCAGCGGGCCGCCGCTTCCGTCGCGGTCCAGCTCGAACCACAGGATCGACGTGCCAAGCAGGCCGCGGTCGCGCAGATAGTCGCGCACCCACGGTTCGACGGTGCCGAGGTCCTCGCCGACGACGACGGCCCCGGCCCGCTGCGCCTCCAACGCCACGATGCCGATCAGTGCTTCGTGGTCGTAGCGCACGTACGTGCCCGCCGTCGGCGCAGCGCCCTCCGGGATCCACCACAGCCGGAACAGCCCGATGATGTGGTCGATGCGGACCCCGCCTGCGTGCCGGAGCACCGCGTTGACGAGCGCCCGAAAGGGCTCATACCCCTGCTCGATCAGCTGGTCGGGTCGCCACGGCGGCTGCGACCAGTCCTGCCCCAGCTGGTTGTACTCGTCGGGCGGGGCGCCCACACTCACGCCGAGCGCCAGCACGTCCTGCAGCGCCCATGCGTCCGCGCCGTTCGGGTCGACACCGACCGCGAGGTCGTGCATGACGCCCAATGACATGCCCGCCTGGATGGCCGTCGACTGCACGGCCGTCAGCTGATCGTCGAGTTGCCACTGCAACCACCGGTGGAAGTCCACGGAGTCCGCGCGCTTGGCGGCGAAGGCGGCCGTCGCCGCGCTGGCCGGGTGCCGTAGCTCCTCCGGCCAGCGATGCCAGTCGTTGCCGTACTTCTCCGCGAGCGCGCACCAGACGGCGAAGTCGTCGAGACTGCTTCCCTCGCGCGCCCGGAACGCCGAGTAGGCCAACTCGCGCCCCGCCGACCGCTTCACCCGATAGACCGCCTTCAACGCGGCCCGCTTGATCTTCCACACCGAATCGCGGTCGATCAGCTTGGACTTCTTGGCGCGAGCCTGCGCCACCGACCGCGCCTTGCGCAGCTCACCGCGATCCCCGACATAGGCGAACTCGGGGATGGCCTCCACGCGGAGATAGATCGGATTGACGAAGCGCCGCGACGTCGGCAGGTACGGGGAGGGCTCCATCGGCGCAGCGGGAGCCGCCGCATGCAGCGGGTTCGCCAGCACGAAACCCGCGCCGTGCTGCGCGGCCGACCACACCGCGATGTCGGTCAGATCACTCAGATCTCCTATGCCCCAGGACCGTTCCGAGCGCACGCTGTACAACTGGGCCGCGACGCCCCACGTGCGCCCACCACCGAGGGAGGCAGGCAACGTCAATGCGGCGGGGGCGACGATCAACGATGCGTCGGCGTCCACCCCGGCGGCGGTCACGTGCAGCCGGTGATAGCCGATCGGCATGTCGGCGGGCAGCTCGAACGTCGCCTCCCCAACCAACCGACCGTCGACCTCGAACGGCGGCTCGTCGTTCACCAGCTGGCGCAGACCCGCGCGAACGGTGCCGTCCTCCAAGCGGATCCATGCGTCGATCGGCTCACCGTCGGTCACGTGCACCCAAAACGGCGTCGCCACCCCGGTGCGTGTCACCACCGTCGGCGGCAGGATCCGGCGCCAGTGCTGACGATCCAGCTCGGCGATCGACGCCTCGCGGTCGGACTCCGAGGCGGCCTCGACGCCAAGGGCGGCCAGCACCGCGACGAGCGTGGACTCCGGAACGGCCCGGTACTCACCCGTCCAGTCGTTGTAGAAGGCGGCCACGCCATAGCGCTGCGCGAGTTCGATCAACGACCCGGCAAGTTCAGTCATGGACGCAATCCTGTCAGCTCGCCCGTCAACCCGCGGAGTCGACGTCGCGGACGAACAGGTCATCCCACGAGTCTCTGCGCACCACCAGCCGGGCCCGCCCGTCGTCGGCGAACACCACGGGCACCCGTCGCGCCCCGTTGTACTGGTTCGACATCGTGTAGGTGTACGCACCGGTCACCGGAACGGCCAGCAGATCGCCGACCGCGGGATCCCGCAGCGCCACCCCGTCGATCAACTGATCGCCCGACTCGCAGTGCCTGCCGACGACGGCAACCGTCTCGCCGCCGCCCACCCGGTCGACGATCGTCGCCTCGAAGCGCTGACCCGTCAAGGACACCTCGAGGTTGTCGCCCATGCCGCCGTCGACCGCCACGTGCACCACCGCGCCGCGCTTGACCGTCGTCACCCGGTACACCGTGCACGCCGACGCCGCGACCATGCTGCGGCCCGGCTCGACGATGATCCTGGCGTCCTTCGGCAGCAGCGCACTCGCCTGGCTCACCATCGCGTCGGCGTACTCGTCGAGGGTCGGCGCGTGCTCGTCGTAGGTGTAGCGCACCCCGAGCCCGCCACCGAGGTCGTAGACGTCGAACTCGCCGAGCGCGGCGATCGGCGCGACCGCCTCGGCCAGCTGCTTCACGTCGAGCAACTGGCTGCCCACGTGGGTGTGCACGCCGTCCATCCGCAGAACCGAGCTGCCCTGGATCCGCTTGATCACCGCCCGCGCATCGTCGGGGGACAGGCCGAACTTGGCGCCCTCGTGCCCCGTGGCCTGCGAGGCGTGCGTGGTCGCCAGTACGCCGGGGATCACCCGCACCAGGCACCGCTGCCGACGACCTGGCGGCACGATGCGCTCGAGCCGGTCGACGTCGTCGGCGTTGTCGACCACGACCAGTCCGACGCCGTGATGCACCGCGATCTCCAACTCCTCGTCGGTCTTCGCGTTGCCGTGCAGCACCAGTCGGGCGGGATCCGCCCCCGCCCGCACCGCACCGAGGATCTCGCCGCCACCCGCCACGTCGAGGTGCAGTCCTTCCTGCGCCATCACCCGCTGAACTGCGGTGCACGGGAAGGACTTCGACGCGAACGCCACGTCGGCACGCGGCCACCGACTCCGGAACGCCGCCAGATAATCGCGGGCCCGCTGGCGCAGCGCCACCTCGGACACCAGGATCGCGGGGGTCCCGAACTCCGCGGCGACGTCGTCGAGTCGGCAACCGCCCACCACCAGCGTGCCGTCGGCATCGAGTCGGGACCCTGGCGGGAAGAGGGTCAGCAGATCGTCGACGGTCGGCATCGCCCAAGTATCGTCTGGGCAGTGGCGGACGGCGGCGAAGACTCGATCCGCAACCGTCGGGCCCGGATCGCGGTCGCCGCGATGTTCCTCACCAATGGGGCGATCTTCGCCAACCTGGCGCCGCGGTTCCCAGAGCTCAAGACCGAGCTCGCGCTGTCGAACACCGCGTACGGCATCGTCGTCGCCGCGTTCCCCGTCGGGGCACTGATCGCGGGCCTCGCGGCAGGCGCGGTGATCCGCAGGCTCACCTCGGCCCGTACCACCCTGGTGTGCACCATCGGCATCGCCGCGCTGGTGTTCGCGGCGAGCATGTCGACGACGCCCGTGCTGCTGGCCTGCCTGCTGTTCGTTGGCGGCGCATGCGACGCGGTCACGGACGTCGCGCAGAACGCGCACGGCCTGCGCGTGCAACGGGTCTACGGCCGCTCGATCATCAACTCGCTGCACGCCGTGTGGTCGGTGGGCGCCGTGGTCGGCGCCGCGATGAGCGCCACCGCCATCGCGCTACGGATACCCATCCCGATCCATCTCGGCATCAGCGCGGCCGTCTTCATCGGCATCGCCGTCGCCGCCTACCCCTTCCTGCTTCGCGGCTCCGACCACGACGAGCACGCGCCGTCCCGCCACGCACGCTCCGGAGGCGTGGGCTGGAGCGTGTATGGCGTGCTCGCGGTGCTGGTGGTGATCGCCACCGCCGACGCCGTCATCGAGGACTCCGGCAGCTCGTGGGCGACGTTGTACCTGGGCGATGGACTGGGAGCGACGGGGGCGGTCGCTGCACTGGGCTACATTGCGCTGCTGACGTTCCAGTTCATCGGGCGACTGGTCGGCGATCGGATGGTCGACCGCTTTGGCGAACGCGCCCTGGCCCGCGGCGGGGGGCTGCTCGCCACGCTGGGGATGGGCCTCGCGCTGGCCTTCCCCAGTGTGCCCGGCACCATTGCCGGTTTCGCGATGGCCGGTCTCGGCATCGCGACCGTCGTACCCGCGGCGATGCGGGCCGCGGACGCGTTGCCGGGGCTGCCGCTGGGAACCGGGCTGACGGCGCTGTCGTGGCTGATGCGGCTCGGCTTCGTTGGGGCGCCGCCGTTGGTCGGGGCCATCGCCGATGCGACGAGTCTGCGGGTCGGCCTGGTGGTGGTGCCGGTCGCCGGACTTGCCATCTTCGCCGCCGCCGGGGCACTCAGTGCGCGGCGCCCACCAACTCGATCGTGAGGACGCCCGCGATGATCAGGGCGATGCCGAGCAGCATCTTCGGGGTCAGCGGATCGCCGAAGAGGTACCTGGCGATGACGGCGACCAACGCGACGCCGCACGCCGTCCACACGCCATACGCGATGCCGACGTGCAGCCCCATCGACAGCGTCAGCCACAGCAGATAGAACGACGCGAGGTAACCCGCCACGACGGGCACGATCCACGCCTTCTTGCGGAAGCCGTTCGACGCACGCAGCCCCAGCGTCGCGAAGACCTCGACTGCGATTGCCGTCGCGAGCACCAGCCACACCGTCATGACGCGGAATCCTGTGGATGCGAACCGAATTCGACCAGCAAGACCCCGGCGACGATCAACCCGATGCCCGCCGCGATCGGCCAGGTGAACGGATCACCGAAGATCGCCGCCGCCAGCACGGCGGTCAACGCGGTGCCCGACGCACCCCAGATGCCATAGGTCACGCCGATCGCCATGCCCTCCCGCAGCACCAGCGTCAGCATCGTGAACGCCGCCGAATAGCCGACGACGACGACCGCCAGCCACGCGCCGTGATCCTGGGAGGCCCGCAACGCGAGCGTCGCTGCCACTTCGGTGGCGATGGCCGCCGCCAACAACACCCACTTACGCACCGGACCAACCTAGACCCCGGCTAGTGCCGAGACTGCAGCCACGGCTGGCACGCGTGCCTGCCGACGCCGGTGCGCAGTGTCTCGGTCGGTGCGGACTGCGCATTGGCGGACATGGCTTTCGGCGGCGTGGGTGCCGAGCGCGACGGAATCAGTACACCAGGCCCAGCCGCGGTGGGTTGGCGCCGCGCAGCGTGTGGTTGCCGAGGTGGACGTACTTCCAGCGCGCCGGGTCGTGCAACGAATGCGTGCGCACGTTGCGCCAGTGCCGGTCCAGATTGACCGCACTGTCGGTGCCCGACGTGCCGGTCAACTCGAAGATGCCGCTGGCGATCTCCACCGCGAACTCCTGCGCCAGTGCCTTGGCGGCCGCGATCTTCAGGGTCGCCTCGGCGGCCAGCTCGCGCGACGGCTCGTCCTGCGCGAAGCCCTCGTCGATGACCGCCGCGCCCGCGGCCAGCAGCGCCTCCAGCGCGTACAGCTTCGCGGTGAACTCGCCGAACCGTCGCACCACGTGCGGCTCCTCGTCGGCCCGGTCGATGCCGGCGTCGATCGCCTCCTTCCACGGTCGCGCCCTGTCGCGCACGAACGCGGCACCGTCCTCGAGCGCGGCGCGGGCGATGCCGATGTCGATCGCCGCGTGTAGCGCCTGGTCGTAGGCGCCCAGCACCGTCGGCGGCCCGGTCAACGGATCCGGCGGAGTGCCCTCCTCGATGACCAGCGCGCCGTCCACGACCACACCGTCGAGCAGCACCTCACCGCTGGCCGTGCCCCGCTGACCGAACGCCGACCACTTGTCCAGGTTCAGGGTGACGCCCGCCTGATCGGGACGAACGAACACCGTCGCCGTCTCGTTCTCCCGGTTTCCCACCACCGCGGCGACCGCGATCCACGCCGCCCCAAGCGCACCCGTCGCGTAGTACTTGGTTCCGTCGAGCTGCCACGTGCCGTCGCCGCGCGATGTGACGGTGGTGCGGCGATCCAACGCGTGCTTGGTGCCGCGCTCGGCCGTCGCGTTGCCGAGCTGTGCGCCTGCCAGCACGTCACCGTAGATGCGCGGGGCGGGGTCCAGCTGCCCCAGGCCCGAGATCGCCTGAGCAATCACGAAGTGCGACAACAACAATTGGCCCACCGCGCCGTCACCGCGCGCCAGTCTGCGGAGCACGTCGACCCGTGTCGAGGCAGGCAGACCCGGCCCGCCGTGCTCGACGGGAACGGAGATGCCGAGCAGCCCGGCGTCGGCGACCTGACGCAGCTGGGGGAGCAGGGGGGTGCCGTTGCGTTCGCGTTCGGCGCTTCCGGTGGCGAGGTCGGCCGCGACGGCATCGGCCGCGGCGATGGCATCCTGCGGTGAGGTCAGCTGCGGCGTAGTCGCCGCGATGTCGAGGGTCATGAGCCGCGACGCTACGGACGGCGCCGATGGCGGCACAGGTTTGCGACCACGCAGAATTATTCACGATCGAGTTTGCGGAGTGCTCGTCATCACAGTGGCAGGCCGGGCTGCCGGTACCACCGAGTACCCTGGCTAGCGCGCAGTTCCGCCGATTTTCAGCAAGGAGTTCTGGTGACGGATCCACGGCGAACGTCAATTGCCGCACGGCTCGACCACTCTGGCTCGACGCAGACCGTCGGCACCGAACCTGCCGCGCCGGGGTTCTCGCGGCCCTGCCGGGTTGCGGCGAAGGGAGGGCGATCGTGACGGCGGAGCCAAGCACGGCACGATACGTCGACAATCCCGTCGTCGACACCGCCCACGGACCCGTCCGCGGCGTCGACGACGGCGTGGTCAAGTCCTGGCGGGGCGTTCGCTACGCCGCCCCACCCGTCGCAGATCTGCGATGGCGGTCGCCGGAACCGCCGTCGTCGTGGACCGAGCCCGCCGACGCCACCAAGGTGGGACCGGTGTGCCCACAGCCCACCGACCCCCGCATTCCCATCGACCTCGGCGCCCCGCAGGGCGACGACTGCCTGACGCTCAACGTCTGGGCGTCGTCGGACACCGACCGCGGCGACCGCAAACCGGTGATGGTGTGGGTGCACGGCGGCGCCTACGTCCTTGGGTCCTCGGCGCAGACGCTGTACCGCGGACGCGTCTTGGCCAGCGGCGGCGAGGCACTCATCGTCACCGTCAACTACCGGCTCGGGGCCTTCGGGTTCCTTGACCTTTCGTCGTTCAGCACCGAGAAGACCCGCTTCGAGAGCAACCTCGGCATGCGTGACGTGGTGTTCGCGCTGCGGTGGGTTCGCGAGAACATCGCCGCCTTCGGGGGAGACCCGGAACGGGTGACGCTGTTCGGCGAATCCGCGGGCGCAGGCATCGTGACGACCTTGCTCGCCAGCCCGGCGGCCGCGGGCCTGTTCTCGGCCGCGATCGCCCAGAGCTCCCCGGCGACGTCGGTGTACGACGCCAGTCGCTCGCGGGGCGTGGCAGGACAGTTCCTCGAGACGCTCGGGCTGTCCGCGGCCGACGTCGACCGGCTGCCCACGGCGCCGACGGCCGAATTGTTGGCCGCCGCCAAGCGACTGTTCAACGAGGTGCCGGTCCGCACGCCGGGCACGCTGGCGTACGCACCGATCGTGGACGGTGACCTGGTCCCCGACTACCCCGTCGCGCTCGCGCGACGGGGCCGCACCCATCCGGTGCCGCTCATCATCGGCACCAACAAGAACGAGGCGGCGCTGTTCCGGTTCATGAAGTCCCCGCTGATGCCGATCACCCCGCTCGCGATCAAGGCGATGTTCGAGGAGATCGCCGCGGAGCAGCCCGATCTGCAGCTGCCCAGCGAAGCCCAACTCGGCTCCACCTACCGCGGCCGCGGCAAGGTGCCCGGCATGGGCGTCGCCCGTGACATCGGCTTCCGGATGCCGACGATCTGGTTCGCCGAGGGCCACTCCACCGTCGCCCCCGTCTACACGTATCGGTTCGACTGGTCGACGCCGATGCTGCGGCTGCTTCGACTCGGCGCCGCCCACGCCACCGAACTGCCGTACGTGTGGGGCAATCTCGTTGCGGGATCGAAGGATCCGACGTTCAAGCTGGGTGGGCTCAAGGCGGGCACAGCGGTGTCCGAACGCATCCGTGCCCGCTGGCTGAACTTCGCGACGCGCGGCGAACCCACCGGACTGCCCGGTGAGCCGACGTGGCGGCCCTACCGCGACGACGACAGGGCCACGTTGATGATCGACAAACGCGACGCCGTGGTCGACGATCCGGACAAGCTGTTGAGAGAGGCGTGGGGCAACGACGTTCTGAGTTTCCGCTGAACGGCAGTAGTTAAGATCGCCCCTCGGGAGGTGTCGACGTGACGGGGTTGGACGAGATCCGGGCGTTCCTGGACGTGCTGCCTCCGCAGATGCGGGACCCGGTGCTGTTCGCGATTCCCTTCTTCCTGCTGCTGCTGATCGTGGAGTGGACGGCGGCGCGCAAGCTCGAGCATCAACCCGACGAGCGCGATCCGTCCGGTGCGTACCTGAGCCGCGACGCGTGGACCAGCGTGTCGATGGGGCTGGTGTCGATCGCCACCACGGCAGCATGGAAGGCCCTGGCGCTAGTCGGCTACGCCGCGCTGTTCGCGTACGTCGCGCCGTGGCATCTGCCGTCGACCGCCTGGTACACGTGGGTGATCGCGATCGTCGGCGTGGACCTGCTGTTCTACGCCTACCACCGCATCGCCCACCGGGTCCGACTGATCTGGGCCACCCACCAGGCCCA
>NZ_JBEVLO010000238.1:0-15131 GCF_040509115.1 Mycobacterium sp. | reverse complement strand
GCAACCCTCGACGAGTTCGGTGAGGCGATCGCGGCGTCGGCCCCGCTGCGCAGGATCGGCCGCGACGACGACATGGCGGGTGTCGCCGTGTTCCTCGCCAGCCGGGCGGGCGCTTACCTAACGGGCACCGTCGTTCCCGTCGATGGAGGGATCGCCACGACCGCGTGACGTCGTTGGCGACGGAGCGCGACGCGCTGACGGTGGCGGAGGCTCCGGGGCATTGCCGGCGCCCCTTCGCTTGCGTTGCGCGCCTACGGTGAGTGGATGACCGCCACGCTAGATCTGCGTACTGAGATCCGAGAGTTTCTGAGGTCGCGTCGCGCCCGCGTCGCGCCTGAGATGGCAGGCCTGCCCGCCTACGGTGGTAGACGTCGGGTCAAGGGTCTGCGTCGAGAAGAGGTAGCGCTACTCGCTGGTGTCTCGGTCGAGTATTACGTGCGAATTGAGCGCGGCAGCCTGGCTGGTACTTCAGAGGGAGTGCTCGACGCGCTAGCGTCGGCCTTACAGCTCAACGACGCGGAGCGCGATCACCTGTTCCATCTCGCACGCCAGTCCGGGACCCCGGGAGGTCGACGCCACCGCAAGGCTCCCGCGACGGTGCGTCCGGCACTGCAGGAGGTGCTCGACGCCATTACCGGTGCGCCGGCGATGATCCGTAATGAGCGCTATGACGTGCTCGCGATGAATCGCCTTGGTCGCGCGTTGTATTCACCGGTGCTGGCCGACCCGCGGCGGCCCGCCAACACGGCGTGGTTCGTGTACATGAATCCCAGCGAGGCCGAGGCGTTCTTCGTCGACTACGACCAGGTGGCGCGGAATGCGGCAGCGATGTTGCGGATGGAACTGGGTCGCAATCCCCACGACGAGGAACTCATCGCCTTGGTGAGCGAATTATCAACGTGCAGTGAGCTATTCCGGCATCAGTGGGCATCTCAGGACGTCCGGCTGAAAGGACACGGCAGCAAGCGGGTGAACCATCCCGTGGTCGGCCGGCTCGAGTTGAACTTCGAGTCCATGGATCTGTCCACCGAACCTGGGCTGCAGTTGAATGTCTACACCGCAGCTGCGGGAGGGCCGACCGCTGCCAATCTGGCCCTGTTGGCGTCGTGGGCCAGCCAACAGACTTTGGCGACCGAGCTTCATGCCCCCAGCGCCGGATGCTGATTCGCGTCGGCGTCGCGGCGCTCTCTTCATCAAACCGATGAAAGGGCTTGGCTGGTGGCGGTTCCTGTCCCTCACGGCTGGTTATGACGACTCGTCTTCGGTGGGGGAGTCGTAGTTTGTGGCTAGGTTGTGCAGGATTCGTTCGTTGAGGTTGGCGAGCATGTCGAGCTCGGCCGGGGTAAGCAGATCGATGAAGTTCCGGCGGACATCCGCCACATGCCCGGGCGCGGCCTTCTCGATGGCGGCGCGACCGGCAGGCAGCAGGCGCACCATGGTGCTGCGCGCGTCGTCGGGGTTGGGCTCACGGCTGATCAGCCCGTCCTTCTGCATGCGCCGCACTTGGTGGGAGAGGCGACTCTTCTCCCAGCCCAGGGCGTTGCGCAGCTCATGGGCGGGCATGCGGTCCCCGTCGTGGTCGGAGAGCAACGCCAGGACTTCATAGTCGGCCCCGGACAAGCCCGATTCCTGAAGGCCCCGGTCCAGGTGCACACCGACCTGATGGCGCGCGTCGACGAATGCCCGCCAGGCGCGGAGTTCGCGCGGGTTCAGCCAGTTCGGTTCCATCCGCCTCCACGCTTTCGCTCAATTGGTTGACTGCTCACCCAAAGCTACCTATGGTGGAGGAGTCAACCTTTTCGATCGTACGTCAAGACGGGATACGCCATGAACGGCATCACCATCATCGGCGTGGGGAACATGGCCGGAGCCCTGGCCAGCCGCGCGCTCGCTGGCGGCAACACCGTCGAGATCATCGGCCGCGACCCGGCCAAGGCCGACGAACTGGCCGCCACGCTGGGTGCCAGTGTCGGGACGCCCGGCACTACCCCGGCCGGGGACATCGTCATCGTCGCCGTGCCCTACGCCAGCGCGGCGGCGGTGGTCAGCGAGTACGGGGACACCCTGCACGGCAAGGTCATCGTCGACATCACCAATCCGATCGCCCCCGACTTCAGGCGCTTCGTCACCCCCGACGGCAGTTCCGGTGCACAGGAGATCGCCAAGGTCGCGCCCGCCGGCGCGCATGTCGTCAAGGCATTCAACACCCTGCCGTGCGATGTTCTGGCAGCCGGCTCAGTCGAGGGTCGCCCAGTAGACGTGTTCATCGCCGGGGACGACGTGCAGGCGAAGGCGCGCGTGTCGGTGTTCATCGAGAGCCTGGGAATGCACCCGATGGACGCAGGAGAGCTGCCGATGGCGCGCGCATTGGAGAACGCCACCCTGCTGCAGCTGGGCCTCATCGCCCACTCCGTCAAGCACACCAACCTATTTCTCGGCGTCAGCACACTCGGCTGAGCGCCACCTACCACCCCAGAAGGGCAGTCACATGAGGGTTTTCGTCACTGGAGGGACCGGCCATGCCGGCTCGTACATCATCCCCGAGCTCATCAGCGCCGGGCACGAGGTCACCGGCCTGGCCAGGTCGGACGCGTCTGCGGCCGCCCTGTCCGCGCAGGGCGCGAAGGTCCATCGCGGCAGCCTTGAAGATCTCGACGGGCTCAAGGAGGCGGCCGCGGGCTCCGATGGCGTCATCCACGTCGCGCACAGGCAAGACCTGCTTCCGACCGGCGGGATGGACGCCGTGGCCGCCGCTGAACTGCCCATCATGCTCGCGTACGGCGAGGCACTGGAAGGGACCGGAAAGCCGCTGGTCGCGGCGGGCAGCATCGGCTCGGCCGGGACCCTCGGTCGACCGGCCACTGAGGACGACCCCGCCCTTCCCGCCAGGGAGGATGACAAGGGCACGCTGCGTGTTCGCAACGTCGTGGAACGGAGTGTAATTGGCCTCGCCGAGCGGGGAGTGCGGTCGTCGATCGTGCGCCTTCCGCCCATCGCACACAGCACGACCGATAACGCTGGTTTTCTCCCGGGGCTAATCGCGCTCGCGAACGAGAAGGGCGTCGCCGGCTACCCCGGAGACGGCGAAAACCTCTGGGGCGCCGTCCACCTCCGCGATGTCGCCTCCCTGTTCCGGTTGGCGCTGGAGAAGGGGCCGGCTGGCAGATATTGGCACGCGATGGAGGACGGAGGCACCCCATTCCGCGAGATCGCCGAGGCCATTGGTAGCCGCCTGGGACTGCCCGCCGTGAGCATTCCCGTCGACGTCCTGATGCTGCCCGGATACTTCGGGCAATTCACCAATCTGGTCACGATGGACCTCCCTGCGACCAACCTCATCACCCGCGACATCCTCGGCTGGGAACCCACTCAGCCCACACTGCTCGCCGATCTGGACAACGGCCATTACTTCCCAGCTAGCTGACGGCCTAGCCCTCAATCACACACACTACGAGGAGAACATGATCACGTTCGCCCCACACCGCGACACCTTGGAGTCCTTCGTCGACTGCATCAACCGCGGTGCCGACAAAGACATTCTCACCGGTTTGCTCGCCGAAAACGTCCGGCTCTACGGTCCGTTCAGCGATGAGCCGATCGTGGGCCGCGAGACCGCCGTGGAAACCATCAAGGCAGTCAACGGTTTATCTTCTGACGACACCTATCTCGAGGTCCTCAGCGGCGAGACCCACCACGCCGCACATTTCCGGCTGCAAGTCGGAGACGCCGCAGTGAACGGGATCTTCATGGTCCTGCTCGACGCGGACGGCAAGATCGCCGAGGTGTCCATCTTCTACCGCACGCTGCCGGCCGGTGTTGCGTTGCAGCGCAACCTTTCAGAGGTAACCGGCATGCCGCCCTGGGAACTGCACACCAACGAAGAGTAACGACACCCTGCCCTCCCGCACGAGGGCTCAGCCAGTTCGGTCGCTTTCCATCAGCCTCCACGCCTTCCCGACTTCATCTGGTTGGAACGTCACCAACCCGGGTCACAGGTGGAGGAGTCAGTCTTCTCGAATAATCAATCAGATAGGACGTTTCATGAGCAGCATCAGCATCATCGGCACCGGGAACATGGCCAGCACCATCGGTGCGCTGGCGGTCGCGGGAGGCAACACCGTCGAGGTCGTCGGTCGCGATCAGTCCAAGGCCGCCGATTTGGCCAAGACTCTCGGCGGCAACGTCACGACGGGAGAGTTCGGCGCCGTCCCCGCCGGGGACGTCGTCATCGTGGCCCTCGGGTACGCCAACGTCGTTCCAGTCGTCGCCCAGTACGGAGATGCCCTCGCGGGCAAGGTAATCGTTGACATCTGCAACCCCGTCAATGCCGCGGCCGACGGGCTCGCCATCCCCGACGGCACCTCGATCGCGCAGGACGTGGCCGCCGCGGCCCCGGCCAGCGCCAGCGTGGTGAAGGCATTCAACACCACCTTCGGCGCTGTCCTGGCCAAAGGCCGGCCGCTGGACGTCTTCATTGCCGGTGACGACGCCAGAGCCAAGGCGAGCGTGGCCGAGTTCATCGAGAGCCTCAAGCTGCGCCCGCTAGACGTCGGCGGCCTGAACATGGCGCACTACCTGGAAGGAACGGGCCTGGTGATGATCGGTCTCGCCCAACACGGCGTCGGGAACTTCGACTTCGCCCTCAGTGCCACCGAATTTTCCGGCTGAACCTTTGATGGTTCACCGAAAGGATTCGCACATGCCAGAAGTCAATGTCGGCCGACGATCGGCTGCCTGGAAGGGATTCCCGTGATGAAGCTTGGCTTCGCCATTCCTTCCGTGGGACCCGCCGTCGGCAGCGCCGTGGGTTTGAGCGCGTTCTGCCGCGGTCTCGAGGACGTTGGCTACGACACGCTGTGGGTGGCCGATCGACTGGTCACCCCGGTGGACATGCAGGCCTCCTATCCGGGCAAGGAGCAGCCGTACCCGCCGCAGATGACCCGTTACCTCGACCCGGTGCTGCTGTGGACGGTCGCCGCGACGGCGACCAGCCGGGTGCGGCTGAACGCCAGCACCCTCAACACGTTCTACTACGAGCCCACCCACCTGGCCCGGCAGCTCACCACACTCGAGGTGCTCAGCGACGGCCGCCTCGACGTCGGGGTGGGGGTCGGGTGGATGAAGGACGAACTCGACATCGCCCGTGGCGCGGACTGGCACCGGCGCGGGCGGATGCTCGATGACCTGCTGGCGTTCCTGCAGAAGTGGTGGACGACCACCCCGGTCTCCTGGGACAGCAAGTTCTTCTCCCTACCTCCGGTCCACGTCGACCTGCGCCCGGTCCAGGTGGGCGGTCCGCCCATCTGGATCGGCGGTGCCAGCGAGGCCACCATGCGCCGCGTCGGCCGCATCGGCACCGGTTGGCTCGGGGTCGAAGGGCTGCAGGACTCTTCCGGCCACTCGTGGTCGATTGCGCGCCGTGCCGCGCAGGACGCCGGCCGCGATCCTGACGCGCTGAAGATCGCCATGCGGATCAACCTCGAACCGGACACATCCGTTGGCGCGGTGGTCGACAAGCTCGGACGCTTCGCCAATTCCGGTGTTGATGAGGCGATCCTGGACGCCTTCGCACTGTTCCCCAGCCTTGACCAGATGCTCGACTTCGCCAGCCAGATAATGACCACATGGAGTAACCGTGGGAAAGCTTGACGGCAAGGTAGCCGTAATCACGGGCGGATCAAGCGGTATGGCGCTGGCCGGTGCCAAGTTGTTCGTTGAAGAGGGCGCTCACGTCTTCATTGCAGGCCGGCGGCGGGAAGCTCTGGACGAAGCCGTTGACTCGATTGGCCGGAACGTGACTGGCGTGCAAGCTGATTCGGCCAACCTGAACGATCTCGACCGTCTTTTCGACGCGGTCAAGCAGGAAAAGGGCGCCATCGACGTGCTGTGGGCAAGTGCCGGGACGGCCGAGGAAGGCAGGCTCGGCGAGATCACCGAGGAGCACTTCGATGCCACGTTCGGGCTGAACGCGCGCGGCACGCTGTTCACGGTGCAGAAGGCATTGCCACTATTCAACGACGGCGGCTCGATCCTCATGACCGGGTCAATCGCTTCGGTCAGGGGCTATCCGGCCTGGAGTGTCTACGCCGCGAGCAAGGCAGCGTTGCATGCGTACGCCCGTGTGTGGTTGGCCGAGTTGAAGGACCGCAGGATCCGGGTCAACGTGCTGACCCCGGGCCAGATCGTCGCGCCAGGACAGGAGCAGCTGTTCGACGACGAGACGAAGGCCGCGATGAAGGCGCGTGAGGCATTGATCCCGCGAGGGGAGAACGGCAGCCCCCAGGAGATTGCGACGGTGGCATTGTTCCTCGCGTCGAACGACTCAAGCTTTGTCAACGGTATGGAGTTGGTCGTCGACGGCGGCACCACGGCAGTCTGACCACGTACCACGCACCACGCGAAGCGCAGTCGCGCTTCTGGCCGTGGTTCTACGCGTCCCGCGTCAGTCGCGTGCGGCTTCGAAAGCCGGCGGTGCTGTCTCGAACGACGAGCGTGACGGGGAGAACCTCCTCGTGTGTTCCGTCCAGAAGTCTGGAGGGGGACAGCAGCAGTTCGCATGCTTTGCTTCCGAGTTCCATCTTGGGCTGATGGATGCTCGAGAGCGTCGGACGGAGCAACTGCGCCCAGTCGATGTCGTCGAAGCCGCAGATTGCCAAGTCCTCGGGGACCGAGCGGCCGAGTTTGAACAGTTCGCTCATGAGTAGTGCCGCCAAGAGATCGTCACCGGCGAAGAGGCAGTCGACTTCGGGGTTGTCCCGAAGCATCTCCAGCCCGTCGCTGATGCCGGACAGGGTGCGAATCGGCGCGAACGCGACGCGGTTGCCCACTGGCAAACCAAGTTTGGCGGCTTCGTCGATGAAGGCGTTGGCGCGTACCGTCGAGGTCGGCATGTCGCGGGGCCCGTTGATCACCGCCGGTGTCGTGCAACCGATCTCAGCGAAGTGGCGCGCGACCTGTCGGGCACCGTCTTCGTTGTCAACCCCGACACTGGCGGTGCCGATGTCCGGTAACGGTTCGTCGACCAGGATCAGCGGCGGTCCGGCCGCGATGGCTTGCCGGACCTCAGGGTCCTGCGCTGTGGTCACCGACATCGGGGAGTAGATGATGCCTGCGACGTCTGAGCGTGCGAACCGAATCAGGTACTGCCTCTCACGTTCGACGTCGCTGTTTGCGTTGCACAGCAATACATCTGCTCCAGCGGCCTGCGCCACAGCGTCGATGCCGCGGACCACCTCGCCATAGAAGGGGTTCGCGATGTCGGGAACGATGACGACGATGGAGTGGGTACTGCCGGTACGAAGGGCGCGCGCGGCCTTGTTGCTCTGATACCCGAGCTGTTTCGCAGCGTCTCGCACGCGCTGCACTTTGGCCGCGGTGACGCCGCCCTTACCGCTGAGCACGAAACTCACCGTCGCCGTCGAGACTCCAGCCAACTCGGCCACGTCTTTCACGGTCGGGCGCCCTGGGAGCCCGCCACCTCGACCCGTCATGTGCCCCTTTCTGAACCCGTCGCCGCTCTGCCAATGATGCATTTCACTGGCCTGCTTGACAGCGATCCGAAGCACAGCGTACAAACGTCTCACCAACTTAATCGATTAGAAATCGCACTACCAGGCTATTCGTGAGCCCAGCTGGCGGGCGTATCGCTGCGCTCTCGCGGTCGTCGGTGAACCAGAGGCATACCTCCAATTCTTAGGAACTGACATGGTCAACACGCAGGTCCCGCTCCACACACCAGTGAGCTCGCGCGGCTCGGCGGGCATCGTCGGGCTCTGGTTGCAGGTAATACGTCTGGGTCCGGTGCTCCTGCTCCTGCTGCTCGGCGTGGTGCTGTCAATCACTAGCCCGCACTTTCTGAGCCCTCGCAACTTTGCCAACATCGGGTTGGAGGCCTCTGTCGTCGCGGTGTTGGCACTGGGTCAGCTCTTGGTCATCGTGACCGCCGGCATCGACTTGTCGGTGGGGGCGGGCGCCGCCCTGGCCGGGGTCATCGGCGCGCTGTGGGTGAAGGACTTGGGCATCACGTCGGGCTGGTTGATCATCCCCTCCATGATCATCGCTGGCGGTGTCATCGGTCTGATCAACGGGTTGTTGTTCGTCAAAGGCCGTATGCCGCATGCGTTCCTGCCTACGTTGGCCATGCTCGAGGTGGCCCGCGGCACGGCGCTCGTACTATCCGACAGCCAATCGATTCCCGGCATGCCGGACTCGGTGCGGGCCATAGGTGCCGAGAAGCTCGGCCCGGTGCCCTACAGCGTTCTCGTCGTAATCGTGTTGGCGGTGGCGGTGTGGGTATTGCTGGCTCGGACTCCGTGGGGCCAATGGATCTATGCCACCGGCGCCAACAAGGAGGGCGCACGCCGGGTTGGGATCCCCGTCGACCAGGTGCTCATTTCGGTATACGTCATCAGCGGGCTCTCTGCCGGGGTGGCCGCGATCCTCTTGACCGGCCAGGTCAACGCCGCCTACCCGACCGCGGGCAACTTGCTGGAGTTGTCGGCCATCGCCGCAGTGATCATCGGCGGGGCCAGCTTCTTCGGGGGCCGCGGCACCGTCGTGGGAGCGCTCGTCGGGGCGTTGATCCTCGGCACGATCCGCAACGGTCTCAACCTGCTCAACGTGTCCACGAACTGGCAGCTGATCGCCATCGGCGTGGTCATCGCCGTCGCCGTGGAAATGGACGTCATTCGCGGCTGGCTGGAGACACGCCTTCGCACTACCCGCACCGAAATGCTGGAAGGGACAACACGATGACGGCAACCAACCCCCACGACCACCGAACACGCTCCGGCCACGACGCCCCTGTCCTTGAGATCCGGAACGCCTACAAGCGATTCGGCTCTCTCACCGCGCTCAACGGCGTCGACTTCGAGCTGGGTCACGGCAAGATCGTCGGACTGCTGGGAGACAACGGTGCAGGCAAGTCCACTCTGGTCAAGACGATCATGGGTGTGCACACCCTCGACAGCGGAGAGATGCTGATCGACGGCGAGCCCGTCGTCATCCGCAGCCCAAAGGAAGCCCGCGATCGCGGTATTGAAGCGGTGTTCCAGGATCTCGCCCTCTTCGACAACCTCGACATCGTCACCAACCTCTACCTCGGCCACGAGGTAGTGCGTAGGCCCGGCGGGCGGCGGTTCGGAATCTTGCATCGCAAGGCCATGATTGCCGACGCCGAGCAACGCATGAACAAACTGGAAGTGCACCTTCCCGGGCTCAAGGAAACAATCGGCCTGATGAGCGGCGGTCAACGTCAAGCCGTCGCCGTCGCCCGAGCCGTCGCCTTCGCCCGGCGCGTACTCGTCCTCGACGAACCTACCGCTGCCCTCGGGTTACGCGAGACGCGCAACGTGCTCAACATGGTCAAGCGCCTTCCCGTCGAGCATGGCATCTCGGTGATCCTGATCTCGCACAACATGGAACACGTCATGGAGTTGTGCGACGACGCCTTCGTGATGCGCCAAGGCCGATTGGTCGGTCGCGCAGAGCCGTCACCGCAAAATCATCAGACACTCGTCTCGATGATCATGGGCGCCTCAGCCACCAGCGCCGCCGCTGCGTCGCTCCCTGTCCACCCCGAAATCGCCACCGCCGAAAGAAGTTGATTACCATGACCTCTCGCAACCGCAACTGCCGGCGCGTGCTGACCGCAACGCTGGCCCTGCTGATGCTGACCGCTGCCTGCTCCTCCTCCGACCAAGATTCCAGCAAGGAGGTCGGTGTCGTGGTCAAGACACTCTCCCAACCCTTCTGGCTTTACCTGAAAGCCGGTGCCGAGTCGGCCGCCAAAGCCGGCGGCGCACGTGCTGAGGTGACCGGCGCGACCGAGGAAGCGGCGGTACAAGAACAGGTCGACAAGACCCGGGCCATGATCTCGCGGTCGGTCAACGCGTTGGTCGTGGCTCCCACTGAGCCCAAACAGCTCCAGCCCATCCTGCAGCAGGCCGTCGACCAAGGCATCCCGGTCGTGTTGGTAGACACCGACATTCCCGAGTGGGACGCTAAGACGTCCTTCGTCGGCACCGACAACCTCGCTGCGGGCAAGATCGGTGGACAGTTTGCGCTGACCATGTCCAAGAGTGGTGACCTTGCCATCCTTGCGGGCACCCCAGGCAACACCGCCACCCAGGACCGCGTCACCGGATTCAAACAGGGGATCGACGGCAGCGGCCTCCACGTGGTGGCCGAACTGAGCGCCAATTCCGATCGTGCGCAGGGGCGTTCGGTCACCGCCGACATCCTGCAGCGCAACCCTGACCTCAGCATGATCTTCGCCGCCAATGACGAAATGGCGTTGGGTGCCGTACAGGCCGTCGACGCCGCGGGCAAGGCTGGGCAGGTAGAGATCATTGGTTTCGATGGAACCAAGGACGCCGTGGACGCGATCCTGGCTGGCACGATGGCCGGCAGCGTCGCACAGAATCCCTTCGAGATGGGCGAGGCCGGCGTGCAAGCCGCCATCAAAGCCAGCAACGGCCAGTCCGTCGACAAGCGCATCGACACCGGCTCGACCATGGTGACCCGCGACAACGCCGCCGACTTCAAGAAAGAACTGGAGCAGCAGCTCGCCTCGTCATAGCCGAGTCGCAGGCATTCCCCGAGCCACCTCGTAGCCACGCACTGCCCCGTACGCGTGCGACGAAGCCCCGCAACACATCCCAAATCCATGTTCAGCACGGCGTCTCACCATTCGAAAGGGTCAACATGTCGCGCCATCTCGCCACCAGAAGCCTCCAGAACAAGCAGGCATGGGTCGCCAGCGCGCCGTATCCGGCGCCGAGCGCAAGCCGCCCCACCTTAGAAGTCTCCGGCCTAGCGCATGGGCTCATCCCCGTAGCAGACGGCGTACGCCTGCACTACGTTGTCGCCGGAGAAGGTGAGCCCGTCCTGCTCATCCCCGGCTGGCCCCAAAGCTGGTACGCCTGGCGTTTCGTCATACCCTTGCTGGTCAACGCGGGGAGGTGCGTCTACGCCGTTGATCCGCGAGGCTTTGGCGATAGCGACATGCCCAGTAGCGGCTATGATCTCGGCACCGCTGCCAACGACCTGCACACCTTCGTCCAGGCGCTTGACTTGGTCGGTGACGGCGGCCTCGACATCGTGTCGCACGACGTCGGCAGCTGGATCGCCCACGCCCACGTCGCCGCCTACCCCCGCGATGTCCGCAGGTTGGCGATCACCGACGCCACCATCCCCGGAGTCTCACCGGCGCCCCCCGCCGACTACCCCGGGGAAAAGCGCAATGAACGCTCCTGGCACTTCGGATTCAACCGCATTGAGGGGCTGCCCGAGGCGCTCATCCACGGCCGCGAACGGGAGTTTCTGACCTGGTTCTTCGGACCCGCGAAGATGACACGCACCTGGACCATCGACGCCGAGGCGTTCGAGGAATACCTCCGCGTCTTCTCCAAGCCCGGCGCAGTCCGTAGCGGGCTCAACTACTACCGCGAAGTCTTCAGCGACGCCGGCCGCGCCGCCAGCCGGGAACGGTGCAAGGTTCGGCTCGATCTGCCGATCCTTACCGTTGGTGGTGCAGATGCCGACGGAGACAACCTCTTTCGCACCATGACCCAGTTCGGTTCTGACGTACGCAACGTGGTCTTCGATGGAATCGGCCACCACCTGCCGGAAGAATGCCCCGAAGACCTGGTGGGCGTCATCCTGAACTTCTGGAATGAGACGTCCGATACGCCCGATGAGCAAGCTCGCGGGTAGGACAGCGCCTTCACCAGAGGTAGGTAGACCGTGTCGAGAATCGCGGCGATGGTGACGACGTCGACGGCGCTGCGGGTGAAGATCAACTCGTTGAGCACCAGCACACCGATGCTGCCAGTCGATTGGGAACCGCTGCGGGATCGTCGACCGTCAGTTTTGACGCCGAAACGGCTGATTCTTCTTGAGACCGATTGCTGCACATGCGATCCGTGCGAGGCCCAGAACGAGGTGCCGGGCCGGTGTCAGTTTCTCACTCCACCGGCTCGATCGCGCTTACCCGTGGTCCCGCCAAGTGAGCACTTTCTTGAGCGACGCGAGGTCGTAACCATCGTCGGCGGTGAGTTCGGTCTGGAACAACGTGACTCCTGCCTCGCGGAAGGCATCGGCGCTGGCGGCGTCCTCCCAGAGAGTTGAGCGTTCGATATCGGCACCGTTGCGGCCGAACGTTGATGCCAGCTCGTCGACGCGGTCGCTGGACCGGCGGAACGCCTCGAGGCCCTGGAACGCGTGCCAGATGTCGGCGTGCCGGGCAACGGCGGGCAGCGAGCGCTTGGGCCCCGTGCCGCCGATGAGGATCGGTAGCTTGCGCACGGGCGGGGGATTCAGTGCAGCGAGCCGGTTCTCGATGCGGATCAAACTGTCGTCGAACAGATCGAAGCGGGAACCGAAGGTGCCGAAGTCGTAACCGTAGGTGGTGTAGTCCTTTTCGTACCACCCCGCGCCCAGACCGAGGATGAGTCGGCCGCCGCTGATGTGGTCGACAGTGCGCGCCATGTCAGCGAGCAGGTCCGCGTTGCGGTAGCCGACGCCGGTCACGAGGAGCCCGATCTCGGCGTGTGAGGTGATCTCGCCCCACGACGCGAGCGCGGTCCAACCCTCGAAGTTCGCGACGTCGGGCTGCTCGTCCGACATTATGGGTTTGCCGTCGACGATGGCCTCCATCGCCGGGCGGTGGAAGTGGTCGTAGCCGAAGATCACGTCGACGCCGAGGTCATCGGCGGCCAGCACGGCGTCGCGCCATGTGCGGTAGTCGGGCGCGCCGCCGGGCTGGATCTGCACGGCGACACGGACGGGACGGGTCATGGATGCTCCTGAGTCGGGGAGAGGGCGACTCTTGAGCCAAGTTCACCGGTGCGGAGTTTATTCCGGATCGCACCTCTCAGTCTTGACCGACTCGTCCCAGGATCGCCCGCGCTGCGCGTTCTGCGATCAGCATGACCGGAGCGTTGGTGTTCCCGGAGGTGATGGTGGGCATCGCCGATGCGTCGGCCACTCGCAGGCCGGCGACGCGGTACACGCGACAGTCGGTGTCGAGCACCGTGGCGGGCGACCGCGGCACGCCGCGTGTGTCGAAGGCTCCCATCGCGCAGGTGCCCACCGGGTGAAAGATGGTGGTACCGAGCTCACGGGCCGCCTGTTGCAGGTCTTCGTCGCTCACCAGTTGGGGGCCGGGAAGTAGTTCTTCCGGGTGGTAGCGGGCCAGTGACGGCGCCGCCATGATCTGCCGCGTCATCCGTAGGCCGCGCACGGCGAGCTCCCGATCGGCGTCGGTCGACAGGTAGTTGCAGGAGATCACGGGGGAGGCCAGCGGATCTGCATCGGCTATCCGCACATGGCCTCGCGAGCTGGGTCGCAGATTGCACACCGAGGGCGTGATCGCTCCGAAGGTATGCAGAGGTTCGCCAAACTTGGCCAAGGACAACGGCTGCACGTGCCACTCGAGATTGGGACTGGCCAACGCGGGATCGCTCTTGGCGAAGGCTCCCAGCGTGGAGGGCGGCATGGTCATGGGTCCCGAGCGCAGCAACAGGTACTGAAGTCCCATTCCGGCGCGGGTGATCCAGTTCCGATACAGCGTGTTGACGGTCCGGGCGCCCCGCACCCGATAGACCGTTCGCAGCTGCAGGTGGTCCTGGAGGTTCTCACCCACTCCGGGAAGATCGACGGCCACCGGCACCTGATGCTGGGTGAGCAGCCCTGCCGGGCCGAGACCGGAGGCCTGCAGGAGTTGCGGAGACCCAATCGCTCCGGCGCTCAGGATCACCTCCCGGCGGGCCTGGACGTCGACGATCTGGCCGTCCTTGAACAGCCGCACACCGGTGGCGCGATGTCGAGCGGTGGTCCAGGCGCCGCGACGCTGATCGTCCTGCACCTGGTCGTTCATCAGCAGCTTCACGGCCTGGGTGTGGGTATAGATGGTGAGATTTGGTCGTCGGGCGACGGGATGAAGGAAGGAATCAGCCATCGACCAGCGCCGGCCGCGTCGTTGGTTGACGTGAAAGTACGCACTGCCGGCATTGTCTCCGCGGTTGAACTCCTCGATCGGCTCGATGCCCACCTGGGCGGCGGCGGCCTGCCAGGCGTCCAAGATCTTCCAGCGCACCCGCGGTCGCTCGACGGCGATCTCGCCGCCGGCGCCGTGCCACTCGTCGGCGCCGCCGAAGTAGTCCTCCAGCTCTTTGTAGATGGCCAGGGTCTCGCCGGAGCCCTCCCGGCCGCCCCACAGCCACCGCTCGTCACCGGTGGCCCGTGCCCAAAGTTCGTAATCGGAGGCTTGTCCGCGCATGTGGATCATGGCGTTGATCGACGAGCTGCCGCCGATCACGCGGCCTCGCGCGTAGTGAATGCTGCGGCCGGCCAGACCTGGATCGGCCTCGGTGGTGAAGCACCAGTCGGTGCGGGGGTTGGCAATCGTGTACAGGTAGCCCACCGGCACCTTGATCCAGAACCAGTCGTCCTTGCCGCCGGCCTCGACCAAAAGCACACGGTGGTCGGGGTTGGCGCTGAGCCGGTTGGCGAGCAGGCAGCCCGCACTGCCTGCTCCCACGATGACGAAGTCGAATTCGGCGTCAACGTCGGGGTTGGGGCGCAGTTCCGGCATCGGGGGAGACTAAGGCTTCGTGGCACGTTGTCGTCGCGAAATTGGGCGCGTGATCGACGAGCTTCACAACCTGCCATCGCGACAAGCTGGGCCGCCGAGGATGCGCGCTCGCGGTGTGGTTGCAGATGACAGCACACGGGCGTGCGATGCTCGACGCGGATCCGTCGCGGTGGCACACTCTACGACCGGGAGCCGCCCGCTTCCCGCGCAGGTCGATGTGGTTCATCCCGCTACGCTGACGGCTCGGCGATCTGCAGGATCTGCTTGCCGAAGTTCTTGCCTTCAAACATCCGGTTGAGCACGTCGACCGTGTCTTCGACGCTGCCCTTCTGGACGTCCTCGGCCCAGACCAGTTCCCCTGTGCGAATCCAGCCGGCCAGGCGACCCGCGGCTTCGTCGAATCTGTCGAGGAAGTCGGTGACGATGAAGCCGAGCATGCTGGCGCTGCGGACCGTGATGGTCGACAGGTTGGTGGGTCCGTACGCGGTGGCTTCGTCGGAGTATCCGCTGTGGATTCCGCCGCACAGGATGACGG
>NZ_JBEVLO010000237.1:0-3962 GCF_040509115.1 Mycobacterium sp. | reverse complement strand
TTGGCCGCGCTCAGCAGGGCCCCGGCGGTGAAGAGGGCAACGGGGTACGCACCGAACTCCAGGCGGACTGCTACGCGGGCGTGTGGGCGCACTACGCGTCGATCACCAAGCAGGCGGGCACCGACGTCACCTTCCTAGAACCGTTGACGGACAAGGACATCCAGGACGCGCTGTCGGCGGCCTCATCGGTCGGCGATGATCGCATCCAGCAGTCGAGCACGGGACGGGTGAACCCGGAATCCTGGACGCATGGTTCCTCGGCGGGTCGCCAATACTGGTTCACCGAGGGCTATCGGACCGGTGACCCCAACAAGTGCGACACCTTCTCAGCACAGGATCTGCACCAGGGATGACCACGGACTCCAACGGTTCCGACCCCGGCATCGAGCCCGACACCAAGGACTGGACCTGGGTACTCGCGGAACCGTGCCCCGACTGCGGTTACGACGCAGGCGCCCTGCGCCCCACCGAGGTCGCCACCCGCATCCGGCGCGACGCCGACGAATGGGCGGCCCGGCTGGCGGGGACGTCCGTCGGCACCCGACCTGCACCTGCGGTGTGGTCAGTGCTGGAGTACGGCTGTCACGTCCGCGACGTGCACCGGATCTTCGGGCACCGGGTGCGCCTGATGCTCACCGAGGACGGTCCCGTGTTCCCCAACTGGGACCAGGACGAGTCCGCCGTCGCCGACGACTACGCCTCGCAGGATCCCGCCGCCGTCGCCGACGAGCTGCGTCGAGCGGCGGCGGCAGTCGCGGACACCTACGACTCGGTGCCGCCGGATTCCTGGCAACGACGCGGGTTGCGCTCCAACGGAAGCGAATTCACCGTCGCCTCGATCGCGCTCTATCACCTGCACGACGTGGTGCACCACGCGTGGGACGTGACACCGCGCGGTTGAACCTCCCCTGCGCGCGTCCGGAGTCACCGTGCGGACGTCGCACCGACCCTACGGTCGACAACGGCTCATCGGTGGTCCTTCCAGAAGTCGACGAGCACCTGGGCGGGGCCTGAAGGATCCTGCGTCATCCACCAGTGGCCGAGGCCGTCGAGGACCTCGACCCGTGCCCCCGCACGCGCCGCGGCGCGACGGCGTTGCTCGTCGTCACCGACGAAGTGATCCTCGGTGGGCAGCAGCGCCAAGCCGGGGCGGGCGGCGGCCGCCTCGAGTAGCTCCCCGGCCTTGGCCGCCGCGGGTTGGGCCGCCGACCGGTACAGCGTCAGGATCGACTGACCCATGACCTCGTCGATGCCCGGGGCGACGTTGGTCGCGACGTCGGCACTCATGCCTGCGTCGACGAGGAACCCGGTACGGTCCGCCACGGACATGCCTGCAAACGCCGCGACGGCCGCCTCACCGTCGCCTGGGGTCTGCCACTGCTTGGCGAGGTCGTGCCACACGTAGTCCGGGTCGAACACCCCAGGTACGTCGGACACCCAGGTGCGGATCACGTCGGGCCGCGCCATCGCGACGTTGAGGACGTGGCCGCCGCCCCAGTCGTGCCCGACGAGGTCGATGGGCTGACCGATCGCCTCGAGCTCGGCGACCAGCCAGTCGCGATAACCCTCCATCGTCGCGGCGAACCCCTCGGGTACCGGCGCACCGAAACCGGGTGGCGACAGCCTCCGCACGTCCGCCTCACCGAGCGCGCCGAGTTGCTCGACGAGCGGGTCCCACACCGCGGCCGTCTCCGGCACGCCGTGGACCAATACCACCGTCATGGTTCTCCCTTTCCGTACACCGAGCCCCGCTTGCATTCCGAAACGCAACGTACGCCGAGGCACCGACGAGTCGGAGCGGAACAGGGCGCCGATCACCTCTGCCGCGTGGGGCGCACCACTATCTCGTTGACGTCCACGTCCGCCGGCTGCGACACCGCATAGCCGACCGCGTCCCCGATCGCCCGCGGAGAGATGGCCTCCCGCCGGTAATCGGCCATCAGCCCCTGGGCGTGCGGATCGGTGATGGTGCTCGCCAGCTCGCTCTCGACGACGCCGGGGGTCACCGTCGTGACCCGGATTCCCGGTGGCGACTCCAACCGCAGACCTTCGGTGATGGCCCAGGCGGCGTACTTCGTGCCGCAGTAGACGGCCGCGGTGGGGGTCACCTGGTGGGCGCCGACCGACGCCGTCGTGATGAAGTGCCCGCTGCCCCGCTCGGTGAAATGCGGCAACGCCGAGTCGATTCCGTACAGCAGCGCGCGGACGTTGACGTCGATCATCTGATTCCACTGGTCGACCAGTCCGGCATCGAGGCGTGACAACGGCATGACTCCCGCGTTGGCGACGAACACGTCGAGCCTTCCGTGCCTGGAGACGGTCGCGGCCACGGCGGCGCGCGTCGCCTCCAGATCGGTGACGTCCAGCTCGCACGCCTCGACACCGTCGACCTCCCTTGCCAAGTCGTCGAGGCGATCGGCGCGTCGGGCGGCAGCGACGACCCGGTGTCCGTCTGCGGCGAGCCGCTCGCTGATCGCGCGGCCGATGCCACTGCTGGCACCGGTCACGAACACGACTTTCTCCTGCTCGGTCATCACGCCCGTCCCTTCTGACTCGTCGGCCCATGGCTCTTCTGGCCGTGGTCTCGATCCTGCCGACGCCGTCGGAGGCGTGGAAGGCCGCGCCGTGCCCGGGTGCGGCGCACCCCGGATGGACGGGGTGCGCGGTGGGCGCACCGCTCAGAACAACGTCGGCTCCGGCAACGCGGCGACGGACGGCGGCGGGGCCGACGCGCGGAACGAGCGCTGATCACCGCTCAGACGGTGGCGGACCAACAACGGCGCCGCCCGCTCCCTGAGCATGTCGCGATAGCTCTGCGGCAGGTAGGCCCCCCGGCCGTACAGTTCGCGGTATCGGGGCATCAATTCTGGATGCGAGCGCGCCAGCCACGCCATGAACCAACCGCGCGTCGACCCCCGCAAGTGCAAGCCGAACACGGTGGCACTGCGGGCGCCGGCCGAGGCGATCTCGCCGAGCAACCCGTCCAAGTGGTCGACGGAATCGGTCAAAAACGGCAGCACCGGGGCCACCATCACGTGACAATTCAGCCCGGCGTCGTGAATGGCGCGGATCAACTGCAGGCGGGCCCGCGGCGTCGGCGTGCCCGGCTCGACGTCCTCGTGCAGCGCGGCGTCCGCCACGGCCAGGGAGACCGACACGCTGACCTCGACGTGGCGTGAGGCCTCGACGATCAGCGGCAGATCCCGACGCAGCAGCGTGCCCTTGGTGAGGATCGAGAATGGCGTGCCCGAATCGGCAAGCGCACCAATGATTCCCGGCATCAACGCATAGCGGCCCTCGGCGCGTTGATAGGGATCGGTGTTGGTGCCGAGCGCCACCGTCTCTCGCGACCAGGAGCGTCGGAACAGCTCGCGGCGCAACACTTCTGCGACGTTGGTCTTGACCACCACTTGCGTGTCGAAGTCGTTGCCGCTGTCGAATTCGAGGTATTCGTGCGTTGGTCGCGCGAAGCAATATCGGCACGCGTGGCTGCATCCGCGATAGCCGTTGACCGTGAACTTGAATGGCAGGTTCGCCGCGTTGGGCACCTTGTTGAGCGCCGACTTGCACAGAATTTCATGGAAGGTGATGCCCTCGAACTGCGGTGTACGCACCGAACGCACCAGGCCGATGCGTTGCAAACCCGGCAGTGCACCGTCATCGACGCCGATCCCCTGATCATCCCAGCGCATGCCTTAGTCGAACACATGTTCGACCGAAAAATCAATGCAGAATTCTCGCTGCCGTTTTAGTGAGATGAGCGGCGGTTTGTGCAGTAGACTTCTCCGCGGGTGTAAGACACATCCGCGTCTGATGAAAGAAGTAAAAAAGTATGGCACAGGGAACTGTGAAATGGTTCAACAGCGAAAAGGGCTTCGGCTTTATCGCCCCCGACGACGGCTCCCCGGATGTCTTCGTCCACTACTCTGAGATCCAAGGCGGCGGCTACCGCTCGCTGGAAG
>NZ_JBEVLO010000236.1:0-12820 GCF_040509115.1 Mycobacterium sp. | reverse complement strand
ACCCCGAAACGGGGTGCCCTTCTCGCATTCGAAGCTAGAGCCCGGCCGACTGCTCGACGAGGTTGGCGAACACGCGGACGCCGACGCCCAGCGCCCGCTCGTCAAGATCGAACGTCGGCTGATGCAGATCCAGTTGCCGCCCGCTGCCCGACCACACGCCCAGCCGGGCCATGGCGCCGGGCACGTCCTCCAGATACCAGGAGAAGTCCTCACCACCCCCGGACTGCCGGGTGTCGGTCAGCACGTCGGGTCCGATCGCCTCGATCGCGTGCGTGAAGATGCGTGTCGACACCTCCTCGTTGACCACCGGGGGCACACCGCGGCGGTAGTGCACGCTGTACTCCACCTGCAGCGGCGCCAGCAGCGACGAGGCGATTTCGCGGATGAGGTCCTCCATGGCCAACCACGCCTCGCGGCTGGCCGTCCGGATGGTGCCTGCAACGGTTCCGGCCTGCGGGATGGCGTTGGCAGCCACGCCTGCGTTGACCGCGCCCCACACCATGACCGTGCTGTCGCGTGGATCCACCCGCCGCGACAGCACCCCGGGCACACCCGTGATGAGCGTCCCCAGCGCATACACCAGGTCTCCGGTGAGGTGCGGCCGCGAGGTGTGCCCACCTGGCGAGTGCAGCGTGATCTCCACCTGATCGGCGGCCGAGGTGATCGGGCCAGGCCGGATGGCGACCCTGCCCACGGCGAGCCGCGGATCGCAGTGCAACGCGAAGATGCGCGACACCCCGTTGAGCGCTCCCGCGGCGATGGCATCGATGGCGCCGCCGGGCATCAGCTCCTCGGCGGGTTGGAAGACCAGTCGGACGCCGACCGGCAGCTCCGGCACCGACGCCAAGGCCAGGCCCGCGCCGAGCAGCACCGACGTGTGCCCGTCGTGTCCGCAGGCGTGCGCGACGTTCGGAACCAGCGACGCGTAGGACGCTCCCGTCCGCTCAGCCATCGGCAGCGCGTCCATGTCGGCGCGCAGCGCCACCCGCGGGACGTCCTCCGGGCCGAAGTCACACGTCAAACCCGTGCCGCCGGGCAGCACCTTCGGGTTGAGTCCCGCGTCGGCCAGATGCGACGCGACGAACTGCGTGGTTTCGAATTCCTGCCGACCGAGCTCGGGGTGCTGGTGAATGTGCCTGCGCCAGGACACCAGGTCGTCGTAGTGCGCGGCCAGCCACGTCTGGGTGTAGTCACCGATGCTGCTCATGCGCGCTCCGCCTTCAGTCTCTGCACGCGGTCGCGCTCCGCGGGGGTCTCGGCGAGCTCGACGACCGTGCGCGCCAACATGATCGCTCCCTCGACGACGGCGGTGTCGGCGCTGGGACCTGCCGCAGCCTGGGTGAACCCCGGCTGATGGATCGAGGCGCCCCCGGCGTCGATGCCGACCACGGGGTGGATGCCAGGCATGAACTGGGTGACGTTGCCCATGTCGGTACTTCCCAGCGGGAACGCCGACTCGACTTCCACGGAGACGGGAGCGCGGCCAAACCGCACCATCTCGGCGCGGAAGACGTCGGCCAACCATTGGTCGGGCGTCAGCTCCAGGTAGGACGGCTCCGTCGTCTCGACTTCGTGGCCACATCCCGTGGCGACCGCGCCGGCGAGGAAGCAGTCCGACATCCTGGTCTCCAGTTCGCGTAGTGAGCCCGCATCGTTGGCCCGCATCGTGTAGTGCAATTCGGTGCTGGCTGGGATGACGTTGGTGGCATCGCCGCCGTTGGTCACGATGCCGTGCGCCATCTGGCCGGGTGCGAATTGCTGACGCAACAGGCCGATCGCCACCTGGGCGACGGTGATCGCGTCGGCCGCGTTGAGTCCGAGGTACGGGGCGACGGCCGCGTGCGCTTCGCGTCCCACGTAATGAACGGCGACCTGGGACAGCGCCAGCGATCTCGCCCTGGCGATGTCCAACGGCCCGGCGTGCAGCATGACCGTCGCTGCCACGTCGTCGAAACAGCCTGCCTCCAGCATCAAGACCTTGCCCCCGCCCGCCTCCTCCGCGGGCGTACCGAAGAGAACGACCGTGAGGTCCAGCTCGTCGGCGACCTCGGCCAACGCCAGCGCCGCGCCGACCGCGGAGGCGGCGATGATGTTGTGCCCGCAGGCATGGCCGATCTCGGGCAGCGCGTCGTACTCCGCGCACACGCCCACGACCAACGAGCCGCTACCGAAGTCGGCGCGGAACGCGGTGTCCAGCCCGCCTGGCGCCGCAGTCATCTGAAAGCCCCGCTCGGCCACCAAGGCCTTGGTCTTGGCGCAGCTGCGGTGCTCGGCGAACGCCAGCTCGGGTTCAGCGTGAATCGAGTGAGACAGCTCGATCAGATCGCCACGACGTCGCTGGACTACGTCCTCGACGGTCGTCGACGCGGTGGCAGTGGGCATCGAAGAAGTATCTCACCGTCCATCTGCTCTTCGCGCGAGCGCTCATCGCCCCACTAGAGTGCCTCCTCGTGACCAGTGCGCCATCCGATCCGCAGGCCGTCGCCGACGCTGCCGCTGCCGACCTCCTGGCGCGCACCGGCGTCGACTCCTTCGACGTTGCCGTCGTGCTCGGCTCCGGCTGGGCGCCCGCGGCAGCCGAGCTCGGCGAGCCGACCGCCGTCGTCCCCATGGCCGACCTTCCGGGTTTCACCCCGCCGACGGCTGCAGGGCACGGCGGCCAGGTCCTGGCGGTGCAAATCGGCGCCACCCGAGTCCTGGTGCTACTCGGCCGGATTCACGCCTACGAGGGTCACGACCTGCGCCACGTCGTCCATCCGGTGCGGACCGCCTGCGCCGCGGGCGTTGGGACCGTGGTGCTGACCAACGCCGCAGGCGGACTCCGCGAGGACTACGCCGTCGGGCAGCCGGTGTTGATCAGCGACCACCTCAATCTGACGGCGCGCTCTCCGCTGGTCGGCGCCCAGTTCGTCGATCTCGTCGACGCCTATGCACCGCGGCTGCGGGCCTTGGCCCGTGACGTCGACCCCACGTTGGCCGAAGGGGTGTACGCGGGGCTGCCGGGCCCGCACTACGAGACACCCGCGGAGATCCGGATGCTGCGCACGATCGGCGCCGATCTGGTCGGCATGTCGACGGTGCACGAGACGATCGCCGCGCGGGCCGCGGGAGCCGAGGTGTTGGGGTTGTCGCTGGTGACGAATCTGGCCGCGGGCATGACCGGCGAGCCACTCAGCCACGTCGAGGTGCTGGCGGCCGGTCGTCAGTCGGCCACGCGGATGGGTTCCCTGCTTTCCGAGGTGCTGGCCCGCCTGGCGCCGTAGCGCTCCGTGAGCTTGACGAATCCGCGCGCCATCAGCGGCGCGGCGAAGAGCATGAGCAGCACCCTGACCACCTGCGCAGCGACGATGAAGGTGACGTTGGAGCCCGTCTCCACCGCGGTGGCCAGCACCGCGTAGACGCCGCCGGGGCTCGTCGACAGATAACCCTCGAGCGGACTGATCCCGCTGACGTGGGCCAGCAGGATGCCCAGTCCCGCGCAGGCGACGTTGAGCACGACGATGAGCGCGAGCGCAACCGGCAACGCCCGACCGATCCCACGGATGGACTCCTTCGTGAACGCAACGCCCGCCTGCCACCCGATCACCGCGTAGCCGACCTGCACCAGGAGCAGCGGGACCGACATTCCGAACGACGTCCCGGTCAACTCCAAGGCGATGGTCAGTGCCATCGGCCCGAGTAGACCCGAGCCGGGCATCCGGACCAGGCGACCCGCCGTGATGCCGACGAGTACGACGACGATCATCATGGGCACGCTGAGATACCAAGGCGCCGCGTCACTATGCGCGGGAGGGGCTGCGTTTCCGGACTTCTCGGCGTGGTAGACCAGCGCCACGACGACGGGCATCGACGCGGTGATGAGCGCGACCCGCAAGTACTGCACGACGGCGACGACGCGATCGTCGCCGCCCAGTTCGCGCGCGATCGCGACCAGTCCCGACGCGCCGCCCGCGACGAGCGCGAGCGATCCGGTCAGCGGGCTGATGTCCCGGTGGAGGCCGAGTAGAGCGCCCGCAATGACGCTAAGGGCCAGGGTTGCCAGGGCGACGGTGAGCACGATGGGCCAGTCGGACCCCAGCGCGGTGAGGGCGTCGCGATGGACCATGGTGCCGATGTAGACGCCAAGGACGCCTTGCGCGGCGAGGCCCGCCTTGCGGGGCATGGCGGCCGGAGCCAGCGACAGCAGCGCCAGCACGATACCCACGATGAGCGCCGCGAAGAGCGCCGCAGAGGGGACGCCGATGGCGTTCAGCGGCAGGGTGACGGCGACCGTCACGACGACCAGCAATGCCCACTTCCACACAATGACAAGTATGCGCTTGCAATTAGATGTGCACAAACCGATGTTCATCACATTATTACCAAGGTATAACTTGGTAATGGGCGCAAACACTGCCACCGCGACCGAGCTACGAGAGTCGATCATGGCGCTGACCCGGCAACTTCGTCGTCACCGCAGCGACAACGGCCTCACCGTCAACCAGCAGCAGGTGCTCGGCGAAGTGATCCGGACGGGCGTCACCACCCCGGCCGAACTCGCCGCCCGCATGCACGTGCGCGTCCAATCCCTCACCGACGGGATCAACCATCTGGAGTCCCGCGGCTTGGTGGCCCGCCGCACCGACGTCGAAGACCGTCGCCGCCAACTCATCGAGGCCACCGCCGACGGCGTGGCCCTGCTGGAGGCCGACCGCGCCGAACGCGACGAGTGGCTCAACGCCGCCATGCGGGAGACGTTGACAGAACTCGAGTTCAACCTGCTGATGCTCGTCGCACCGGTGCTCAGGAAGCTCGCCGACGGCGACGAGCGTGAATGAGCGCGTACGCGAAGACCACCGAACGTGGGATTCCGGCGAACCGCACCGCACAATGAGCGCCATGACGGAACAACGCCTGACGTTCGGGACCGCAGGCTTGCGCGGACCGATGCGCGACGGCCCCGGCGGCATGAACGTCGATACCGTGACGACCGCGACGTGGGCCGTCGCCAGCGTGTTGAAGGACCGCTGCCTCGGCGGGTCGACGGTCGTCGTCGGGCGCGACGCGCGGCACAACTCCGACGACTTCGCGCTGGCGACCGCAGAAGTCTTTGCCGCCGAGGGCTTTTCCGTCGTCTTGCTCCCCGACCCCGCACCGACGCCAGTGGTGGCCTTCGTCACGCGGGGCACGCGGGCAGCGGCGGGCGTGCAGATCACCGCATCACACAATCCGCCCGCCGACAACGGCTACAAGGTGTATCTGGACGGAGGCCTGCAGATCGTCTCGCCATCCGACCGCGAGATCGAAGCGGCGATGGGACGGGCGCCCTCCGAGATCGCCCGCGAGGAGGTGACACCCGCCAACACCGATCTCGTCCACCAGTACGTCCGGCGCGCCGCCAGTGTGCGCCGCGCCACCGGCGACGTCCGGGTCGCGTTGACGGCGATGCACGGGGTCGGCGGCGAAGTGGCCCTACTCGCCCTGCGGATGGCCGGCGTCACCGACGTCCATGCCGTCGGCGAGCAGTTCGATCCCGATCCCGACTTCCCCACCGTCGCGTTCCCCAACCCCGAGGAAGCCGGCGCGACCGACCTGTTGTTGGCCTTGGCCGCCGACGTCGACGCCGAGATTGCGATCGCATTGGATCCCGACGCGGACCGATGCGCGGTCGGCATCCCGACGGCTACGGGCTGGCGCATGCTGTCTGGTGACGAAACTGGTTGGCTACTCGGCGATTACGTACTCTCGCAGATCGACCCCGGCGAGGTGATGGCCAGCAGCGTGGTGGCCAGCACCGTCGTGTCGTCCCGAATGCTGGCGTCGATCGCCGCCCACCACGGCGCCCAGCACGTCGAGACCCTGACCGGGTTCAAGTGGCTGGCCCGCGCTGACGCCGGGATGGCGGGCAGCACGCTCGTCTACGCCTACGAGGAGGCCATCGGCCACTGCGTCGACCCAGCCGCGGTACGCGACAAGGACGGCATCAGCGCGGCGATCCTCGCGTGTGACCTGGTCTCGGCTCTGCGCGCCGATGGACGCACGCTCACCGACGCTCTCGACGCGCTCGCTCTGCGGCACGGCGTGCACGTCAGCGCCGCGGTCTCGGTGCCTGCCAATGCCACGCTGATGGACAGGCTGCGGGCAGCGCCACCCGACCGGCTGGGCGGCGAAGCGATTGCCGTGGAAGACCTGTTGGACCGCCGCGGTCAGCAGCGAACCGATGCCATCCTCTACGCCGGTGAGACCGTGCGGGTCGCAGTCCGACCATCGGGAACCGAGCCAAAGGTCAAGGCATACCTGGAGATTCACCTGCCCCGGCGCGACGACGTCGAGGTTGCCTCTGCGGAGGCGAACGCACTACTCGACGGGTTGATGGCCGACGTGGTCGATCTGCTTCAGCGCGGACCGAATTGACGGTCCCCCGCGTCGCCAAGGCCGGGGACGATGTAGGAGACGTCGTTGAGGCCGTCGTCGATCGCCGCGGTGTAGAGGCGTAGCTCGGGAGCCACCTTCTCAAGTGCCGCAATGCCTTCCGGTGCGCACACCACGCAGACGGCGGTGACGTCGACGGCGTTGCGCGCGTACAGCAACCCCAGGGTGTGCGCCATCGACCCGCCGGTGGCCAACATGGGATCCAACACCATCACGGGCGTCGTGCTCAGGTCCTCTGGCAGCGACTCCAGATACGGCGTCGGTAGGGCGGTCTCCTCGTCGCGGGCGACCCCGACGAAGCCGACCTTGGCCTCGGGGATCAGTTGATGCGCCCTCTCGACCATGCCGAGACCCGCGCGCAACACCGGCACCAGCAGCGGCGGGGCCGCCAGCCGCGACCCGACGGTCTCGGTCAGCGGCGTGCGGATCGGCACGGGTTCGCTGGCGGCGTCACGGGTGGCCTCGTAGACGAGCATCAACGCCAGGTCGTTCAACGCCGCCCGAAAGCCGGCGTTGTCGGTGCGCTCGTCGCGCAACGTGGTCAGCCGCGCGGCGGCAAGGGGATGATCGACAACGCGGACGTCCATGCGCTCGAACCCTAATGGACCGCGACGTCGGAGACGTGTATGAACCCACGTCGGAGACGTCAATGAACCCGCGTCGGATACGTGTATGGAACCGCGGGGCGCTCGCGCCCGTCATAACCGCATGCTCGCCGACACGTCCGACATCCACGTCTTCTCGACCGCCCAGCACCGCCACGCCGACGATCTCGCCGCCGTCGCAGCTGACCTGACCGCCGCACAGTCCTCCGCCGACGCCTTCGGCGCCGTGGGCGCCGCCTTCCTCACCACCCTGAACGCCGCGTTGGTGGAGGAGGCGGGGCGGGTGCGGTGGCTCGCCGATCGGTTGGCCACGGCAAGATCCACCGCGGCCACGGCCGCCGAAACCTATCGCGACGCCGAAGCCACCACGGGGCAGGCGATCTCGACGCACACGGTGTGAGCGTGAGTTCGTTCGCGGCCGGACTGATCGCACAGATCCGGGCCGTGCAAGCGTCGCTGGGATCGGGATCGTTGGACGCGCCCGCCGCCCTACCCGGTATTCGCGACGCCCTGGCCCAGGTCGGCGTCGCGGCGGGCGCCTCTTGGCAGCGGACGCAGTGGGCGGGCGAGGGCGGTGACGCGGCATCGGACTTCACCAGGGCGACCGTCGACGCCGTCCAGGCCATGGCGGGCCGCACCGACCAGCTCGGGCGGGCGGCGGCAGGTGCGGCGGACGCCGTCGCCCGGGCGCGTTCGAGGTTGCGCGAGATCGTCGAGGAGTTCGAGGCGCGCACCGCAGCACTCGAGGCTCGGCTGCCCGACCCCGGCGTCGCCGACCAACTGGTGGCCGAGGCGCGCCGCGCACTCGCAGACGCCGAGCGGGTCGTCGACGAGCTTCGTGCCGAATTGGACGCGCGGGCGGCCGCGGTCACCCACTCCACCACCGCACCTACGCCCACGACACCCGCACCTACGCCCACGACACCCGCCGGATTCGGCGGGCTGGGCTCGGGACCGGGGCCGGCATCGGGCTCCGGTCTCGGGTCGGCATCATCCGGGTTGATACCCGCAAGTCTTGCCAGCCTCCCGGCACTTCGCCCCGACGCGCCGTCGGGCGACCGGGCCGAAGCCGCCCCGACGGCCGACCCCGGCATGTTCGGCAGCGGTGTTGCGGTGAACTTGCCCGACGGGAGCACCGCCACGGCACCCAACGCCGTTGCGGCAAGCGCGGTCCGGCATGCGTTGACCCAGCTGGGCGTTCCCTACGATTGGGGTGGCACCACGCCAGGCGTTGGGCTGGATTGCAGTGGTCTTACCCAGTGGGCGTATCACGAAGCGGGCCTTGACCTTCCGCGGTTGGCCCAGGAGCAGGACATCGGGATGGAGGTCGGCCGAAACGCCTTGCGCCCTGGTGACCTGGCCGTCTGGGACGGGCACGTGGCGATGATCGTTGGCAACGGGCAGATGATCGAAGCGGGCTCGCCCGTCAAGCTATCGGCGATCCGGACGTCGAATGCGGGTCAAGGATTTCAGGGGTTCTGGCGTCCTACGGTGTGACTGTCGGCACGACTCGTCGATTCACCGATGCACGACGACCTTGCCGACCATTCGACCGGATTCGACCAATCGATGCGCCTCGCGCAGTCCCTCGGCGTCGAAGCCCTTGATGGCCGACGTGAGCGTCGTCCTGAGCTCTCCGGCATCGACCATCCTGGCGGCCTCGGCGAGCAGTCGCCCTTGAGACTCCATGTCATAGCCGAACATCGAACGGGTGAACATCAGCTCCCAGTGCCACGCGATGCTCTTCTCCTTGAGCACCACCAATTCCAGCCCCTCGGGTTCGTCGATGGCGGTGACGTGGCCGAACGGCCGGATGATCTCTGCGTAGATCCCGACGTTGCCTGCGGAGTGCGGGGAGAACACGAAGTCCACGCCGTCGGGTGCGACGTCGAGAGCCTGGTCACGAAGATGGTGGTGGTTGATCACGACGTCGGCGCCCATGTCGACGGCCCACTGTCGTGAATCGTCACGACTGCCGGTGCCGATCACCCGCACACCGGTGAGCTTCTTGGCCAGTTGGATCATCACCGAGCCGACGCCGCCGGCCGCACCCACGACGAGCAGGTCCCCCCGCGTTTCCCCATTCATACCGAACCGCTCGAACAGCGTCTCCCACGCCGTGATCGTGGTGAGGGGAAGCGCCGCGGCCTCGGCGAACGTCAACGAAGCCGGTTTGCGGGCGACGATGCGCTCGTCGACGGCCTGAAACTCGGAATTGCTGCCCTGGCGAGTGATGTCACCCGCGTACCAGACCTTGTCTCCGACCGACAGCGTCGTCACCGCGGATCCGACGGCGTGCACCACACCCGCGGCGTCGAAACCGAGGATCGTCGGCTCGGCCGACGATGTCATGCTCGAGCGCCGCTTCACGTCGACCGGGTTCACCGAGACGGCTTCGACCCGGACCAGGACGTCCCGCGGCAACACTTCGGGCAGGGGAACCACGATGTCCTTGAGTGCATCGGGAGAGTCGATCGGCAATGCAGCGTACGAGCCGACTGCTGTCATCGTGGTCATGTCCGTTGTCGTCCTATGTATTTGGGGGGTCTTGTCGGGCAGAGGCTCCGACCTCCGCGATGCTAGCGCCGGTACCCCAGTGTCCTGCAAGGTCGATCACTTCCCTCGTGGAAAGCAGTGCAGGTGGCGGGCGGCATGGTCGTGGCCCCTGACTCGGAAGGGACATCCCACTCTTGACGACACCGCCTCATCCCGCCCGTGAGCCATTACGATCCAACCGAAAGGATTGAAGGTCACACCACTGAGGAGCCACATGGCAACGAGGTGCCCGAGCGGTCGCCACGATCAGCACGACGTCTACTCGGCGACCTGCCCGTGCCGGTCGCTGCTCGACCTGCTGGCCAACAAGTGGTCCGCGCTGATCATCGGTCTTCTCGACGATCGCGGTGCGCTGCGCTTCACGGCAGTGCAGACCGCTCTGCCCGGCGTCGGCGCGAAGGTGCTCACCCAGACCCTGCGCCGTCTGGAGGCCGCGTCGTTGGTGACGCGGACGATCTATCCCGAGGTGCCGCCACGAGTCGAATACCAGCTGACCGAGCTCGGCGTCAGCGTCTCCGAACCCCTTGGTGCGCTCCGGGCCTGGGCCGAGGACAACCTCGACCGAATCGAGTCGCTCAACGGTGACTGGGCGCCGTGACCGCACGCCGTTTGGCATGCTGGTGCCCATGACGCGCTGGCATCCGGTCGAACCGGTCGACGAAGGCTTCTTCACGTCCGCACCACACCTGTTCCGCTACTCGACGCGCTTCGAGGCTCCGCCTGCGAAGGTGTGGGAATCCCTGACCTCCGACGGGTCGCTGGCCGACTGGAGCGCGACCGTCACCTCGGTGAATTGGTTGAGCCCCCGCCCGTTTGGCGTCGGCACCACCCGCGAGGTCGCCCTGGCGCCTGGCGCGATCAAGGTCCGGGAACGCTACTTCCGCTGGGATGAAGGGCACCGGGATGAAGAGCACCGCAACTCGTTCGCCGTCTACGAGGCGAGCCTTCCGATCTTTCGACACTTCGCCGAGGACTACGTCGTCGAACCGGAGGGCACCGACGGGGAGACCACCCGGTTCACCTGGACCGTGGCCATCGAACCCAAGGCGGGGTTCGCGCTGCCGTTCAAGCCGCTGGCCCCGGTGCTGAAGCTGGCCTTCGGCCGGCTGGCCGTCGATGGCAGGCGGTACTTCGCCCGGACCTGAGCGGGCTCAATCGGTCGGTTCCGCGGCGGGCACGTCGTCGCGTCCCCGCCAGTGCCGGTAGCCGCGGTGCGCGGCGAAGGCCCCGATGACGGCCGTCACGCACCACACTCCGATCGCTGTGTAGGCGAGCGGCGCCGACAGATCGCCGATCGACGCCCCGAGCGCCGTATACACGAACGCGCGCGGCGCTGATCCGATGAACGCGCCAACGGCCATCTGCCACAACGGAACTCCGAACGCACCGAACGTGTACGACGCCAGGGCGTCGGAGATGCCAGGCACGAACCGCTGCCCCACCACTGCCCACAGTCCGCCTCGGCGGATCTGCGCGTCCAGGCGGTCGGCCCGGCGCTCCCCGATCAGCGCGCGGGCACTGTCGCGACCGGCCCGCCGACCGATGAGGCTGGTGATGACCGCGGTGCCGATCGCCGAGCCGAGGGTGACGAAGGTGCCGAGCAGCGGCCCGAACAGGACACCGCTTCCCGCCGCCAGGATCGGTCCGGGAACGAGGATCGCGCCGAGCGTCGCGGATACCGCCACGTACGTCAACGGTGCGAGTGGACCCGTCGCCGCCACCGCGCTTCGTACGTCGTCGACGTCGACCACCCGTGCGACCGTGAACAGATAGAACAACCCGGCCAGGAACACGACGAACAACACCAGTCGAACGACGTGGCGGCGCCGGCTGGTCGTTGACGTTCCGTCGTTCTCGGTCATGCTGGCGTCAATCCTGCCGCATTGGGGCCGACCGGGTCTCCGACCGCCTGGCAACCAACTCGTGCAGCGTCGTTAGGCTGTGCCGCATGGCTGCTGACATCGTGCCGGTGCGTCTCGGGCTGACCAATGGCGATCTCTACACACTGTGGGCTCCCTCCTGGCGGGACGAAGACGACGAGTGGCAGGCGTTCCTGGGCAAGGACGATGACCTGTACGCGTTCGAGTCGGTCGCCGACCTGGTCGGATTCGTCCGGACCAGCTCCGACAACGACCTTGCCGATCACCCGGCCTGGCCCGCCCTGACGGGGGCGAACGCCCACAGCCTCGAACCCGACGACGAGCAGCAGCACGACCTGATCGGCGTGCCAGAGATCGTGGCGGAGAAGCCCACCGGAGAGTCCGTCGGGCAACTCCTGCGCGCACTGGCCGTCGTGCAGGCCATCGGATCGGTGTGCGACCTGACCGCCGTCGCGAAGTTCTTCAACGGCAACCCCGTCCTGGGTTCGCTCGGCGGCGGCCTCGAGGCGTTTGACGGCCGCGTCGGCCGGAAGCGCTGGGCCGAGATCGAGGGCGTGATCGGCCGCAGCTGGGACGGCGTCATCGATGCCATCGACGCCATCGTGTCCACCCCCGACGTCGACGCCGCGGCGTCCGAGAAGGCCGAGGTCGAACTCGCCGAGCCCGCGCCGGAGGTCGACGAGACCGAGGACGCCGACGAAGACTCCGACGGAGACTCCGACGAGGCGATCATCGAGGGCGAGGTCGACACCGACGGGGAGGAAGACGCCCTGGCCGCCCAGGCCACCGCACAGGTCCTCGGCGACGACGAGGACTTCTGGGCAAACGTCGGCATCGACCCGATCCGCCTCCTCACCCGGGGCGGCACCTACTACACGTTGCGCTGCTACCTCGACGACAAGCCGATCTTCCTCGGCTCGGGCGGCACGATCGAGGTGTTCGGCAGCGAGCGGGCCCTCGCCCGCTGGCTGGCCGGGGACGAGACCGAGGACAACGACCTCGCCGCGGTCTCCACGTGGACCGAGGTCGTCGAGCAGGCGTCGGTGGGGGAGCTGGAGGTCGAGGTCGACCCCCTCAACCACTACGTGCTGCCCGGCCTGGTGGACGACATCGCCGAGGGCACCCTGGACGTCGACCCCTCCCAGCTGGAGCTGGTCACCGAGCTGCTGCTCGACGTGGGGGAGTGGGCGGGCGACGACGAGCCCCGCACCGCGCTGGCCGACAACCAGCCGCTGGGCTGGCTCGTGTCGTTCGTGGTGCGCCCGAACCCGACCCGCCTGGCCCCGAGCCCGCCGTTCACCGCCGAGTCGGCCCGCCTGCGCGAGCTGCTGAGCGAGCTGGAGGAGCGCCTCCACCGTGCCTGATCTG
>NZ_JBEVLO010000235.1:0-3631 GCF_040509115.1 Mycobacterium sp. | reverse complement strand
ACCAAATCGCGGCCGACATTCGCGCACCGGTATTCGGTCGCCTCGACGTCCCGATTCTGATTGGTGCCTTCAACCGGATTATGTTGCGAACGGCGGGTCGCAGCGCCGACGGGGTACTCGGACACGGCGTCTTTACCGATCGTTGGTGGAGCGAGGTGGTCGACGCCGAACTTTCGCGTGGCGCGCGCGAAACCGGGCGTGATGCCGACTTGCTCCGACGCTGGGGGTGGTTGATCACCGCCATAGACGACGAGGACCCGCAACGTGCGATCTCAGATGCCAAACTTCAGATCGCTTTTTACCTCACAGTCAAGACCTACGACTCACTTGTTGAGCTACACGGGTGGCACGACGAAGTGGCGGCGATCCGCGCCACCTTCCGCAGCAGCCACCCCAAAGCGATCGCTAATCACGTCACAGACGACATGCTGAACTCCATCGCGGTCTGCGGCAATTCGACACAGGCCGCCGAGATGCTGGCCGCCAGAAAACGGCTGCCGGACACCGCGTTCATGGCACCGCCGGCCTTCTTGGTTAGTCCACGCCGTAAGGCGCAGTACGACATGGCCGCCATCGGGCTCATGCGAGAACTGGGCCAGTCGCGCTGACCAGCGCATGGTTTACTGAGTTCAACAACTATATCGCCGGGCCGCGATCCATCGTCTAATTGGAGGACCGTGACTGACACCACCCCGTCGGTTTTAATGGCCGCCCAAGACGACAGCGCACCAACGGCACCTGCCGTCCGACCCCTCAAGACCGCTGAGTTGGTAGCCCGCACACTGCGTCGCATGATCGTCGATGGCCAACTCAAAGAAGGCGATTTCCTTCCCCACGAAGCCGAATTGATCAGCCAGTTCGGGGTGAGCAGACCGACACTGCGCGAAGCGGTACGGGTGCTGGAGTCCGAACGACTGGTTGAGGTTCGACGTGGCTCGCGCACCGGGGCCCGGATCCGCGTCCCAGGAGCAGAGATCGTGGCCCGGCCAGCCGGCCTCTTGCTGGAGTTGTCCGGCGCGAGCATTGCCCAGGTCATGGTCGCCCGGTCGGGCATCGAGCCACTCGCGGCCCGGCTGCTGGCGCAACGGGGCAGCACGGCGGCCATCGCTGAGTTGGAGGATATGCTCGCCACCGCCATCCCGGCCGCCTTCCGTGAAGGACGACTTGCCGAGGCGTCTGCCCGCTTTCATCGGCGGCTGGTGGAACTGTCGGGGAACTCGACTTTGGGCATGATCGCCGGAATGCTGCATGAGATCACCGAGCGGCACACCGAAGCGGCGATCAGCGAGCGCCGCCAGGTTCCCCGAGCCCACTACGACCAGCTTGTGCGGTCCTATCAGCTTCTGATCGAACTCGTCAGGGCTGGTGACGCCGACGAGGCCGAGGCCCACTGGCGTCGCCACATGGACATCGCCCGTGACTTGCTGCTGCGCGGACTGGAATCGATCAAAGTGCGCGATGTGATCGGCTGACCACACCTAAGGTCAACTACTGAGAAAGGCACGTGATGGATGAGCTGACATTGCTGCAGGCGGTCCGGCTGAAGGGCCGGGTCTCTGATTCCGACCTCGCCGCGACGACCGGTGTGAACAACGCGGACATCGCGTCTGCCGTTGCGCCGCTGCACGAGGCAGGATTGCTTGCCGCGGGCAAGACCATCAAGATCACCCCCGAGGGCCGGGCGAGACTAGCCCAATTACTCGCCGACGAACGGTCGGCTATCGATACCGACGCGTTGGCCGCCGCCTACGAGGATTTCCGCAGTGTGAACGGCGATTTCAAAGCGCTGGTCTCCGATTGGCAACTGCGGAACGGGGAGCCCAACACTCACGACGACCCAGAATACGACGGCAATGTACTTAGCGGCTTGGACGGTATACATCAACGTGTATTGCCCATCCTCGCTGCGGTCGCCGCCGAAATCCCGCGGCTTGAATCGTATTCCGCCAAGCTGGCGTCAGCCCTGGCGAAGGTGAAAGCAGGCGAGACAACCTGGCTGACGCGTCCGATCATCGACTCCTATCACACTGTGTGGTTCGAAGTGCACGAGGAATTGATCCTGGCGGCGGGCCTCACCCGTGATGCCGAAGCCAAAGCTGGCCACGCCCAGTAGTTCGGCCGGGCCGCCCTGTCGGGGCGTGATGGATGGTGTCAGCCGCCGCCGGTGCAGCGAACACTCCGCGCCGCAACGTAGCATTCAAAGCCGAAATGACCACTGGCAGCATCGATCGTGGACCGAGTCCGCACGGATCGGCGGACTCCCTCGCTGCGCGCATCGCCCGTAGTCTCGAGGCCGAAGTTGTAGCTGCCGGCTGGCCCGTTGGCACACTTCTTGGCTCTGAACCTGTCCTACGGCGTCGATTTGACGTCAGTGCAACTGTTTTTCGTGAAGCCGTACGGATACTCGAGCATCGGCAGGTCGCTCGCATGCGCCGCGGGCCCAACGGCGGCCTGATAGTCGAGGCCCCGGACGGGCGGTCGGCCATCAATGCGTTGATTGTCTACCTGGAATTCATCGATACCAGCACCGCCCACATTCTGCAGGCACGAACGGTGCTGGAGCCGTTGGCCGCTGAACTGGTTGCACGTCACGTGTCCGAGGACGATGTCGCAGAGCTCCGATTTCTTCTACGAAACGACGCTGCCGAAGAAAGCAGGCGCGCCGACCCTTTCCACAAGTGGGTCGGCGACCACTGCGCCAACCCGGTCGTTGCGCTGCTCACCGACGTCCTAGGCGTAATGACTGAACGCTATGTCCGCGCACCATGGCGGGCCCCTGTACCGGCGGTCGTCGCTGAACTACAAGCCGACGCCATCGGCTCCCACCGTGCCATCGCGGATGCGGTCGCTTCTGGTGACAGCGCTCTGGCACGGGTACGTATGAGCGATCATCTCGACGCAGTCACCACGATCCTGGCCCACGATCCCGCGCACCGCGCACCGCGCCGGGGACCGCGCTTTCGGGACTCGCCGGCAGGACCTAATGCAACACTGGCCGAGCAGCTTGCGGGACGCATGTTCGATGACATCACCCGTCAAGGTTGGCCCACCGGAGAGGTTCTGGGCTCCCAACCGGAACTGATGACTACCTATGGTGTGGGACGTGCGGTCCTGCGCGCGGCAATCCGCCTACTGGAGATCCATTCGGTGGCCATGACACGGCGTGGACCAGGAGGCGGGCTGGTCGTGATGCGACCTGATCAGCGTGCTGGCATCGAAGCTTCCTCGGTCTACCTGAGTTTCCGAGGCACTACGGCGCACGACCTGGACGTCGTTCGCGATGCGATCGCGCTCGGTGCGGTCGAGATCTTGGGCCGCGCAGCCTGGCCCAGCGACTCAAAAACCATCCATGAACTCCAAGATGCCGAGTCTAAAGGTGTTGTTGCATTGCAGTTGTCGTTGGTTCATGCAACGGAAAACCCGGTTCTGTGCTTGTTTTTCGACATCCTCATCGACCTGATGGACAGGCTTAATGCGGGCCAGCACATCAACCGTGCTACCGCTGGCGATGCCACGGCGAAGGCGAGGGTCGTCAGTGCGTTGGCGCAGCACAATTGGCCGTTGGCCCAGCGTCGGCTGCGCGCCCTTCACCGTTAGCTCGCTGGGTAAGACCGCGATCTGGACACGGTGC
>NZ_JBEVLO010000234.1:0-12332 GCF_040509115.1 Mycobacterium sp. | reverse complement strand
TTGCGCTTGCCGACCGCGAGGTGCCCGAGGACTTCGAGTTCACGGGGATTCAGGGCGGACAGAAGGCCCTCGTCGGGGCGAGCCGCGGGTGGGTCGAGCGGGATGGTCAGCATGACTTTGCTTCCCCACCCAGCAATCGACTCGATCTCGATCTGACCGCGCAGGGTGCGGAGACGCCCCGACAGTTGGAGCGTCAGGGCGCCTGCGTCGATGGTGCCGGGGCCGCCGTCACGGATCTCGATCAAGACGTTGTCACCGCCGCAGTCCCACGCGATCCGCAATCGGGTCAGTTCCGGTTGAGCGTCGAAGGCCAGCACGATGGTGCGCACCATCGCCCGTGCCGCGTGCGCCACCTCACCGGGAAGCGGCCGCCCGTCGGCTGGGGGGTCGACGTAGTCGACCTGGACGTCCCGATGCCGCAAGAGGGGGCGCAACTCGCCTTGCAGCCTGGCGAATGCGGTGGTGACCGCTTCCTCCGACAGGGCACGATCAGCGGCGCCAGCGGACCGCAGAGCGATCAGGGCCGCCGATGCCGTCTCGCTGGCGGTGATGCGCGACCGGCGATCGTCGAGGTCGTTGGAGCGGAGTGTTCCTAGGATGGACGACAGGGTCGCCTCGTGTGCCTCGGTCAATTCCACGATGGTGCGGGCGCGTTCGCTCGACGCCGCCCGCGACTCGGCGAGATAGTCGGGGCTGGCCTGTGCGACCTGATGCTGGATGGACGTCGCGACGATCCCGAAGACGGCCGCGACCTCGTCGAGGTCGGGGGCGGCGGTCTGCGACGGTCGCGGAACGAGGACGAGCAGGGTGTCGCAGGCCTTGTCGCGCACCGCCCAGATTCGTCTCCGCGAACCGGCCAGTACGGCCACCTCGTCGCGGACACCGCCGGGGTCGACGGAGCCCTTGATCACTTCGAGCTCGTCGATCGTGACCCGGTCGACGATCTCGCGGTTTCCGGCGACTTTTCTTGGGCGCCCGGTGCATTCACGCGTGAAGATCACCAAGGCGTCGTGCGATGTGTGCCCGAGGAATTGGGAAAGGCGGGCGGCGATCTCGGGGAGCGGTCCGGTCATCACCTTCCGCATCTCCATCCAGCGGACGACCTGCACCCGAACGGAATCCTCAACGCTTATCACCCATTCAGAGTATTGCTGCGGACGGCACTAGCCAACCGGCCAGCGAGGACTCGCCGTGCGGCCGGGTGTCCACGCGCCCCTGGGTCGGCATTCTTGGGACAGAAGTCAACCGGCCAACACCGAGGAGGACCATGACCGCCACCGTGCCGCAATCGGACACACGATTCAGTGACGGGCGCCGCATCGTGCTCGACGAAAACGAGCGGCTGCTCAATTCCGTTGCCGCAGAGCAGTGGGACCGCGCAGGCTCGCTCATCACCAAGGCGCGGGCGGTATTCGTCATCGGCAACGGACGCAGCGGCCTGGCCACCCAGATGGCTGCCATGCGGCTGATGCACCTCGGCCTCCGCGTCCACGTGGCCGGCGAGGTCACCGCCCCCGCCATCGGCGAGGGAGACGTGCTGATCGCCGTGTCGGGTTCGGGCACCACCGCCTCGGTAGTCGGCGCGGCCGACACCGCAAAGAAGGTGGGGGCCTTGGTACTTGCCGTCACCACGGCCCCGAGCTCGCCGCTTGCCGCTCGGGCGGACGAGATCTTGGTCCTGCCCGCGGCAGACAAACAGGACCACAGCGGATCGGTCACCCGCCAGTACGCGGGCAGCCTGTTCGAGCAGTCCGTGCTCCTCGCCTTCGACGCGCTGTTCCTGGCGCTGTGGAGCAACGAGGACCAGACCGCCGAGCGGCTGTGGGAACGCCACGCCAACATCGGCTGACCCGGAACTGCCGCCTCCGAAACGACACATCGCTCGACCCAAGAAGATCCACGATTGATAGGAGAAGTACATGACGAAACTGCAGGTTGCGGTCGACTTGCTCACCACCGCCGATGCGCTGGCGCTCACCAACAAGGTGGCGCCATACGTCGACATCATCGAGCTCGGCACCCCGCTGATCAAGAGCGCAGGCCTCAGCGCCATCAGCGCGATCAAGGCGGCGCACCCGGACAAGGAGGTCTTCGCCGACCTCAAGACCGCTGACGCAGGCTTCCTCGAGGCCGACATCGCCTTCACGGCGGGCGCTGACCTGGTCACGGTCCTCGGTGTTGCCGGTGACGCCACCATCAAGGGTGCCGTCGAGGCGGGGCGCAAGCACGGCAAGCGGGTCGTGGCCGACCTCATCGGCGTCGAGAACCGCGTCGAACGGGCCCGCGAGGTCTCCAAGCTTGGTGTCGCGTTCGTCGAGATCCACGCGGGTCTCGACGAGCAGGCCCAGCCCGGCTACTCGATTCAGAACCTCCTCGACGACGGCAAGATCGCCGGTGTGCCGTTCTCGATCGCCGGTGGCGTGAAGGTGGACACCGTCGCGGCCGTCCGTGACGCAGGCGCAGACGTCGCCGTCGCCGGAGGCGCCATCTACAGCGCCGAGGACCCCGCAGCAGCGGCGAAGGCGCTCAAGGCAGCCCTCGCCAGCTAGTTGCCCACCGCGAAGGTCCCCGAACACGCTGCTGTTCGGGGACTTTCGTCGTTGGGCTCAGCGGCGAGCAGAGGCTGGCTACTCCTGAAGCTGCCTTACCTGGATGGCGTGAGCCATCTCCTCGGCCAGCTCGAACCCACCATGGCCCGGCACCGTGATGGTGACCGAGCCGCGCCTGGTCTCGACTGTGACGTGCGCGTCCGGGACGATGCCCAACGCACGCAATCGGCCGATGACGTCCAGATCGGACTGCACGTGCTCTGCGAGACGCCGGACGACGACCGCGGTGGGCCTGCCCGGTGGCACGTCGGTGAGCCGGATGAGCGTCTCGGGATCGCCGATGGGGCGATCGAGTCCCAGCAGGCCGAGTCCTGGAATTGGGTTGCCATACGGCGACGTGGTGGGGTTGTCGAGCACCTCCAGCAGGCGCCGCTCCACTTCGTCGCTCATGACGTGCTCCCACCGGCATGCCTCCGCGTGAACCTTTTCCCACTGCAGGCCGATGACGTCGACCAGGAGTCGTTCGGCGAGGCGGTGTTTGCGCATCACCGACACCGCGAGTTCGCGGCCCTTCTCCGTCAGTTTCAGGCGGCGGTCAGAGCCGAGCAAGAGCAGACCGTCGCGCTCCATCCTGGCGACGGTCTGGCTGACCGTAGGACCGCTCTGTGCGAGTCGTTCGGCGATGCGTGCTCGCAGTGGGCGGACCCCCTCTTCTTCCAAGTCGTAGATCGTCCGGAGGTACATCTCCGTGGTGTCGACCAGATCCCTCACGCTCAGACCTTCTTCGGCTCGATTGGATCCCACTGGTGCGATTGAGACATGCGGCAGTCACCAGTGTCGAAAGCTCTGAGCGCGAACGCACTTGGCCGAGCGGCTAGTGACGGCTCCCCGTCCGGCCAGGTGGGGAGCGGTCGAACCCCCCGTATACATAGGAAGCGGGACCACGCTAGAGATCGACATCGATAGCCGAAAGGGGAACGGTGACTATGGAACTGGGATTGGTCGGCCTGGGAATGATGGGCCTGAACTTCCGGGAACGCTTGCGTGAGCGAGGATTCGCGGCGGTTGGATACGACCCGCACGTCGATGGCGACGTGGGCAGCCTCGTAGGCTTGGTCGAGTCGCTGTCCGCCCCGCGAGTGGTGTGGGTGATGGTTCCAGCCGGGGCGGCGACCCGCCAGGTGATCGGGAAGCTCTCCCGCCTCCTTTCGCCGGGTGACCTCGTCGTCGACGGCGGCAACTCCAGGTTCACCGACGACACGGTCAACGCGCACATCCTCGCCGAGCATGGCATCGGCTACGTCGATTGCGGCGTCTCCGGCGGGGTCTGGGGGAGACACAACGGCTACGCGTTGATGGCAGGCGGTGACGCCGCCGACGTCGTCCGGTTGATGCCGGTGTTCGATGCGTTGCGCTCCGACGGCGACAGGGCGGACTCCTTCGTCCACGTCGGCCCCGTCGGCACAGGCCATTACGCGAAGATGGTGCACGACGGCATCGAGTCCGGGCTCGTGCAGGCCTATGCCGAAGGATATGAACTGCTGGCGGCACAAGAGTCCGTCGTGGACGTGCCCGCGGTCCTGCGCGCCTGGTCGAATGGCGCCGTGGTCAGGTCGTGGCTGCTCGACCTCTTGGTCCAGGCGCTGTCGCAGGACCCCGAACTGGACGTCCCGTTCGTCGACGCCGAGAACTCCGGCGAAGGCCGATGGACCCTCGAAGCGGCCGTCGAACGCGCCGTCCCCGTACCGGTCATCTCCGCGGCATTGTTCGCGCGCTTCGCCTCCAGCCGGAACGAATCCCCGGCAACGAGAGCCGTTTTGGCACTGCGGGGGCAGTTCGGCAGGGATGCCGTCCGACGCGCCGAACCAGTCCGAGTCGGCTGATCCACCCGAATTTCACGTCCGAGCACTACTAGCAGAGAGAGCGACGAATGACATTGACAGCGAACGACATTCAAGCAGAACCAGGTGTCGCATCCACGCGCGCCGTCTATCCCGCCGACTGGATCGAGTTGGACACCAGGGCCGTCGACACGGCGCGTGTTCTTGCCGCCGACGCGGTCGAGAAGGTGGGCAACGGCCATCCAGGAACGGCGATGAGCCTGGCCCCGCTCGCCTACACCCTGTTCCAGCGGGTGATGCGGCACGATCCGTCGGACGCCGACTGGGTCGGCCGGGACCGCCTGGTGCTGTCATGTGGGCATTCCAGCCTCACCCTTTACACGCAGCTGTATCTGGCCGGGTACGGCCTCGAGCTGGATGACCTGAAGGCGCTGCGGACCTGGGGATCCAAGACGCCGGGCCACCCCGAGGTTGGGCACACCCGCGGTGTGGAGATGACGACGGGCCCGCTGGGCCAGGGGCTGGCGTCCGCGGTCGGCATGGCGATGGCGGCCCGCCGTGAGCGCGGGCTCTTCGACCCGGAGACCGCTACGGGCGAGAGCCCCTTCGACCACCACATCTATGTGATCGCCTCGGATGGCGACATCGAAGAGGGCGTCACGTCGGAGGCGTCTTCGATAGCGGGCGTCCAGCAGCTGGGCAATTTGACGGTGTTCTACGACGACAACAAGATCTCCATCGAGGACGACACCGCGATCGCGCTGGGGGAGGACGTCGCCACCCGGTACGAGTCGTACGGCTGGCACGTGCAGGTCGTCGACGGCGGCGAGGACGTCTCGGCGATCCTGGCGGCCGCCGCGGCGGCCAAGGCCGTCATCGATCGTCCCTCGATCATCCTGCTGCGCACCGTCATCGGCTTCCCCGCGCCGAAGAAGATGAACACCGGCGGGGTGCACGGCGCGGCGCTGGGCGCCGACGAGGTCGCCGGCGTCAAGCTGGCTCTCGGCTTCGACCCCGACAAGAGCTTCGACGTCGACCCGGAGGTGCTGGCGCACGCGCGTCGAGCCGTCGACCGTGGCAACGAGATTCGGGCGCAGTGGCAGAAGGAGCTCGATGCCTGGGCCACCAGGGAGCCGGAACGGTTCGAGCTGTTCTCGCGCTTGCAGGTGGGCGCCCTGCCGGACGGCTGGGCGGATGCGCTCCCCTCCTACGAACCCGGAGCGAAGGGTGTCGCGACCCGCAAGGCGTCCGGAGCCGCGATCAACGCTCTCGCCCCGGTCCTTCCCGAACTGTGGGGTGGGTCCGCAGACCTGGCGGGCAGCAACAACACCACGATCGACGGTGCGGATTCCTTTGGGCCGGCCTCCATCTCCACGAAGGACTGGAACGCCCAACCGTACGGACGCAACCTGCACTTCGGGATCCGTGAGCACGCGATGGGCTCGATCATCAACGGCATCGCCCTGCACGGGCCGACCCGTCCGTACGGCGGCACCTTCCTGGTGTTCAGCGACTACATGCGCCCGGCCGTGCGGCTTGCTGCGGTGATGAAGACGCCGGCGATCTACGTGTGGACGCACGACTCGATCGGACTCGGCGAAGACGGCCCCACGCACCAGCCCGTCGAGCACATCGCCTCGCTGCGCAACATCCCCAACGTCGCGGTCATCCGTCCCGGCGACGCCAACGAGACGTCCCAGGCCTGGCGCGCGGCCGTCGAACACACCACGGGACCGGTCGCGCTGGCGCTCACCCGCCAGGACGTCCCGACCCTCGTCGGTACCCGGGAGAAGGCCGCCGAAGGCGTGTCCCGCGGTGGGTACGTCCTTGCCGACGCGTCGAATGGCCGCCCCGAGGTCGTGCTGATCGGCACGGGTTCCGAACTGCAGCTCGCCGTCGCCGCCCGCGAAGCACTCGAGGCCGACGGCGTGCCCACCCGGGTGGTGTCGATGCCGTGCCTGGATTGGTTCGAGTCGCAGGACCAGGACTACCGCGACAGCGTGCTGCCGCCCGCGGTCAAGGCCCGCGTCTCGGTGGAAGCCGGTCTGGCCGTGTCGTGGTACCGGCTGCTCGGTGATGCCGGCGAGGCCGTCTCGCTCGAGCACTTCGGCGCCTCCGCCGATGGGCCAACCCTGTTCCGCGAGTTCGGCATCACCACCGAAGCCGTCACCGCCGCCGCTCGCCGCTCGCTCGCCACCGTGAAGGGATGACAACGACATGACTCAGAACCCCAACCTCCAGAAGCTCTCCGAAGCGGGTGTCTCGGTGTGGCTCGACGACCTGTCCCGCGACCGCATCGAATCCGGCAACCTCGCCGCGCTCATCGCGAGCAAGAGCGTCGTCGGCGTCACCACCAACCCGTCGATCTTCCAGGCGGCGCTCAGCACGGGGCACGACTACGACGCACAGGTCAGGGAGCTCGCCGAGCGCGGTGCCGACGTCGAGGCCACCATTCGCACGGTGACCACCGACGACGTGCGGGCCGCGTGCGACGTCCTGGCCCCGGAGTTCGAGGCGAGCTACGGCGTTGATGGGCGGGTGTCCATCGAGGTCGACCCGCGCCTCGCTCACGACGCCGACAAGACCGTCGCCCAGGCCGTCGAACTGTGGAAGATCGTCGATCGCCCCAACCTCTTCATCAAGATCCCGGCCACCCCGGCAGGCATTCCGGCCATCGCCAAGGTGCTCGGTGAGGGCATCAGCGTCAACGTCACGCTGATCTTCTCGGTGGAACGCTACGAGCTCGTCATGGGCGCCTACCTCGACGGGCTCGAGGCGGCGAAGGCGGCCGGCCGCGACCTGTCCCGCATCCACTCGGTCGCGTCGTTCTTCGTGTCGCGCGTGGACACCGAGATCGACAACCGACTCGAGAAGATCGGCACCCCCGGGGCGCTCGGGCTGCGCGGCAAGGCGGCGCTCGCCAACGCGCGTCTTGCGTACGCCGCGTACCAGCGGGTCTTCGAGGAGCAGCCGCGGTTCCAGGCTCTTCAGGCCGGTGGTGCGCGCCTGCAGCGGCCGCTCTGGGCGTCGACGGGAGTGAAGAACCCCAACTACCCGGACACGCTCTACGTCACGCAGCTGGCCGCGCCGAACACCGTCAACACGATGCCGGAGAAGACGCTCGACGCGTTCGCGGATCACGGGGTGGTTGCCGGGGACACGGTGTCGGGCACCGAGGTCGAGTCGAAGAGGATCTTCGACGAGCTCACTGCCGTCGGGATCGACCTGACCGACGTGTTCGTCGCGCTGGAGAACGAGGGCGTCGCCAAGTTCGAGGTCGCGTGGAACGAGCTCCTCGAGGCCACCGCGGAGCAGCTTCGCGCGGCGGGAGCCGAGGTCGGCTGAGCCTCGCCCGTCGGCGACTGTCAGCACGACGGTCGCCGACGGGCTGCGTCAGGCCTCGATCTCCCCCGCGATCCGACGCTCGATGCTGGCCCGCGCCACGGCGGGCAGGACCATCAGCCCGTCCAGTTCGGTGCGGGCCTTGGCGTAGGCGTTCTGCCGCTCCTGCGTGGTGGCGGACTCGTCGGAGGCCACCCGCAGCAGGTGCTGCGCTCGCGCGAGGCGGTGCTGGCCCTCCTCCGAGAAGTCGCTGCGCCGCCTGCGAATGGCCTCGGCCTCGGCAACGTCGAAGGCCGAACCGTAGTCGTGCACCGCGTCGCGGTAGTCGAGCTGGGCGTCGCGGTCGGCGACGACGTCGTCGACCGACGAGGGCCGCAAGAGGTCCGCCCGACTGCGCGCCCTGTGGAAGGCGACCGTCAGCGGCTGGCGCATGTCGGTCATCATCGGGAAGTCCAGCAGCTTGGCGACGTCCATCTCGTAGTCCAGCCAGCGCGCGTCGATCGCCTCGTGCTGGGCGCCCAGCTTGGTGAGCTCCCGCCTGGCCGTGGCCTCGTCGACCTTGGCGCGGCCCGACGCCTGCGCAACGGCGATCTTGGTCTGCTGCTTGATGCGGTAGCGCTCCAAGCGCCTTTCGGCACGCCGCTCGTTGGCCGCCGCGACTGCCCTGACGCCGCCGCCGATCATCCCGCCGAGCGGGAAGATCAGCCACCAGAAGTTTCCGGCGAAGTGCAGCACCGAGTCCACGACTTCCAGAGTGCCACCGCGGCCCTTGAGCGGGCATCCCGATTCGCGGATATCGCTTCCCGCTGAGACCGACGCGCGTTCCCAGCCGAGCGAGGCACCCGCAGTCGCTGCGGACGGCACCATCGCCGACGATCGGTCGCGCTCCCCCGGAAGTGCCGATCCCTCGTCGGGCAGCGGCGGCGCGGTGCCGGGTTCTGGCAGGTGCCCCGCGCAAGACCGGCGCGAGCAACTCGACGGATCAGATCGTGATCGTGGCGGCGTCTAACCGATCGACGATCGAGGTGTCGACTATGTCGGCGAACGTGGGGATGGTGCGAACCATGCTCTCGTCTAACAGGATTCGGATCCATCGTTCGGTCGCTGGCCGATCGATGCGTGGCGTCGCCCACGTCTGCGAGTGCAGCATGCGCCCGCAGGCGCTCTGCAACACCTGCGTCGGCATCGTTGGCCAGTGGGCATCGAGGACCGGCCGCAATTCGGCCACCGTCACCGACTTCATCAGCTGCATCGCCTCGCCGACCGCGGCGGTGAACCGAACCAGGCGGTCCGACAGCTCCTCGAACCGGTCCGTACGGCAGTAGTACACGCTGTTGGGGCCCAGTCCGCCGGTGACGGTGTAGTCGTTGGCAATGAACCCGGTTCCCCTGTGCTGCATGGCTTCTGCTCCTGTGTGATCCAGTACGATCGCATCACCCAGGCCGGCCTCGAACAACTCGACGAACATCGGCGTGGACAGGTCGCGTAGGAACGTGATCGATGCGGGGTCGACACCGGACTCCCGGATCAGGCCCGCCGTGAACGCGTAGGGCGCGCTCCCTCCGATCCCGGGGGCGAGCACCGTCTTGCCGACGAGGTCCGACCACGCGAAGTCGGGTCGGGCAGTCCGGGTTACCAGCGCCTTGGGGAATTGGTGGTTGACCTGAGCAAAGACGGTCAACTTGCGGCGAGTGCCCGCGTACATCGCGGGAACCCACAGGCCACCGAGAGCTATGTCGGCGGCCCCGCTGTCGAGGTCGTCCAGCACGCCCGTCCAGGGATCCTTCGCGGTGGCCGTGACCTGGAGGTCGCGGTCGGCGAACAACCCGAGGTGGTCCGCGTAGTACTGCGGCAGGTAGTTCAGGCCGTGCGCGGTGGCGGAGATGTTGAGTGTCGGCACGCTTGGTACTTCCTTCTCTATGAGCTTCTCTATGGGGTGGGTGAATCAGGCTGCTGTGGCCAGCAGGGGCTTCTCGGTGACGGCTTCCAATGGCTTACCGAAGGTCTCGGGGCCGAAACGGGCTGCCACGACCAGGAGGCCGTACATGATGGCGATCATCGCGAAGACCCCTGGGACACCGGCACGGTCGAAGAAGAACAGCGCGGCGAAGGGCATGACGGCGCCCGCCACGTTGCCGATCCCGTTGACGACCGAGGTGCCCATGGCCCGCACCGAGGTGGGGAACAGCTCCGGCGACCAGACCGACAGCATCGTGTTCAGCAACATGGTGAAGAACTGGAAGATCATGCCCAGCACCAGGATCAGCGCCGTCGAATTGGCGAACGTCGCGAAGCAGATGGCCGAGATGCAACCGAGAACCGCCGCGACGGTCACCGTCAACCTGCGGGGCGCCTTGCCTGCCAGGTAGGACGCCGCGCAGGCGCCGAACAGCGAACCGATGTTCATGATCATGGTGAATGCCAGCGAATCGGACAGCGAGTAGCCGCGCGACACCAGCAGGATCGGCATCAGGAACAGCAGGGTGACCTGGGCGCCGAAGGACATCCACGACGCAGCGCCGATCGCGATGGTCCGCTTGAGGTTTTCGCCCTTGAACACGTTGGCGTAGCTGCTTTTGACTGGTACGGGGATGTCGGCCTCGGTGACGTAGTGCTTGGTGATGCCCGGCTTGCGAAGCCCCTTGATGCTTCCGGCGTCCAAGCGGGTGAGGCTCTTGTTGGCGTCCTCGATACGGCCCTTGGACAGCAGGAACCGCGGCGATTCTGGCAGGTAGCGGCGGAAGAAGACCACTAGCAATGCCGGTATGGCGAGCAGTACGTACGTCCAACGCCATGCGGTGTCGTTGCCGCCAAGGACCCCATTGAGCGGTCCGAGCACCAACCAGAAGAAGCCGAACGACGCGATGTTGCCGATGCCACCGGAGGAGATGTTGAGCGTTGCGAGCAAGGTCCCGCGGTGCCGCGTTGCGACGATTTCGGCGAGGATGGCCAGACCGACGGTGAACTCGCCGCCGAGGCCGATGCCGACGATGAATCGGCTGGCCAGCAGCATCTCGTAATTGAGCGCTACCGCACTGATCAGCCCGCCAAGGGTGTAGATGAGCAGGTTCAGACTGAGCGCGGCCCGCCGTCCCCAGCGGTCGGCGATATAGCCACCGATGAGCCGTCCGGCCAGTCCGCCGAGCACCGTCGCGGTGTTGATCATGGTCAGCTCGGCATTGCCGATGCCGAAGGACTCCTTGAGCAGTGGGCCCATTGCGCCGGTGGAGTTCTGCTCTAGGGAATCGAAGAACAATCCGGCCATCAGAAGCAGGATCAGCGCGGCTTGCACTCTGCCGAAGCCGATGCGGTCAAGGGCCGATGTCAGGCCGGGGGAGGCGGCGTCCTCGATCGTTTCGTGTGCGTTCGAATTCGGCTCGGGGGTAAGGGATTTGGCAGTGGGATTGGTGAGGGACATGGGGGCTCCGAGTGGGTGAGTCGTCGCCAGCACTGGTCGTGCCGGTGAGCCGACTTCGAGTCGTCCCTGACCGAAATCGTGCCGACGCAATTTGTATACGAAAACTGTTACGCCACTGTTTCTGACCAGCGATATTGCGTTACATCCTCGAAAACTACGATTAGATCGTAATACAATCAAGCCGAAATCTGGGCGGCGAGCACTGCCAGTACCTGCTCGTCCTCTTACTCGTGCTCGAATTTGTCGACGAAGTAGCGCTCGTCGCGCCTGAGGTGCTCGTCCATCAGATAGCCAGCCTGCATGGCCGAACCGTTCACGATCGCGATCGCCAGCACCCGGTGGTCGCTGGTCGAAGCGTGTGGGTTGTGTCCGAGGCTCCATTGGACGCGACGATTGACGCTGGTGAGCATCTCCTGAAGCTGTCGATTGCCCGTCGCCGCTGCGACGATTTCGTGAAACGGTGGCCCGTCATGACCGGTGTCCCGGCCCTCGGCGATCGCCGTGAGCTCATCGGCGACCGCCCCACCGCGGTTCTCCGCTGCCAACTGAGCCGCCAAGGTCTCCAGTCCGCGACGAATCTGCAGCAGCTCGTGACTGTCCTGGACCAGGGTCTCGGACACGGCAGCGCCTCGGTATCGCACGATCGTCACGAAGCCCTCGGACTGCAGGCGAGTCAGCGCCTCGCGCACGGGAACTCGCGACACGCCAAACTGCTTGGCGATGGCCTCCTCGACCAGCCTCTCGCCACCGGTCAGCCGCCCGGCGAGGATCTCCTCACGCAGCGCATGCGCAATCGAATCGCCGGTCGATTCATCCCCCGACACCGGTTCTGCCACGACAGGCAGCCTAACCTCGCACGGCAGACGTTTCAGCGCCCTACCGAATGCGGTGGGGAGGTGGTCACCGGGCCAGCTCACCCTGATCTGCCGAATGTCCACGTATGCACCGTTTTTGGGCCCAATTCGGTGCACAAGTGGACACTCGGGCACTAGTCGGGCAGGCCGATCCCGCGGTAGTGCCGCAACCGCGTGGTCATCCGCTCGTCCGCTGTCATCGCCCGCAGCGCGACCAATTCCCCCGCAATGGTCGCCGAGAGTCGCGCCGTGAAGTCCGCTGGCGTGTCCGCGGCGTCGTCACGCTCGGGCACGATCGCGTCGACGATCCCGTTGCGCAACAGATCCG
>NZ_JBEVLO010000233.1:0-20353 GCF_040509115.1 Mycobacterium sp. | reverse complement strand
CCGCTCGGTCAGCTCACTGTGGCCCGCCGCGAATTGGATTGCGCAGCAGAGGACTTGAAGATTCTGGCCGATCTCGGTGGCCGGTTGATCACGGCAGAGGACGACGAGTGGCCGTTCCTCGCGTTCACGTCGTTCGCGGGGGAGCCCGTCCGCAGGAGGGAAGCCGGTCACACCCCGCTGGCGTTGTGGGTGGTCGGTCAAGGCTCGCTCGCCGACGTCGCCGAACGGGCCTGCTCGATGGTCGGGACCCGCGCCTCGACGTCCTACGGTGAACGGGTCGCCGCGGACCTGGCCGCCGGGTTGGCGCAGCGAGACGTCGCCGTTGTCTCCGGCGGGGCGTTCGGCATCGACGGGGTGGCGCATCGGGCGGTCCTCGGTTCCGAGGGGCTCACCGTTGCGGTACTGGCCGGAGGTGTCGACGTGCTCTATCCGGCCGCGCACGCGACGATGTTGCGGCGAGTGCGAGAGAAGGGTCTGCTCGTTTCGGAGTATCCACCCGGGATCCGGCCCGCACGCCACCGGTTCCTGACCCGCAACCGTCTGGTGGCTGCGCTGTCGGGGGCCACGGTGGTGGTGGAGGCGGGTCTGCGTAGTGGCGCCGCGAATACGGCGTCCTGGGCCAGGGCGCTCGGTCGCCCGGTGTGCGCCGTCCCCGGGCCGGTGACGTCGGCGATGTCCTCGGGGTGCCACGTGTTGCTCCGCGACGGGGCGTACCTGGTTACCCGTACCGAGGAGGTCATCGAATTCATCGGTGCCGCAGGCGAACTCGCTCAGGATCCATCGCGACCCAGCTCACCGCTGGACGGACTCAACGACATCGAGCTGCGCACCTACGACGCCCTGCCGAAACGGGGTGCCCGCACGCTGGACCAGATTGCCGTCGCGGTGGGCCTCCCTCCCACACAGCTGCTCGGCCCGCTGTCCAGTCTCGAACTCGTTGGTTTGGTCGGCAGGCGTGACGGGCGCTGGCGGATCACGGGAGGCAGTGTGCGCCCACGGTAGCCAGCCGCCCGAGCGCGTCCGCTCGTATAGTCGGGTGGGGCAAATCGATGATCGTAAAGAGGTAAGAGGTAACTGTGGCAGGGCGTCCGATTCATACATTCCAGGTGGTACGCAGCGAGCAGCTCTCGCCGCACATGATTCGCGTGGTGCTCGGAGGCGGCTTCGACACCTTCACGCCCAGCGAGTACACGGACTCGTACGTGAAGATCGTGCTTCCCAGGGCCGACACCGACGTGTCGGCGCTGTCCTTGCCCTTGACCATGGACAGCTTCAAGGAGCTGCCCGAGGCACACCAGCCCGTCGTCCGCACCTACACCGTCCGCCACGTCGATACCGAGCGTGGTGAGATCAGCATCGACTTCGTCGTTCACGGCGAGCACGGAGTGGCAGGCCCGTGGGCCGCGGCAGTACAGCCCGGCGACCCGGCCTACCTGATGGGCCCAGGAGGCGCCTACTCACCGGACCCCGCCGCCGACTGGCATCTGATGGCCGGCGACGAATCCGGACTGCCCGCCATCAGCACCGCGCTGGAGGCGTTGCCTGCCGACGCGGTCGGACGGGTCTTCATCGAGGTCGGTGGGCCCGACGACACGCTCGCACTGACCGCGCCGGAGGGCGTCCACGTCCACTGGATCTATCGGGGCGGCAGAGCCGATCTGGTGCCCGAGGAGAAGGCGGGCGATCACTCACCGCTGGTCGCCGCGGTCAAGGAATCGCAGTGGCTGCCCGGCCAGGTGCAGGTCTTCATTCACGGCGAGGCGCAGGCCGTCATGCACAATCTGCGGTCCTACGTCCGCAAGGAGCACGGGGTCGACGCCAAGTGGGCTTCGATCTCCGGCTACTGGCGCCGCGGTCGCACCGAGGAGACGTTCCGCCAGTGGAAGGCCGAGCTGGCGAAAGCCGAGTCCCAGTCCGCCGGATGACTCCGAGCTGGCACCCTTGGTCAATGGCATTCGGTGACTACCAGCTCGAAATCTATCTGCAAGGCCTGTCCGGCGTCCTGCCGTCGTTTCCGATGGCGTTCGCCGAGCTCGAGGCGAAGGCCCAGGCGGCGATGTCGCCGTCGCTGTGGTCCTACGTCGCAGGCGGCGCTGGCGACGAACGCACCCAGCGGGTCAACATCAGCGCCTTCGAGCGCTGGGGGTTGATGCCGCGGATGTTCGTCGGCGCCAAGGAACGCGACGTCTCGGTCGAGCTCTTCGGCCTGACTCTCCCGTCGCCGGTGTTCATGGCGCCGATCGGAGTGATGGGTTTGTGCGCCCAGGACGGTCATGGGGACCTCGCCGCCGCGCGAGCGGCCGCACGGACCGGAGTGCCGATGGTGGTGTCGACGTTGACGTCCGACCCGTTGGAGGACGTCGCCGCCGAGTTCGGAGACACCCCGGGGTTCTTCCAGCTGTACACGCCGACCGATCGTGAGCTGGCTGCCAGCCTCGTGTCGCGTGCCGAAGGGGCCGGCTACAAGGGCATCGTCGTCACCCTCGACACCTGGGTGCCTGGCTGGCGGCCCCGCGACCTCTCGACGTCGAACTTCCCGCAGCTGCGCGGCCACTGCCTGGCCAACTACACCAGCGATCCGGTGTTCCGCGCCTCACTGCAGCAGACGCCGGAGGAGAATCCGCAGGCCGCGGTGCTGCGCTGGATCTCGGTGTTCGGTAACTCACTGTCATGGGACGATCTGCCCTGGCTGCGGTCGTTGACTGAACTTCCGTTGCTAGTCAAGGGAATTCAGCATCCCGACGACGCGCGCCGCGCCATCGACGGGGGCGTCGACGGCATCTATTGCTCGAATCACGGCGGACGGCAAGCCAACGGTGGCCTGCCCGCGATCGACTGCCTGCCCGGCGTCGTCGAGGCGGCCAACGGCGCCCCGGTGCTCTTCGACTCCGGCATCCGTAGCGGCGCCGACATCGTCAAGGCGCTTGCCCTCGGTGCGACGGCGGTCGGCATCGGCCGTCCATACGCGTACGGGATGGCCCTCGGCGGCGCCGACGGCGCCGTGCACGTGCTGCGGTCACTGCTCGCCGAAGCCGACCTCATCATGGGCATCGACGGGTATTCGTCGCTCAAGGAGCTGACGCCGGACGTCTTGCGTCGCGTCGACGCTGTGGCGGCGTCGCGATGAGGGCCGTCAGTTGCCTCGCAGGCAATCTCGAGGTCGTCGACCTCCCGGATCCCACGCCGCAGAAGGGCCAACTGGTCCTCGCGGTGCGACGCTGCGGTATCTGCGGTAGCGACCTGCACGCCAGACATCACGCCGATGAGGCCTCGACGGCCGCGTCCGAACTGGGCTACCCCGATTTCATGCGCGTTGACACGCCCGTCGTGATGGGGCACGAGTTCTGTGGTGAGGTCGCCGAACGCGGGCGTGGCGTCGCCAAGGAGTTCAAGGAGGGCGCGCTCGTCGTGTCGTTTCCGCTGGTGCGAGCCAACGGCGTCGTGCAGATGACCGGACTCTCGCCGCTGGCTCCCGGTGGGTTTGCCGAGCAAGTGCTTGTCGAGGCGGCGATGACCTTCCGCGTGCCGAACGGCTTGTCGGCCGAGGTCGCGGCGCTGACCGAACCCATGACCGTGGCTCTGCACGCCGTGAACCGCAGCGGTATCGGAAAGGGCGACGTCGCGATCGTCGTGGGTTGCGGCCCGGTCGGGCTTGCCGTCATCAGCCACCTCAAGGCACGCGGAGTGCGCAGCATCGTCGCGAGCGACTTCTCGCCCAGCAGAAGGGCATTGGCAAGCCGATGCGGCGCCGACGTCGTCGTGGATCCGGCTGTCGAATCACCATACGAGCGCGCAGGCACCAGGGGCATGATCACCAAGGCCTCGGACCTCTACGAGCTGGCGGTGGGGTCGATGGAGAAGCTGCGCAAACTGCCAGGGTGGTCGCACGTCTACCGTGCCGCGGATGCCTTTGGTGCGGCAGGCCCCAAGCGGCCCGTCATCTTCGAATGCGTCGGCGTGCCGGGAATGATCGACGGCGTCGTTGCAGCAGCACCGCTCAATTCGCGCGTCGTGGTCGTCGGGGTCTGCATGGTCGAGGACAAGCTGCGTCCGGTCATGGCGCTCGGCAAGGAGATCGACATTCGGTTCGCATTCGGCTCGACGCCGTTGGAGTTCCGGGACACCCTGCACATGCTCGCCGACGGCAAGATCGACGGCTCGCTGCTGCTTACCGGCACCGTCGGACTGGACGGTGTCGCAACGGCTTTCGATGCGCTCGGCGATCCCGAGACGCACGCCAAGATTCTCGTCGACCCCGCGAGCGACGTCGTTGCACCTTGATCGCCAACCGGGATCCTGGTCCGGGGGTGAGCATTCCGGGGATGGTGGACAGCGCCCCGGTGGACGCCGTCGACGGAGATCCCGCGAATCCGGTAGGCGAGAGCGCGGTTTCGGCTACCAGACCCGCACGTAGTCGATCAGCATGTCGGCCGGATAGGTGCCACCTGAGGGATCGCCGCCGCCGGAGCCCGCGATCGCGAGGTCCATCACCGGGAACAGCGTGTAGCCGGGTTCGTTGAACTGCCAGTCGGGCAGCGAGTTCGCAGGAACGTTGAAGTACGGCTGCGCTCCGTCGGTGTAGTCCTTCCAGAACCGCATGCCTGCGTCGTCCCACTGGACGCGCCAGGTGTGCCACGCGTTGTCGACGGTGATGCCCTGGCTGACGTGTTCGCCACCATTCAGCTTCGCGTGGACCGCCGTCCCCGCGGCCCACTGGCCATTGCCGTACCACTCCATGATGTCGACTTCACCGCCGTTGACCGGGCTGTTGTTGGCCAGATACCAGGCCGGCCAGGCCCCCGGGGTGATGCAGTTGCACTTGATCCGGGCTTCCCAGTTGTGCCCGATGCCACCCCGGAACGTGCCGAAGACCTTGCCGCTGTAGTAGGTGTCGCCGTCCTTGGCTGCGCGGAAGACGAGGTTGGACTTGCCGTCGAGGTAGACGTTGCGGCGGTCGTCACGGTACTGGCCGACGTTCTCGGGCAACTCCCAGTAGGTCGGGTCCTCCATGGACTCGCGCTCCAGCGCGATCTCCCAGTTGGCGCGATTGGGGGCGGAGCCCGCGGGCCCGTCGAAGTGGTCTTCGAACAAGTACTTGCCGCTGGCGGGCGGCGCCGCGGGCGGGGGTACATCGCCCCAGGTCGGGCGGGCCGCGGCCTCGGGAACGGCGATCGCCGTCCCCATCAGGCCGATCCCGGTCAACAACATCATCCGACGACGATCCATGTCAGGCATGACGACCATGTAAGTCCCACCGTGAGCCGGGGTGCAAGTCGCCGGACCGTGCCGACCGAGATCACCAAGTGGTCTCGCTTCGGCGACACCCCCTGCGGCGCGACGGAACGTCATGACGAATCTGCCAACGTAGGGGAGTGGCGATCGCAGCCGAGGTGATCCTCGAAGAGTTCGACGAGTACCTCGCGCTGCAACGCGGCCGGTCCGACCACACCCGTCGCGCCTATCTCGGCGACCTCAGGTCGCTGTTCGCGTTCGTCGCACAACGAACCCCCGACCCATCCTTGCAGCGCCTCACGCTGCCGGTGCTCCGATCCTGGCTCGCGGCCCAGGCCTCGGCGGGAGCGGCGCGCACCACCCTGGCGCGGCGCACGTCGGCCGTGAAGACCTTCACGGCGTGGGCCTGCAGGCAGGGGCTCATCGACGCCGACCCCGCCACCCGACTCCAGATCCCCAAGGCCCGGCGCACGTTGCCTCAGGTGCTTCGCCAGGATCAGGCGATGGACGCCATGAATGCCGCCACTTCCGGTGCCCAGCAAGGAGATCCACTGGCGCTTCGCGACCGCCTCGTCGTCGAGATGTTGTACGCCACGGGTATTCGCGTCAGCGAACTGTGCGGCCTGGACGTCGACGACGTCGATGCCAGCCGTCGGGTGGTGAGGGTCCTCGGCAAGGGCAACAAGCAGCGGACGGTTCCGTTCGGCGAGCCGGCGATGCGTGCCCTCGATTCGTGGCTCAAGGACGGCAGGCCCAAATTGGCGACGGCGACGTCGGGACCGGCGCTGCTGCTCGGTGCGCGTGGCGGGCGCATCGATCAGCGCCAGGCTCGCACGGTGGTGCACCAGACGATGGCCGCCGTCGACGGGGCGCCCGACATCGGGCCGCACGGCCTTCGGCACAGCGCGGCAACGCATCTCCTCGAAGGCGGGGCGGACCTGCGCGTGGTGCAGGAGCTGCTCGGTCATTCCACGCTGGCCACCACCCAGCTCTACACCCACGTGACGGTGGCTCGGCTGCGGGCCGTGCACGATCAGGCGCACCCGCGGGCTTAGCCGCGCAGCGGCTTGAGTCGTATGGGTGTCGTCACCACCAGACCCAGGGGATCGACGTAGTCCGCCCGCGCGGCGGGGCCCCACATCGCACCCCAGTGCAGGCAAGCGGCCGTCCCGCACCCGGCATGCCCTGCCATCAGTTCCCCGATCGCGCCGCCCGAGCCCACTGACTGACCAGCCCGTACCACGGCCCGCACCGGTTCGTAGCTGGTGCGCAGCCCGCCAGGATGACCGATGGACACGACGGGTCGGCCCGCCAACTCACCCGCGAACACCACCGTGCCCTCCGCTGCGGCAAAGACCGGTTGGCCGGACGTGCCCGCCAGATCGACCCCCCGGTGTCCTCGGTTCCAGTTCAGCGCGGGAGCATCGAAGGCTCGCAGTACGGCAGGACGGGGTCGCAGCGGCCAGTCGAGGCGATCCACCGCACCGTGTGCTGGCGTCGCACCGAGGATGCCGAGGACTGCCGACGCCACCAGTGCCGCGAACGCCCTCATCCGCCCAGTTCAGCGCTTCGAGCGCGACGTGGGAAGCCCCCGAGCGGCGGCTGTGGATCAAGTCGCCTCTGGGGATCGCCGCACGGGCGGTCGGGTGGTTTTTGCACGCGTGTCGCCGGTGTAAACTCATGACCGCAATCCGCGTCAGCGGGTTGACTTCGCGCGCCTGTGCCGCGGCCCCGTGTTCCAGGGTCGCACACGCTTGCCGGGCGGTCCCGCTTCGAGACTCTCGAAACGGGTCCGGCATGCAACGGGTGCCAGGGTTCGACCGTCACCCGACGCCGAACGACAACCGACTCAAAGGAAACATGGGCCAAATGGCTGTTGTAACCATGAAGCAGCTGCTTGACAGCGGCACCCACTTCGGGCATCAGACCCGTCGCTGGAATCCCAAGATGAAGCGGTTCATCTTCACCGACCGCAACGGCATCTACATCATCGACCTGCAGCAGACGCTGACGTACATCGACAAGGCGTACGAATTCGTCAAGGAGACCGTCGCCCACGGCGGATCCATCATGTTCGTGGGTACCAAGAAGCAGGCGCAGGAGTCCATCGCCGACGAGGCCACCAGGGTCGGCATGCCCTACGTGAACCAGCGCTGGCTGGGCGGCATGCTCACCAACTTCTCCACCGTGCACAAGCGCCTTCAGCGGATGAAGGAGCTGGAGGCCATGGAGCAGACCGGCGGCTTCGAGGGGCGCACCAAGAAGGAAATCTTGATGCTGACCCGCGAGAAGACCAAGCTCGAGCGCAGCCTCGGCGGTATCAGGGACATGGCGAAGGTGCCGTCGGCCGTCTGGATCGTCGACACCAACAAAGAGCATCTCGCCGTCGCGGAAGCGCGCAAGCTGAACATCCCGATCATCGCGATCCTGGACACCAACTGCGACCCCGACCTCGTCGACTACCCGATCCCGGGCAACGACGACGCCATCCGTTCGGCCGCGCTGCTCACCAAGGTGGTCGCCTCCGCGGTCGCCGAGGGGTTGCAGGCACGCTCCGGCGCGGGTGCGGACAAGCCCGCCGCGGAGGGGGCCGAGCCGCTGGCGGAGTGGGAGCAGGAACTGCTCGCCTCGGCAACGGCAACGACGGCGGCGCCTGCGGAAGCCGGCGCTGTCGCCACCGAAACCACCACCGATCCTTCGTAGGAAAGGCTGAACATTGGCTAACTACACCGCTGCTGACGTCAAGCGTCTGCGGGAGGTGACCGGCTCGGGCATGCTCGACTGCAAGAACGCCCTCGTCGAAGCAAACGGAGATTTCGACAAGGCCGTCGAGGTCTTGCGGATCAAGGGTGCCAAGGACGTCGGCAAGCGCGCCGAGCGCGCCACCGCCGAGGGCCTGGTAGCCGCCAAGGACGGCGCGCTCATCGAGCTGAACTCGGAGACCGACTTCGTCGCCAAGAACGCGGAGTTCCAGGCCGTCGCCGCCCAGATCGTGGCGGCTGCAGCCGAGGCGAAGGCCGGCGACGTCGACGCCCTCAAGGCCGCCAAGGCAGGGGACAAGACGGTCGAAGAGGTCATCGCGGAACTGTCCGCGAAGATCGGCGAGAAGCTCGAGCTTCGCCGGGTCGCCTTCTTCGACGGCACGGTCGAGACCTACCTGCACAAGCGTTCGTCCGACCTGCCCCCGGCAGTGGGCGTGCTCGTCGAGTACACCGGCGGTAACGCCGAGGTCGCTCACGCCGTGGCCCTGCAGGTCGCGTCGATGAAGGCCAAGTACCTGACGCGCGACGACGTTCCCGAGGATGCCGTCGCCAACGAGCGCCGCATCGCCGAGGAGACCGCGAAGGAGGAGGGCAAGCCCGAGCAGGCGCTGCCCAAGATCGTCGAGGGTCGTCTCACCGGCTTCTTCAAGGACGTCGTCCTGCTGGACCAGCAGGCGATCGCCGATGACAAGAAGACCGTCAAGGCGCTGATCGACGATGCCGGACTGACCGTCACACGGTTCGTCCGCTTCGAGGTTGGTCGCGCCTAGGCGCCAAGGCTTGAGGCTCGGAACATCGCACCGAGTCTCTCGATAGGAGACCCCGCGTCCCACCGGTGACCCCGGTCGGCGCGGGGTTTCTCCGTTTCACCAGCCGTCGGGGACCCGACCCGCGTTATTGCACACGTGTGTTGCTAGCGTCGATCCATGACATACGTCTCCGCATTCGACGATGATGCGCTCGGCGAGCTGGACGCCGTGGGGGTCGCCGACGCCATCAGGTCCGGGGTCGTCTCCCGCGCCGACGTCGTCGAGGCGGCCATTGCGCGGACGCTGAAGGTCAACCCAGCCCTGAACGGGTTGGCCTACGAGGCGTTTGACCGGGCCCGCGCCCGCGCGGCCGCCCAGCAGCCCTATGGCGGCTTCTTCGACGGCGTACCGACCTTCGTCAAGGACAACGTCGCCGTGGCTGGCATGCCGACGATGGAGGGCGCCGACGCGTGGCAGCCGCGCCCCGAGAAGGCCAACGGCGACTTCGCCAGGGCCTACCTGGCGACCGGACTGAATCCGATTGGCAAGACACAGATGTCGGAGTTCGGCTTCAGTGCCGCCGCCGAGCATCCCCGCCTCGGGCCGATCCGCAACCCATGGAACGCCGACCACACCGCCGGTGCGTCGTCATCTGGGTCGGGGGCGTTCGTGGCGTCGGGAGTGGTGCCGATCGCGCACGCCAACGACGGCGGCGGCTCGATCCGGATTCCGGCCTCTTGCAACGGCCTCGTCGGACTGAAGCCGTCCCGGGGCCGGCTGCCCCTTGACGCGAACATGCGGCAGATGCCGATCCGGATCGTCGCCAATGGGGTGGTGACCCGATCGGTGCGTGACACCGCCGCGTTCTACCGCGAGATCGAGAGCATCTGGCGCAACCCGAAACTCGATCCGATCGGCGACGTGACGGGGCCAGGCCGGGAGCGGCTACGGGTTGGGGTGTTCACCAAGTCGGTGAAGCGCGAGTGCAGTCCCGAGGTGCGCGACCACACGTTGGCCACGGCGGCACTCCTGGAGCGGATGGGGCACCTCGTCGAGCATCTCGACGAGCCCCCGGTCCCGGAGTCCTTCATCGACGACTTCCTCCTCTATTGGGCGCTGTTGTCGTTCGCCCTCGTCCGTGGTGGACGCAAGCGGTTCGGGGCGTCCTTCGACCGCGGTCGGCTGGACAATCTGACTCTGGGGCTCGAAGCATTCGCGGGCCGTAATCTGCACCGGCTGCCCACGGCGATCGCGCGGTTGGCGACGTTGCGCCGACGCACCCTGCGACTGTTCCGCCAGTACGACGTCCTGCTGACACCTACGTTGGCCGACGAGCCGCCGCGGGTCGGTCATCTGGATCCCACCGCCGACTACGACCAGATCATCGACAGGCTGGTGGACTGGGTGGCCTTCACGCCGCTGCAGAACGTCACAGGCGACCCGGCGATCTCGCTGCCACTTGCCGAATCGACCGGCGGACTGCCGATCGGAATGATGTTCAGCGCCCGGCTTGGGCGCGAGACCACCCTCTTGGAACTGGCCTATGAGTTGGAGGAGTCCGTTCCGTTCCGGCGCATCCCATCGGGCCGTGCTACGGATTCCGAAGCGCGATAGCCCTGATGGGCTACACCACACGGTCTATACCACCGGGCTCGACAACGGATTCCGTTGTGGGCATGACACAGCGCCGTAATCCGACTTAGGTCGAGTTAACCTGCCGGACACCGGCAGCGGCAGTCAAAGAAACATTCCGATTTCACCATTCCCGTTGTGGAGTCCCCTTCCCCCACAACCGTTCGATCACCGGCGATCGCCACTGCTTCTGGAAATACCTTCGGGTATCTGGTCCGGTTTGCATTGGCGAACATTCGCCGCCGTCCCGAGCGGTTCGTGCTGTCCGTCCTCGGCATTGCGCTGGCGATCGCGTGCGTCGCCATCGTCCGCACCATCTCGTCGAGTTTCGCCATCACTGGCGCCGACTCGGTGACCGACGTACTAGGAGGTGCCGAGCTCTGGGCCGTGCCCGCCGCGGGTGTTCACTTCGATCCGGATGCCGAGGCGCTCGTCGCCGACGGACCCGCACCCGAACTCGCCCTTCCGGCAGGCTGGACCGGTACCCACACGCTGTCCGGGCTGACCACCATCAACGGCAACACCGTATCGCTGCGCAGCAGTGACGGGATTGCCTCAGGACAAGCCACTTTCGGTTCCGCACTGGCCGGCCGGCTTGGCGTCGGCTCCGGCGACCGGGTGGAGATCGGCGGCCAGACCGTGGTCGTCGGTATCGATGGTGGCGGTCAGTCCGCCATCGTCTCCACCCAGCTGGCGCGCTCCGTCGTCGGCGAGAAGGGGTGGTGGACGGTGTTCGCGCCTTCTGGTCAAGAGAAGGACCGCACCCTTGCCCAGACGTTCGGCGCCGCGACGGGTCTGCCGTTCACCGCGGATCCCGCCGTCATGCCCGACGCCGGGGGAGCGGGTCTGATCTACGACACCGTCGGCGGCAACGGACCGCTGACCTTCGAGCAGAAGTTCTCGGCGCTGTTCTCCGGCAAGGTCACCAGTTCCACTCTCGGGCTGATCTCGACCATCGGCCTTGGCCTCGGCTTCGTCATCGCGGTGTCGTCGTTCCTGGCTGCCGTGCAGGAGCGCAAGCGCGAGTTCGGCATCATGTCCAGCATCGGGCTCGCCGACGAGGTGCTCTACTTCTTCCTCGTCGAATCGGCCATCGTGTTCGTCGTCGCCTACGTCATCGGCATCGCCGGCGCGGGAGTGGCAGTGGCACTGGTCATTCCGGGGATTGCCACCCCCACGGCGTGGCTGCAGGCCTCCGCCATGGTTGCCGCGTTCCTGCCTGCGATGGCCATCGTGGGCGCCCTGGTTCCCGTGCACCGGTTGCTGCAACACCGACCCGTCGACTTGTTGGGAGACAGGTAACCATGTTGAGCAAGGGTCTGGCCTACGGCTGGCTCGCCGCGCGTAGGCGAATCGGCGAAATGGTTCTGCCGGTGGTGACCACCGCGACGGGCGCGTTCCTGGTGGTTCTCGTCTTCGGCATGCAGGATGGCATTCGCGAACAGTCCGCCTCGCTCGGGCACGCCGACGAGATCGGACGCGCCGTCATCCTCATCGCCGTGACGGTGCTCCTGGTCGGCGTCGTCGAGGTCGCCGTCGCGACCACCCGAACGGTCGCGCACCGCACCAAGGAACTCGGCGTGCTCGGTGCCAACGGCGTGCCCCGCACGCCGGTGGTGGCCGCGTTGCTGGTCGAACCAGTCGTCGCCGCCGTACTCGGGTCCATCGTCGGTGCCGCGCTCGCCGCCGTCGTCGCACTGATCCTCGGCGCCACGGGATTCGTACCCACCGGAGTCGCCACGGGCGGACTCCTCCTCGGCGCCGGCATCGCCGTCGTCGTCAGCATCGTCGCCGCAGTGGCGACGAGTATCTTGCCCACCTGGACCGCAGCGTCGCGGCCACCGATTCGTTCGCTCTCCGCGGGAGGCTGATTCGTGACTGTCATCAGAGAAAATGAAGCCAACGACCTGGACGTCGCCGAGGCAGGCGCGTCTGCCCCTGACGCGGGGGTGACGGCGTCTCCGGTCATCGAGGTGTCCGACGTCTGGAAGCTGCACAAGCTGGGCGACGAAGTCGTCAAGGCCCTCGTCTCCGCCGAACTCACGGTCATGCCAGGTGAATTCGTCTGCCTGATGGGGCCAAGTGGCAGTGGCAAGTCCACGCTGCTCAACATCATCGGCGGCCTGGACCGGCCCACGAAGGGCTCCGTGAAGGTGGCTGGCAAGGACACCGGCCAGCTCACCGAGAGCCAGTTCGCAGCCCTGCGCCACGACACCATCGGGTTCATCTTCCAGAGCTACAACCTGATCCCCTTCCTGTCCGCGGTCGAGAACGTCGAGCTGCCGCTGATGTTCGAGCCGTACGACCGGAAGTCATTGCGCAAGAGAGCAACCGAACTGCTGGAGTTGGTTGGACTGAGTCATCGCATCAACCACCAGCCCACCAAGATGTCCGGTGGTGAGCAGCAGCGCACGGCCATCGCGCGCTCGCTGATCAGCAACCCGACTCTCGTCCTCGCCGACGAGCCGACGGCCAACCTGGACCACAAGACGGGGGAGACGGTCGTGCGCATGCTGCGCGACCTGTGTTCGACCATGGGCGTCACCGTTGTCGCCAGTACTCACGATCCGATCGTTGCCGAGGAGGCGAGCCGCGTCGTCCGGATGAAAGACGGCCAGATCGTCAACTGACCCGATCCTCGCAAGAGCTCGAATTCGACTGGGAGAAGCAATGACACAAGAGATGGAAGCGACGCTGCCTTCCGGCGGCGGCGGCGGTGACCGAGACAAGCTATTGACGACGGAGCTCGTCCCCGAACAGATTCTGCCCAAGGTGATGAGCACCTTCGGTCTCACCGCCGCGTACGTGTTCATCATCTGCTGGATCACCGGCTCGTCGGTGATGGCAGCCGGTGGCTGGACCGCGATCCCGATGTGGGTGCTCGGCATCCTCACGTTCCTGATCCCGGCAGGCATGGCCGTGGTCGAACTCGGCAACCTGTGGCCGGGCCAGGGCGGTGTGTACATCTGGGCCACCAGGACGATGGGCGAAACCTGGGGATTCGTCGGCGGTTACCTGTCGTGGGTGCCGGTAATCCTGAACGCGGCGTCCTCGCCCGCGGTCGTCCTCCAGTTCCTCCTGTTGGCCTTCCATCAGGAGCTGGGATTGACGACGAGCATCATCCTGCAACTGGTGATCCTCTGGACCGTGGTTGGCCTCGCGCTCGCCAAGCTGGCGGCCAACCAGAAGATCATGAACATCGTCTTCGTCGTCTACGGCGTCCTGACGCTGACCATCTTCATCTGCGGTGTGCTGTTCGCCGTCAAGCACGGCTCGGCAACCCCGTTCAACTGGCACGACGCGACGATCCCCAACTTCGCGGTGGCGGGCTTCCTCTACGGCACGGTGCTGCTGTACCTGCTCGGCGTCGAGACCCCGTACAACATGGGCGCGGAGTTCCTCTCGGTGCGCAAGAGCGGCCCGCGGATGATCCTGTGGGGTTCGACAGCGCTGGTGGCCATCTACCTGCTGACCACCCTTGGCACCATGATGGCGCTCGACGGCGACGACATCGACCCCGTGACCGGTGTCATCGGCATGCTCGGAGTCTCGGGCTTCCCCGGTCTGATGGAGATCTGCGCCGTCGTGCTGGCAGGCATCATCGTCGTGGCACTCATGACCTACCAGGTCGCCTACTCGCGACTGATCTTCGTGTCGGGTCTGGAGCGCCACCTGCCACGAATCTTCACCCACCTCAACCCGCGCACCCGTAACCCGGTGACCGCCATCCTGATTCAGGGCGTGCTGTCATCGCTGATCCTGGTGGGGTTGTACTCGCAGAGCAGCATGGCGAACGTCACCATCTACCTGCAGGGCGGTCTGAGCACCGTGTGGCTGCTGTCCGGGTTCTTCTTCCTCATTCCGGTCGTCGTCGCACGCAAGAAGTACGCCGATCGCTATGACGCCGAGAAGTTCTGGCGCATCCCCGGTGGCATGGTCGGCGTGTGGATCGTCGTCATCGTCGGCACGGTCGGCACCATCGGCGGCGTCTACTACTCGTTCGTGACGCCGTGGATCGACGTGCCGCAGGCCACCTGGATGACGTGGGTCGGCGGAATCAGCATCGGCATGTTCGCCCTTGGCCTGATCGTCTACGTCTTCGGCCGCCGGTCGGCCCACAAGACGAGCAAGGAGGACTCGCTGGCACATCTGGCGGTCTTCGATCTCAAGAAGTCTGAAACCACCACCCCCGAGGGAGCTTGAGCACATGACCCTGGACAGCACCACGCTTAGCGCGGACGCTACCGAGGACCAGTCGACCTATCCGTTGGATCCGTTGTCGGGCGCCGAGATCGAGTCGGCAGCGGCGATCATCATGGGATCCGAATACGCGTCGTCGACACTGAAGTTCGTCATGATCCACCTGGCGGAGCCGGCCAAGACCCCGGAGTTGACGTTCAGCACCGTGGGCGACGTGCCCCGCTGCGCCTTCGCCACGATGTACGACGCCTCCGCCAAGATGATGTACGAGGCGGTCGTGGATCTCGGCGCACGGGTCATCGAGTCGTGGAAGTCGATTCCCGGCCGGTTCCCGTCTTACCTCGTCGAGCACATGACGGGTGTCGAGGAGAAGGTTCGGGAAGACCCCCGTTGGCAGGAGGCGATGCTCAAGCGGGGCATCACCGACTTCAGCCTGGCGATGATCGACCCCTGGCCCGCAGGGTATTACGGCCAGGGTGATCACTACGACAACTCGCCGCTGATCTGTCGTCCGCTGACGTTCATGCGGGCGGCGCCCTCCGAACACGGCTACGCGCGTCCGGTCGAGGGTCTGATCGTCACGTTCGACCTCGACAACATGGTGATCATCGACATCGAGGATCACGGCGTGGTCCCGATGCCGCCGACCGCGGGCAACTACGACGAACGCTTCATGTTCGACCCGAACAACCGGCCCGCGTTCACCGAATTCCGTTCGGACGTCAAGCCCATCGAGATCACCCAGCCCGAGGGGCCGAGCTTCACCGTCGACGGGTGGAACGTGACGTGGCAGAAGTGGTCCATGCGCATCGGCTTCAATCCGCGCGAGGGCATCACGCTGCACGAGGTGACCTACACCGACCGCGGCGAGACAAGGCCCATCATGTACCGGGGATCGCTCTCGGAGATGGTGGTCCCCTACGGTGACACCTCGCCGACGCACTGGAACAAGAACGTGTTCGACATGGGCGAGGTGGGCATGGGCTTCTCGGCCAACCCGCTGACCCTCGGCTGCGACTGTCTCGGCGAGATCCACTACTTCGACGGCACGGTCAACGACTCCGACGGCAATGCGGTCACGATTCCCAACGCGATCTGCATGCACGAGGAAGACTACGGAATCTCCTGGAAGCACACCGACTTCCGCACCCAGGAGGTGGAGGTCCGGCGTTCGCGGCGGCTGGTCGTGTCGATGATCTGCACCGTCGGCAACTACGAGTACGGGTTCTTCTGGTACTTCTACAACGACGCCTCCATCGAGGTGGAGGTGAAGTTGTCCGGCGTGCTGACGACCGGCTCGATCGCCGAGGGCGAGGTCCCGCGGTGGGGCAAGCTCGTCGCACCCGGCGTCTACGGGCCGAATCACCAGCACTTCTTCAACTTCCGACTCGACATGAGCGTCGACGGGCCGGGAAACAGTGTCTACGAGGTGGATTCGATCCCGGAGCCAGATCCGGAGCTCAATCCGCACCACAACGCGTGGATCGTCCAGGACACGCTGGTGGCCTCCGAAGCCGAGGGCGCCCGCGACTGGGACTGGAAGACCGGACGATACTGGAAGATCACCAACCCCTCGAAGACCAACGAGTTGGGTAGTCCGACGGCCTACAAATTGGTGCCCAAGGACATCGTCCCGGTGATGGTGCAGGAGGGTTCCTACATCTACGACCGGGCGCGCTTCGTGCAGCACAACCTCTGGGTCACCAAGTACGACGAGGCCGAGAAATTCGCGGCGGGCGACTACATGTACCAGTCGGCAGACGCCCAGGGTTTGCCGGAGTTCGTGTCCGACGACGCACCGCTTGAGGACACCGACGTGGTGCTCTGGTACACGCTCGGCGCCCACCACGTCGTACGCCCGGAGGACTGGCCGGTGATGCCGTGCGCGTACACGGGATTTCATCTGAAGCCAATCGGCTTCTTCGACGGCAACCCGGCGCTCGACCTCCCGCCGACGCCGCCGAAGGCGTGCCACGGTGCACATCACGCAGGGCTCCCGGTGGCCGAGAGGGCGATGGAGTCCTAGCCGCGGGATTCAACATGCAGGAGTAGCCTTCGGTGCCTCGGCCTCGTGATCGACGGGGCCCGGCACCGGAGGCTACTCTTGAGCACGCTGTCCGACGATCTGCGCACGCTGAGCTACGAGGCCTTCGTCTACTTCTATCCGATCGTGACGATGGACGTCACGCGACGGCAGCTGATGAACATGCCAGCGGGTTCAGGGCCGGGTTCTGGCCCGCCCAACCGGTTTTCACACATGAGGGCATTTCCGGCGGCGGACTTCCGTGCCGTCGTCCGACCGAACTTCGACACCCTGTATTCGTCGGCGTGGCTCGATCTGACGTCCGGTCCGGTGACGTTGACCGCCCCCGATACCGACGACCGGTACTACATGCTTCCGCTCATCGACATGTGGACCGACGTCTTCGCGAATCCCGGCAAGCGGACGACGGGCACCGACGCGTCCGAGTGGGTCATCGTCGGCCCGGGACACGTTGGAGACCTGCCGACGGGACTGCCCGTCATCGAGGCGCCGACGCCGTACGTGTGGATCATCGGGCGCACGCAAACCAATGGGGTCGACGACTACCCGGCCGTGCACGCGGTGCAGGACGGCTACGTCATCACCCCGCTGGGTCCCGAACCCGAGCACGTCATCGATGCCGACTACGACGTCAAGACCGAGCCTGTCAAGACCGTCAACGGCATGGCTGCGCTCGACTTCTTCGAGTATGCCGCCGAGCTGCTGTCGGTGAATCCGCCGCATGCCGCCGACTTCTCGCAGCTGGCCCGCATCGCCCTGCTCGGCATCGAGCGGGGAAAGCCCTTCGACGCCAGCCGATTCGGTTCGGCCGAGCGGGCCGAGATCGAAGCGGGCAAGGCCGACGCGCTCGCCGCCATGCTGGGGTCGTTGCCCACCCTCGGCACCAGCGTGAACGGTTGGACGGTGATGACCGACAACGTCGGCGTGTACGGCAACTCGTACTTCAAACGGGCGGTGGTGACGATGATCGGTCTGGGCGCCAACCCGCCGGAGGACGCCGTCTATCCGCTGCTGACCGCCGACGCCCACGGTGCCCCGTTGGTGGGGGAGACGGACTACGTCATGCACTTCGACGCCGATGCGATTCCGCCCGTGCATGCCTTTTGGTCGGTCACGATGTACGACGCGGAAGGCTTCCAGGTTGCCAATGAGCTCAATCGGTTCGCCATCGGAGATCGCGATCCGCTGGCCTACAACGCCGACGGCTCACTCGACCTCTACGTTCAACACGTCAACCCGGGCGCGGAGCGGGAGTCGAACTGGTTGCCCGCTCCGGAGGGGCCGCTCGGCGTGACGTTGCGGCTCTACGCGCCCAAGCCCGAGGTTCTCGACGGCAGGTGGACACCGCCCGCGGTACGCAAGGCGTGAGGCAGGTCGCCTCGCCGGCATCCACGTTCCTCGGGTCAAAGGGTTGGTCACGGCCGCGGGTCGCCACCGCCGACGCCGTCCAGGACTGTCTTGGCGAGTCGGCGGGCGTTGGTGGCGTCGATCGGTTGGTGGCCGACGAGGAGGCGGAAGACGCCGGCGCCGAAGATGAGATCCAGAACGTCCTCTGGGTCGACGTTGGCGTCGAGCTGTCCCCGGTGCACTCCTTCGCGCCAGATCGCCAAGAGCCGCTCCCTGCGGTAAAGGAAGAAGTGGTCACGCATCAGTTGTGCCGCACCCGGTTCCAGTACGGCCGCGGCGAGGAGCTCGGTGAACACGTACCCGTCGGCGCCGCGGTACTGCTCGGCGATCGCGACGAAGGCGGCGGTCAGATCTGCGCGCGCATCCCCGGTGTCGATCACCGGGACGTCGATCGCGATTCGCCGGGCGAAGGCATCGACGGCCAACGTGGTGCGGTGGGGCCATCGACGATAGATGGAGGGTTTTCCGATCCCGGAGCGGCGGCTGACTGCTTCGATCGTGCATCCGGCCACGCCGGTCTCGCGGAGGAGTTCCGCAGCCGTGTCGAGCACGACGACGTCGACCTCCGCAGCACTGCGCCTGCGGGGCGGTGACACGTCGCCGTCGAGGATGTCGCTGCTACTCGGCTCTGCGGTTCCGCTGGGCGGCTGAGCGGTCACGATCGCGACTCCGCGCCTTGCCGAGGATGAATGGACTGCAATGCCCCGTCACGCCCGCCGGCGACCTGGCTGGCCAGCGGCTCGAGAGCGGCGAGCATGTCGTCGTCGAGCACCACGTCGAGGGCTGCCAGGTTGGTGTCGACGCGGGTTGCACGCCGCGTGCCCGGGATGGGCACGATGGGCACACCCAGAACCGATGCTTGGTGATGAACCCACGCCAACGCGACCTGGGCCGGGGTGACCTCGAGCCGAGCCGCTAGCTCTTCGATCGTTGCGACGAGTCGTCGGTTGGCGTCGGCGTTCGCACCTTGGAAGCGGGGATGGCCTCGCCTGCTGTCGGTAGCCGTAAGGGCAGTGGGATCGACTGCCCCAGTGAGGAATCCGCGTCCGAGTGGCGAATAGGCAACCAGGCCCACGTGCAGCTCGTCGAGTGTCGGTGTGAGCTGCTCGACGTCGCGGCTCCAGACCGAGTACTCGCTCTGCACCGCCGCGATGGGATGCACTGCATGAGCGCGCCGCAACTGTTCGGCGCTGACCTCGCACACCCCGAGGTGGCGTACCTTGCCCGCCTCGACGAGTCCACCCATTGCCTCGATGGTGTCCTCGATCGGAACGTTCTGCGGCGGCCGGTGCAGGTAGTAGAGGTCGATGTGCTCGGTGCCCAACCTCAACAACGAGGCATCACAGCTGCGCCGTACGTAGGCGGCGTCGCCACGCACTGTTCGACGATCATCGCCCGAGCTCCTGTCGACACCAAACTTCGTCGCCACCACCACGTCGTCGCGATGGCCCGCCAGTGCCCGGCCCAGCAGGACCTCGTTGTGACCGGCGCCGTAGATGTCCGCGGTGTCGAACAAGCTAACCCCGCGATCGAGCGCGTGGTGGATCGTCGCGGTCGAGGTGTCCCAGTCGGTGGGACCGTAGTGCTCGCTCATGCCCATGCAGCCCAGGCCTTGCGCCGACACGGTCAAGGGTCCGAGTTGCACAGCCTTCACATTGCCTCCTAAATACGTTACGTCACGTAACTTACGCTCGAGGAGGGTGGGACTGCAAGGGTGCAACTGTGAGTGGGCGACGGCGATCGCGTGTTCGCCTGGAGCGCCACGGTGAGTTGCGGACGGCGAATGTCGCCGCGTCGTCGACGGGCGTCATCCGCAGTCTGGTGAACGCAGGCTTGAGCAAGAGCAGAGGGCCTGCTTGGGTTCGGCGAGCGCGGTGAAGTGACGGCGCTGCAGAGGCTGAACAGGTTGTGTGACAGTTGATTTCACCTTACCGCGTCGCACAAGTCGCGGGCGGCTATCCCGAGCATCGTTGCGTCGTTGCCCATGGCGATAAGCCCGTACCCGCGCTCGATCAGCATCCGCGCCCGGCCGGGGTCGGTGCCCGCAGCCGTTCCTAGCCGAATTCCGTACTGGGCACAGGTACGTTCCAATTCGTGGAGGAGAACCGGTAACTCGTCTGGATCGCGGTGCTCGGCGGCGTGAGACGCAGTCAGATCCATCGGCCCGACCAAAAGGCCAGTGACACCGTCCACATCGGCGATGTCCTTGGCCGCTCGGATGGCAGGTGCGCTCTCGATCTGCAAGTAGACGCTCGTGGCTGCATTTTGGGCGCTCATGTAGTCCAGCGCGTCCACAGCACCCCACATACCGGCCCGTCCGCTCGTCG
>NZ_JBEVLO010000232.1:0-3522 GCF_040509115.1 Mycobacterium sp. | reverse complement strand
CCGAGATCGCCAGTCTCCTCGGCATTCCGGTCGGCATCGTGGGTTCGCGACTGCACCGGGGGCGAACTCCCGTGCGCGAAAGGCTGGTCAACAGTGGTGATCGTCCGTGAGCCATTCGTTACTGCGGGTCTAGGGAGGACCGTACTGCGCACCACCGCACGCAGGCCATCATTTCGGTTCGCGGCTTTCTCTTGACGGTGTTTGGTCTATTGGGGCATGCTCTAGGCCAATTGGTGGATTGGGGGGTGTGATGGCGGCGACGGATGCGTCTGAGGTGGCGTCGGTGGGCGGTGAGACGTTGCGGGGGAATTTGGGTTTGGTGGGGTGGTCTGTTTCACGCGCTGGCGATCAAGGCCACCCGCCCCGAGGACTACCGCAACATCCAACACCAATTCGACACCGCCGAAACCACCCGATAGTGGCGACGGCGCGCTTCGACGCTCGAGCGGCTCATGGCCATGAATGACGCCCGCGAGCGATTCCAGGAAAGAGGTTTCCGTATGGGCGAGACTTCGGCTGCGGAGATTCGGATGAAGTACCTGTCGTCACCGGCGATCCGAGACGCGATCCAGTCGGGCTGTCGCACCGTGGTTTTGCCGTGTGGTGCGATCGAGCAGCACGGGGGTCATCTTCCGCTGTCGGTAGATGCCGATCATGCAAGCGAACTGGCCGTTCGGGTGGCTGGTGAGTTGAACGCCTTGGTGGCGCCCACCATCGAGATCGGGTGCTCGGAGCATCACATGGCGTTCGCGGGGACTCTCTCGGTCAGTCCGGCCACGTTGGAGGCGTGGTTCACCGACTGCTGTACGAGTCTGGCGCGCCACGGTTTTGAGCGAATTTTGATCTTCTCGGCCCATATGGGCAATTTCGATCCTCTGTCGGACATGGCTGATCGTTTGTATGACGCGACTCCGTCCGGGGTCGAGGTGGTGGTGTTCTCGGATCGCGCCCTATTGTTGGACACGTGGCGGTCGGTCGTCGAGCAGCATTGTGGCCGTGGAGAATCGGTGGGCGGGCACGCCGATATCGCGGAGACCTCGATCATGATGGCGCTAGGCCGCGGCCTGGTTCACGAGGACGCCCTGGCCCCTGGTTTCGTCGGTGAGCCTGATTCTGAGACGTTGGCGACGGTTTTCGAGCACGGGGTTCAGGCGTTGAGTTCCAATGGCGTGCTCGGCGACCCTCGTGGCGCCAGCGCCGAATTGGGTCAGCGTTGCCTCGACGCGGTGGCGTCCATCCTCGTCGACACGTTCGCCAGCTCCGCCGCAAGCTCCCGCACGGGCACCGCTGCGGGCGTTCTCGATAGAACCTGAGACGGCGTCCGTGTTCGTGCACTCCGAAAAGAGAACGCGGCCCGTTGCATTTCGCCGGAGCGTCGTGGGCGGGCGTTCTCGGTTCAGTGGTGTCCTGTTGGCATCGGACACAGCTGATGAACCCTCGTGACGTCGCGAGGGACGAAGGCGCCGTCGCGGCTGGTGACCTCGCGCCAGTGATGACTCGACTGGACGGCGTGGCAACGGCGCTGCGGTCCCTGCAGGGCACACTCATCACCGACGAATCTCTCGACGCTGTCCTGAGACAGGTGGCGCAGTGCGCGGTCGGAGCTGTCCCTCCCGCGGACGCCGTGTCCATCACCGTCCTCGGCGAGGATGCGGTGCGCACTGCTGCCTCCACCGACGAGCCGCTTCTAGCGCTCGACGCGAAACAATATGCTTCGAGCAGTGGGCCATGTTGGGAGGCTGCACACTCGCGCCGCCCGGTGCGCTTCGCGTCGGACGCCCCCGAGCTGCGGTGGCCCGAATTCGTCACCGCGGCACGCGCGGACGGGGTGTGCGCGATCTTGTCCATACCGATGATCGTCACCGCGCTCAGTCCGGCCGACGGCTCTGAGCTAGTGGGGTCGCTCAATGCCTACAGCCGTCAGGCCGACTTCGACGTCGTCGACGAGAAGCTGCTTTCCCTTTATACCGACACGGCGTTTCGGGCCGTCGCGAATGCGCGACACTGCCAGACGCTGCGTGCCAAGGTCGGGGACTTGGAGCGAGCCCTGTTGTCTCGCAGCGACATCGATCAAGCCAAGGGTGCACTGCGCGTGCTGCGTGGCGGCAGCGCCGAGGAAGCGTTCGCCGAGCTCGTTCGCCTCTCCCAGCGCGACAACGTCAAGCTCCGCGTCGTCGCCCGCCACGTCATGGACCAACTCTCCGGCGGACTCTCGCCGTGAGTCACCCGACCGGCTATCCGACCGAGTCGCCGTGCTCGGGAACGCTCGTGCCCGGTGCCGCGGGGGTGTTTGGGGGGGGTCACGGCGCACGGGTGACCGGTGGAGTTGGCACCACATCCCGATGATGTTGGCGAAGCGGCGATGTATACGCATTGGGGCGCAGGTCGCGATCGAGTACCTTCACCGCGGACAGCAGCTGGTTCGCAACTGCAGACGCGGCAGGGCGTCGCAACTTCTCGGGTGCCAATCGAATCAGATACTGCAATGTCACGGTGGTCTCCTCCGACAAGACCGGCGACAGCTCGGGGTGTTGGCGGGCGAGGTAGGACGGTAGAAGACCGATCCCGCCGCCCGCGCACGTGGCACTCACGTGGGCGAACACGTTGGTGGAGCCGACATGTACCGTCTTCGACGGCAGGAACCCGGCCACGACGTGGAGCTCCTCGACCGGCATCAGGGCGTCCACGTAATAGATGAACGAGTGCGTCTCCAGCGCGTCGACGGTCTGGGGCCGACCGCGGGATTGCAGATAGTCATGTGATGCGTAGAGGCCGAGTTCGTAGGTGCAAAGCAGCTCGGTTCCCGTCTTGGTGGACAGCGGGTATCCGACCCCGATCTCGATGTCGGCACCGGTGCCGTATGCCGCGATTCGAGTAGCGGTGACGAGTTCGAGGATCAATTCAGGGTTCTCACGGTGCAACCGGGCCAGCACGGGGGCGACGATGTGGGCGCCACAGGCGTCCGGTGCGACGATTCGGACCAGTCCTGACAGCGCTGCGGGTCCCGGTTCGGAGCCGACTGAAGCCTTGGCTTCCAATAGCGTCTTCTCGATCTGCTCGGCGTGCTGCAGCAGTGCTCCGCCTGCGTCTGTCAACGAACAGCCATTGGCAGAACGGACGACGAGTGCGGTGCCTGCTTCCTTCTCCAGTGCGGTGCACAGCGCGTTCAGATGGGTGCAGGCACCACTCCGGGCGTCGAGGTCGGCCCGGTGGTCAGTAGCCAGGCAATGCATCGGATCCAGGGGATCGTGGGGCGGGCAGCCGAGAAGGGCGCGAGCGTCGTCGTCGACCGAACCCGGGAATTGGTCGAGGGTTTCGAGGAGGGGTACTTCGTCGGGCCTGCCGTGATCGATCACGTCGACACGTCGTCCGAGCTCTATCTGACCGAGGTCTTCGGGCCTGTCCTCGCCGTGGTTCGGGTGGAGACGCTGGACGATGCGATCGCCCTCATCCGCGCACACGAGTATGGCAACGGCGCTGCGATCTTCACCAGTTCGGGGCGTGCCGCGCGACAGTTCCAGC
>NZ_JBEVLO010000231.1:0-14872 GCF_040509115.1 Mycobacterium sp. | reverse complement strand
CAGATTCCACTTCTCCAACGTGCCGGGCCGGAAGTTCTCCACGACGATGTCGGAGCGCTCGACCAGGTCGAGGAACAGGGCGCGGCCCGCCTCGGCCCGCAGGTTCAGTGTGACGGCCTTCTTGTTGCGGGCGAGCACGGTCCAGAAGAAGTGGTGTCCGTCGAGCTCGGCTTGGCCCCACGTGCGCAGCGGGTCGGGGGCGCCCGGGGGCTCGATCTTGATGACCTCGGCGCCCATGTCCCCAAGCAGCCGACCCGCGAACGGACCCGAGATCAGGGTGCCGACCTCGATGACCCGGACGCCGTCCAGCGGTCCGGTGACGGTCACGGCGACTCCATCGGTACGCGCTCGCTCCGGTCTCCCCTTGGGGCGGGGGAGCCGCCGGTGTCGAATCCGTGCCGGTGCAGCCAATCCGTCACGACGCGCACCGCTTCCCGCAGTGTGCCGCGTTGGTCGGGCCCCGCGTAGTAGTGGTTGGCGCCGGCGATCTCGTGCATCTCCTTGTCGGGGTGCCCGATTGCCTCGAACAGTCGTAGGGTGTGGCTCGGTGTGCAGGCATCGTCGGCCAGGTTACCGATCACCAGGGTCGGCACGGCGATGTCGGGTCCACAGTCCACCGCGTCACCGTTGGCGTCGTCGAAACTCCACTGCGACAGCCAGCTGCGCAGGGTGCAGAACCGCGCCAGTCCGACCGGCGAGTTGTTCACCACCCGCGGATTGCCCAGATAACAGGTCCCCGGGGCGCGATCGTTGGGATCGACCGTCGGGTCGAGCCATCGAGGATCGGCCATGGTGCCGTGCACGACGAACGCGAACTCGTCCTCCGGCCTGCCCATTTCGGACAACTCCGCGAGCTTTTGCCAGACCCACTTGGTGATTCGCCGGTTGCGCGCAACCTGTGCCGCGCGGTAGCGCTCCAGGAACTCGGGTGTGTACGGCGGCTGGTTGGGATTGTCGGGGTCATAGAGGTCGAGCTCCCGGTCCCGCGTGGACGGATCGGACTCGTCGAGGATTGACGCGTCCAGCCACTCGGTCATGGTGCGGTGGCGGCTGATGTGCGCGGCGAGCAGCATGATGGCGTCGGCGGGAATCAGCCCGAGCTTCGTCAGGTCCGGTCCGTCGCCCGACGGGCTGGACGTGATCGTCGGATGCTGTGCCTGCTGTTGATAGAACACCGACAGTGAGCCGCCGCCGCTCCACCCGGCCAACACCACCTTGGCGTAGCCGAGCCGGTTCTTGGCGTCCTTGATGCACTCTCCGAGGTCCTCGACGACCTTCTCCATCAGCAGTGCGGAGTCGGTGCCGCGGAAGCGGCTGCCGCAGTAGATGACGTGATGCCCGGCGCGGGCCAGTCCGTTGATCATCGGAAGGTAGGCGCCGCCGCCGATCGGGTGCATGAACACCAGCACGGTATCGGTGGGCCTGTCCTTGGGTCTGAGCAGGTAGCTCTCCAACACCACCAGCTCGGAGACGCCACCGTACACGTCACGGACACTCGAATCATTCCGGTAGGCAACGAGATACGGGATGCGTTCGTAGTCGTGCCTGACCGGTTGCTCGGTCGTCGTCATCTAGTGCTGCCCGAGGTCGTTCGCCAGTACCTCGGCCGACGGGACCAGCCGTCGCCGCGTGTCGACGGCGATCACCGACCAGTCGACCCGGTCGTACTCGTCGAACTTGCGACGGGCGCGTTCGCGCGCCTTTTCCGGCGCACCGTGGTGAACTCCTTGCGGCGCATGCGATAACAGGCCGGGCGGCATCGGGATGCCGTAGAGCGAACCGCGATGGAAGAAGGCGATCTCGTCGTAGTCGACGTTGCGGTGATACCAGGGCGTGCGCTCGGTGCCCTGGACGCTCTCGGCACGCTTGGGCAGGAAGTTCATCACGTAGACACCAGTGGCTTGCATGAACAGGTGCACGGTCGGGGGTAGGTGGACGCTGTCCGACGTCACCACGTTGTAGTCCTCGATGTTGAACGTGAACGGGAAGTTGTCACCCCTCCAGCCTTCGACGTCCAGCGGATTGTGTTGATAGAACAGCGTTGTCGGGCCCCCTTCGTGGATGAGGCGGACCTCGTACTCGTCGCGACCGTCGTCGTCGATCGGCTCGGGATCGGGGATCACGACCTGTGATGGGTCGAAGGGGAAGTGCCTGCCCAACTGAGCGGGCGGTGGTACCCGAAACTCGTCGGTCGCCTGCACCATCAGCAATGTCGATACCCCGGCCTGCCCGCCATCGGGTACCTGGCGCCACGTGCATGCCTTCGGGATGTAGACCCAGTCGCCCTCGCGGTAGCGCAGCGGGCCGAACTCCGTCTGCAGCAGCCCGGATCCCTCGTGCACGAACGAGAGCAGGTCTCCGTCGACGTGGCGGACGAAGAACGGCATCGGCTCGGCGCGGCGAGACAGCAGGATCTGGCAGTCGGCGTTGACGAACATCGGCATCGGGCCGCCGTGGGCGTCGCTGGCGTCGCTCGGCTTGAGCTCGCCGGACAACACGTCGATCGGTCGCAGTGGGCCGACCGTCCGGTACGCGGTGGGGTCGTGGCGCCGGTAGATGTTGGCGGTCCGCCCGGTGAAGCCGCCACGGCCGAGTTCGTCGTCCTTGAGTCCGTCGAGGTCGGCGTGCAGGCGGCGAGGGGTCTTGCCCTTGCGCAGATGAATGAACGATTCCATGGACAGCTCCATCGATGTCGCCAGAAGATAAAAATGAAGTTATTTTTACTTTTAGTGCGCCGATTGACAGATGTCAACGAGCTGCGTCGAGGCCGTGGCCGAGCACTCTTTCGGCAAGAAGCGCGCAACCGGCCCCGAAACCGGTGGTCGAGACCGAGTCGACTGCCCGCGCTGCCGCGAGAACCGGCCCCGACCGCGGCTTACGTTTGCGTAGAACTGCCCGGCTAACACACGTGTCTGGTGGTGCAAGGGGTGTCTGGGTGGCTAGTGATGCTCACCACATGTTTTACTGCGTGTCTACAAGTGAACACTCAGGTCTGCCTGCTATGCGGGTCGGGCGCGGCTTAAGGTAACGATCGACGCCGCTTGGTGCGATCTTCAGATCGCGTGGGTTTGACGAGTTACCCGTAACAGGACTGGATGGATTCGTAGATGTTGGTTGACGGAATTCTCGGCCGCTGGGCGCGCCGACTCTTGGTCGCGGTCGCGGCCTTGGTTCTTCTCCCGGCCATCGGCCTGGTTGGTGGCAGCGGAACCGCGGGAGCGTTCTCGCGCCCTGGCCTTCCCGTCGAATACCTGATGGTCCCGTCGCCTTCGATGGGTCGTGACATCAAGGTGCAGTTCCAGAGCGGCGGCCCGGACTCGCCGGCCGTCTACCTGCTCGACGGCCTTCGCGCCCAGGACGACTTCAACGGCTGGGACATCAACACCCAGGCGTTCGAGTGGTACCTCGATTCTGGACTGTCCATCGTCATGCCGGTCGGCGGTCAGTCGAGCTTCTACGCCAATTGGTACAAGCCCGCGTGCGGCAAGAGCGGCTGCCTCACCTACAACTGGGAGACGTTCCTGACCTCGGAGCTACCCGGCTACCTGGCGGCCAACAACAGCGTCCGGTCCACTGGCAACGCCGCCGTCGGTCTGTCGATGGCGGGCAGCGCAGCCCTCGTCCTGTCCGCGCACCACCCCGGTCAATTCTCCTACGCCGGTTCCATGTCGGGCTTCCTCAACCCGTCCGAGGGGCAATGGCCCGGCCTGATCAACCTGTCCATGGGTGACGCTGGCGGCTACAAGGCCAACGACATGTGGGGTCCCGCCGAAACCGACCCGGCGTGGCAGTACAACGATCCGATGGTGCAGATCCCGACGATCGTCGCCAACGGGACGCGCATCTGGGTGTACTGCGGCAACGGCACACCCAGTGAGCTGGGCGGCAACAACATCCCCGCCAAGTTCCTCGAGGGTCTGACCGTGCGCACCAACCGCACGTTCCAGGACAACTACATCGCCGCTGGCGGCAACAACGGCGTGTTCAACTTCCCAGACAGCGGCACGCACGACTGGCCCTACTGGGGCGCGCAGCTGCAGCAGATGAAGCCGGACCTCATCAGCCACCTGCTCTGAGGTCACTCATCATCTGATTTGGATCAGCCCGCAGGCTGCTCCGTCACCCCGAGCGGTCGGCGGGTCAGAAGCCGCCCGCCACCTTGACGACAGCGCGGCCGGAGAACTTTCCAGCTCTGACCTGATCGATGACCTGGACGACGTCCTTGACGTCGACGTCGTGGGTGATCTGGGACAGTCGCTGCGGTTTGAGGGAACCACCGAGCAACGCCCACAGCTCGCGGCGCGGGCCGATCCGCATCATCACCGAGTCCATGCCGAGCAGGGCGACGCCGCGCAGGATGAACGGCATGACCGTCGTGTGCAGAGAGGGTCCACCGGTAAGACCGCTGGCGGCCACCGCGCCACCATAGGAGATGGTGCTGAGCACGTCGGCCAGGGTCGCGCCGCCAACGCAGTCGACGGCACCGGCCCACCGGGTCTTGCCGAGCGCACGTGGCTTGGCGTCGGGGTCTTCCGGCAGCCGAGGGATGACGTCCGCGGCGCCGAGTGCAGTCAGCCTGTCTGCGGCGTCCTTCTTGCCCGTCGACGCGACGACCTCGTAACCCGCCGCGGACAGCAGGTCGATGCTCACCGAGCCGACGCCACCGGTCGCGCCGGTCACCACGATCGGTCCGTCCTCCGGGTTGATGCCGCGCGCGATCAGCGCTTGGACGCTCATCGCGGCGGTGAATCCCGCGGTGCCGATGGCGGCACCCTCGTATGGCGTCAGCGAGCCGAGCGGCACCACCTGGTCGGCGGGCACCCTGGCGTACTCGGCATAGCCGCCGTGGCGCCCCGTGCCGATCTCGTAGCCGTGTGCCAACACGGCATCGCCCACCGTGAAGTCGTCGGACGACGATTCCACCACCTCGCCCGTGAGGTCGATGCCCGGCACGATCGGGTAGTCACGCACCACGCCGCCCTTGGGCGTCAGCGCCAGGGCGTCCTTGAAGTTGACACCGGAGTACGCCACCCGGATGGTCACCTCACCAGGGGGTAGCTCCGCCTCGGTCAGCGTCTCGACTGCCGCGGTGATCCCGTCGTCGCCCTGTCGGGCGACCACTGCTCGAAAGTCATCCATGACACTGACGTTATCGCGTGGGGTACGGCGGCGAGCCGCCGATGGGGTAGGGCGGCGAGCCGCCTATGGGGTAGGGCGGCGAGCCGCCTATTTCAATTCAGCAGACGACATCCCGAGCAGGCGGCGCGCCACCACTAGCTGCTGAATCTGCTGGGTGCCTTCGAAGATGTCCAAGATCTTGGAGTCCCGCGCCCACTTCTCCAGCAGCAGTTCCTCGGAATACCCGGTCGTTCCTGCCAATTCGACGGTCTTGAGGGTGATGTCGCTGGCCACCCGAGCTGCCTTGGCCTTGCCCATCGAGGCTTCCTTGGAGTTCGGGATCTTGTTGTCGGCCTGCCACGCCGAGCGCAGCGTGAGCAGATAGCCGGACTCCCAGTCGGCCTCCATTCGCAGGAACTCCGCGGCCGCCGCGTTCTGGGCGTGGGCGGGCTTGTCGTAGGAGATCTCCACGCCTGCATCGGTCAGGATGACCCGCAGCTCCTCGAGTGCTGCTCTGGCGATGCCGACGGCCATCGCCGCGACGATCGGTCTGGTGTTGTCGAACGTCTCCATGACGCCGCCAAATCCCTTGTCCACCTGGACTTCCGGACTACCCAGCAGGAAGTCCTTCGGGATGCGGGCGTTGTCGAAGCGGATGACGGCGGTGTCGGAGGCCTTGATGCCGAGCTTGTGTTCCAGCCGCTCGACGGTGACCCCCGGGTGCTCGCGCGGCACGATGAAGGACTTTATCGCGGCCCGACCCAGGCTCTTGTCCAGCGTGGCCCAGACTACGATGTGGGTGGCGCGCGACCCTGCGGTCACGAAGATCTTCTCGCCGTTGATGACGTACTCGTCGCCATCGAGCTTGGCGGTGGTGGACACTGCCGCCGAATCGGAACCGAAGCCGGGTTCGGTGATGGCCATGGCGGCCCACACCTTGCCGAGACGCTCGAGCTGCTCATCGGTGGCCACCCCAGAGATCGCGGCGTTGCCGAGACCTTGGAACGGCACCGATAGCAGCAGGGCGACGTCGCCCCAGCTGATCTCGACCGCGTTGACGAGCGCAGACATGTTGGCGCCGTTGACGTTTTCCTTGGGGCCGTCCCCGCCGCGGAACGCGTCCGCGCCGGCGAAGGAGATCGTATTGGCCGCCGTCAGTCCGTCGAAGAGGTCGGAGAGGGTGTCGAGTTCGACGGGGTAGGCGTGCTCGGCGAGGTCGTACTTGCGGGAGATCGGTCGAAGCATCTCGGCGGCACCGTCGTGAGCCATGTCGATGACGGCTTGGAGCTTGCGCGGCATTTCCAGATTGATTGCCATGACTGGGTTTTCCGTTCCTGGATTCTTGGTTCGGCCGTTAGAGGACGACGACGCCCTCGGCGACGCCGAGGGCCCGTAGATCGCGGTACCAGCGCTCGACAGGATGCTCCTTGGTGAAACCGTGGCCGCCCAGAAGCTGGACACCGTCGAGGCCGATCTGCATGCCCTTGTCGGTGGCGATGCGCTTGGCGAGCGCAGCCTCGCGGGCGAACGACAGGCCCTGTTCGGCGCGGGAGGCGCCCCGCCACGTGACGAGGCGGAGGCCGTCGAGTTCGATGGCGATGTTGGCGCACATGAACGCGACTGCCTGCCTGCGGGCGACCGGCTCGCCGAACGCCTCGCGTTGCTTGACGTAGGGGATCACGTAGTCGAGGACGGCATGCGACGTGCCGACGGCCAGTGCGGCCCAACCCAATCGGGCCAGCGCGATGGCCTCGGAATAGTTGCTTGCGTGGTCGGGTTCGGAAGCCTCATCCGCACCGAGCCGGTTGTGCAGCGGCACCGCCACGTCGTTCAGTTCGACGCGGCCCAGGGCGGCTGCGCGGATGCCCATGCTCGGATCGGCCTTTACGGTGAGTCCCTTGGACCCGGACTCGACGATGAACAGGGTTGGTTTGCCGTTGAGTTGGGCGCCGATGACGAACACCTCGGCGTCCGCTGCTGCCGGCACCAGCGACTTGACGCCGGTGAGCCGGTAGCCGCTGGGGGTGCGCACGGCGATGGTCTTGAGCGCGGTCGGATCGAAGAGTGCGTGTGGCTCGGCGATGGCGACACAGGCCTGGGGCACGGTCTCGCCCGCGAACTCGGGGAGGTAGGTGGCCTGCTGCTCGGCGCTGCCCCAGTGGGTCAGTGCGGCGGCGACGCCACCCGGGGCGAGGATGGGCAGGGCCAGTCCCATGTCGCCGTAGGCGAGGGCTTCGGCGACGAGGGCATTGGTGACCGTGCTGCGGTGGGCCGCGATCCCGTCGAAGTCCTCGGGGACGTTGATTGCGGTCACGCCGATCTCGGAGGCCTTGGCGACCAGGTCGGCGGGATACGTCGCGGCGGCGTCGGAGTCATGGGCTGCGGGCCGCAGCAGTTCCTCGGCGAACTCGGCGACGGTGTCGACGATCATCTTCTGCTCGTCGTCGGGAGTGAGGTCGAAGTAGTCCGCACCGCTCGGCTTGAGGCGGGTCGGGGGCTTGCCGAGGCTCTGCACGCGCTTGAACTGTCGACTCGACGCACCGAGGGTGGAGAAGGCGGTCTTCACGCCGTAGCGCAGCCCGCGGTTCAGCGGGTCGCGCAGCCCGTACTTGTCCAGGAACGGCTGGCCGAGGAGCGGTGTGAGCAGCGCCAGACCGACGGCGGTTGGTGAGCGCTTGTGTTTCTGCAGACCGACGGAGCTCTCGGATCCCGAGCGTTCGGGTCGCTGCTTGGAGCCGTTCGCGGACGGCAGGGTGTTGGGCATGTCGGCAGCCTTGCATCGTTGGGCATTGCTATACGACGGTATCTTACTCTGGAGTAAGGTCTAAGGAGCCTGTTACCAACATCTCACCTGCGCGCGACCCGGGCTCTGCCCCGCGGCGCCGTCGCGTCGTCAGGTCCGTGCGCCGCCATCCGACGGCACGGTGACCGACACCGGGACGAAGGGCACCGTGATGCGGGGATCCCCGACCGCCGACGGCGCAATCAGCAGAGCCCCCAATCCCGCCAGCGCTGCACCGGCCAGGAATGCTGCTTTCTTCATGCCGAAGAGGTTAGGTCGATCGGCCTTGGGAGGAATCGGGGATTTCCCTACGCTTTTCCCGACTTTCGCGGTTCCAGGCTGGCCAGCACGCTGTCGTGCAGCAGGCGGTTGGTGCCCACCGCACTCCCGCCGTGCGGACCCGGGGAGCCCTCCACGTTGGTGAACGCACCGCCCGCCTCGCGGATCAGGATGTCAAGCGGCGCGAGGTCCCACAGCTTGACCTCGGGTTCGGCGACGATGTCGACCGCACCCTCGGCGAGCAGGCAGTAGGACCAGAAGTCGCCGTACCCGCGCACCCGCCACACGGCCTCGGTCAGCTCGACGAACCGGTCGCGGCGATCGCCCCAGCCGATCAGGTCTGAATACGACAGGCTCGCCGAACCGACGTCGTCGACGCCGGACACCGAGATGCGTCGGCTCTCGCCTCGGAACGACGCGAAGGCGCCCTCGCCTTCTCCCGCCCACCACCGTCGCGCGAGCGCGGGCGCACTGACGACGCCGACGACCGGGACGCCGTCCTCCAGCAGTGCGATCAACGTCGACCACACCGGCACGCCCCTGACGAAGTTCTTGGTGCCGTCGATCGGATCGAGCACCCACTGGCGGCCTTCGAAAACCGCAGTGCCGCCGAACTCTTCGCCGAGCACGGCGTCGTCAGGCCGGTTCGCCGCCAGCAGGCCGCGGAGCAGTTCCTCGGCGTTCTTGTCGGCGTCGGTCACCGGCGTGAGGTCAGGCTTGGTCTCGACGCGCAGGTCCATGGCGCCGAAGCGGTCCAACGTCAACTCGTCGGCCTCGTCGGCCAGATTGAGTGCCAGCGTCATGTCGTCCGCGATTGTGCCCATGGCAGCAGTCCTACCATGGGCACTGTGGAATTCCTCGTACTAGTGCTGGTCATCGGTGGCATCGTCCTCTTGCTGGGGCCCCGGATCATGCGCAGACGTGGTGCGGGCGGCGTGGGGAGAGCAGGCAACCCCGCATCGAATCTGGCCGAGGGCACGTTGCTGGTGACCGGCGTCAGCTCGGGAGCCGAGTCGAACGGTTCGCAGAACGTGACCATCACGGGCGTCATCAACGGTCCCACGGTGAGCGAGCACGAGGTCTACGCGCGGCTGGTGATGGACGTGGGACAGTCACCGACGATGGGTCAGCTCATCCCGGTGCTCTACGCCCCGAACAACCCCGACAAGTGGGGCTTTGCTCCGCCGGAGGCACCCGAGCCCGAACCGAAGATCCAGCCCTACTGAACGGCGAGTTGCTGCTCAAGCCCCCAACGAGCGTTTGAGGCGTTCGACGTACAGCGCGAGCGACTCGGGCGTCATCATCTCGTGGTGCGTGCAGTCCACCGCGTGGGTGGCGATGTCACCGGTCACGCACTGCCGCCACCGGGCAAGTTCGGATGCGTGACCGTCGTCTGCGTCGCGCGTGGCGGAGAAGATGACCATGTCGCCGTCGAAGACCCCTGGCACGTGATGCTGAAGGTAGGACTGGTTGGTCGTGAGGCTTCTGGTCATGAACTCCAGCAGTTCGGTCGGCACCAGTGAGTGTTCGGCCATGCTCGGCTGTTGATGGATCAGCTCGGCCGCCTGGCGATACGTGAGAGGCCCGGATCGGTCGGGGAGTTCGACGTGGTTGATCCGCAGGATGTGTTCCAGGATCTGGCTCTCGCCCGACGCCTCACTCCTCGCGACGATCCGGTTCCCGCTGAAGGTCGAGTCGAGCACGACGAGCCGTCCCACGTCGCATCCCCGTCGGCGAAGCTCGATGGCCAGCTCGTGGGCCACCACCCCGCCCAGCGACCAGCCGAGCAGCTTGTACGGCCCGCTGGGGTAGAGCGCCTGGAGTCGGTCGGCATAGCGTGCCGCCATCTCGCGAATCGATGCTGGCGCGGCATCGCCACCCTGGAAGATCTGGTTGATTCCAATGATCGGGCCGTCGAGGTGATTGCCGAGAGCTCGATACGACCAGGACAGGCCGAGCCCGTCGTGAATGCAGCACAGCGGAACCCCGGCACCACGCTTGAAGACCTCGACGGGGACGACCTGCACCGCGCTGTCCGCCTTGCCCAACTGTCGGCTGAGGCTCCGAACGGACGGTGCGTCGAAGATCGTGCGCACCGCGAGGTGGGTGCCGAGTGCCTTGTTGATGCCGTCGATCACTGGCATCGCCAGCAGCGAGTCCCCGCCGAGATCGAAGAACGACTCGTCGACCCCGACGCGGTCCAGACCAAGCACCTTGGCGTAGACCTCCGCGACGATCTTCTCGGTATCGGTCTGCGGAGGTCGGAAGGTCGTGGCCGCGAAGACCGGCGCAGGCAAAGCCTTTCGGTTGAGCTTGCCCGACGAGGTCAGCGGGAACTCGTCGAGCACCATGATCTGGGCGGGCACCATGTAGTCGGGCAGTCGCGAGGTCAACCACTGACGCACCGCGCTGATCCTCGTGTTGGTGTGGGGATCGTTGGCGTGGCTGCGGGCGCGAGCGGCCGAGTGACCGTCGGTGCCCTGACGATCCGGTAGGTACAGATCGGTCAGCGCCTGGTGCTGCCGGTGACCCATCCCGTCGTGGTCGCCGGGGCCGATGAACACGGCGTCGAGGGTGCCGGGTCGGGCGCCCCACGTGACGGCGACGTCGTATCCGATGCCTTCGCCGATGCGGTGCAACTGTTCCGGCGTGGCGGCTTCGGCGATCGCCGTCTCAGAACCCCGAGCGCGTGCCTCGGCGAGGGACAGGCCTTCGCCGAGGGCGCGTTCGACGTCGACGTCGGCGATCAGCCCGGCGCGGGGGATCGCCGTGACACGGACCGCGGCGGGTCGCCAGGAGGCCAGCCGGGTGTGCAAGCCGAGCAGGCCTGCGCACTCGGTCCACGGCACTGTGGGCACGTCGGCCAGCGAGCGCACCGGGGCAGGCGTCTTGTGGATGACGACGTCGTAGCGGTACCAGTTCATTTCGTTGTCGGAAAGTCCGCGTTTGACCTGGATGTCCAGTCCGGTGGGCGACTGGTGTTCGGCGGCCCAGGTGGTGAAGAATTCCGGGGCGACGAGTAGCTCGGCCTCGCTGAGCATGGCCCGTTGAACTCGCTGGCGGATCTCGGCGGCGTCGCTGGTGGACGTGCGGGCCAGCGCGACCGACGTTTGGAAAACCCCAGCCATGGCGTGGTTTCGGACGTCGCCGACGAACAATGCACCGCCGGGCGCGAGCAGGTCCATGGCGGCATCCACCACGTCGGCGAGGTATCTTCCGTTCGGGAAGTACTGGATCACCGAGTTCAGGATGACGGTGTCGAAGTAACCCCGGGGCAGCCCCTCGGTGACGTGCGCGGGTCGGGTCATCAGCTCGACGCGATCCCGCCACGGGATCTGGAACCTCTCCAGCGAGCGGGCGAGGTTGTCGATCGCCCTCGCCGACATGTCGGTCGCGACGTAGTGCTCGCACTCCGGGGCGACCTGTGACAGCACCAGCCCCGAGCCGGCGCCGATCTCCAACACGCGCCGCGGCCGTAGCGCCTTGATCCGTGCCGCTGTCGCCGACTGCCACTCCAGCATCTCCCCGAGTGGGATCGGATCGCCGGTGTAGCTGCTATTCCAGCCCCGGAAATCCGTACCGAAGCCCGCCGGGCCGACCTCTGCGCCGTACAGCTCCTCGTACACGTCCTGCCACTGATCGACGATCTCGGCGTCGCGATCGCTCGTGGTGGCACGCTCTAGGGTGATGTAGGCGACGAGGTGGTCTCCGGTGTTGCCGTGATGCACCGACGCGGTGGCCTGAGAGACCTGCGGACTGGCCAGCAGAGTGCTCTCGATCTCACCCAACTCGATGCGTTGTCCACGCAGTTTGATCTGAGTGTCGCTGCGGCCCAGGTAATCCAGCGTTCGCCCTGCAGTCCAGCGCACCAGATCCCCGGTGCGGTACATGCGCCCGCCAGGGGCGCCGTGGGGGTTGGCGACGAATCGCTGCGCGGTCAACCCGGGTCGGTCCACGTAGCCACGGGCGAGTGCAGGCCCGTACAGGTAAAGCTCACCGACGACCCCGACCGGGGTCGGGTTGAGCCGGGCGTCCAACACCAATGCGCACACCCCCGCGATCGGCGCGCCAATCGTCACCGGCTGCCCCGCCGACATGGGGGTGCTGCACGTCGCCCAGATCGTCGTCTCGGTGGGCCCGTACGCGTTGAACATCCGTCGCCCCGGCGCCCAGGCCGACATCAACTCTCCAGGGCAGGCCTCGCCCGTGGTGATGACGGTCCCCAACCCGTCCAGCCGGGCTCGATCCAGCGATGCCAGCACCGGAGGGGTCAACGTCGCCACCGAGACACGATGGCGCAGAAGCAATCCGGTCAACGCCTCGCCCGCGTAGGCCTCGGTGGGCACCACCACCAGCGCCGCCCCCGCCCTCACCGCCAACAGCATCTCGCCGACGGACACGTCGAAGGTCGGTGAGGCCGCCATCAGCACGCGGGAACCCGCGTTCACGCCGAACACCTCGTCGAGCGCCGCCACGCCAAGGAGGCCGGCATGGCTGACCGATACCCCCTTCGGTGCCCCGGTGGATCCCGACGTGAAGAACACATGGGCGGTGTCGTCGACCCCCAGCGGCAAGAGGCGATCGGCGTCGGTGATCGGATCCGTTGACCAACCGGACACGTCCAGACCGTCGACGCGGATGACGGCCCGCGCCCCGACCCCGTCCGCCGTGTCGGTGCCGCGGGTCAACACGCAGACCGCCCCGACCGTCTCCAACACACCGGCCGTACGCTCGGCGGGATGCGCGAGATCGACTGGTACGTAAGCACCCCCGGCCTTCGCGACGGCCCACCACACCGCGACCAGCTCCACACTGCGGTCCATCGCCACGCCGACCGCGCGTTCTGGACCCACCCCTGCGTCGATGAGCATCCGCGCCAACCGCGTCGACCACTCGTCGAGCTCGCGGTAGGTCACACTTCGACCACCATCGATGACTGCGACGGCATCCGGGTGCGCGGTCACCGCCGCAGCCAGCAGCTGCGGCGCCAGCCCTACCGCTGCCTCGACGTCGGCTCCGGCCCAGCGGGACAGCAGCAGTTCGCGTTCGTCCGCGTCGAGCAGCGGTACGTCCCCGACCACCATCGACGCGTCCGCCACTACGGCCTCCACCACCTGCCCGAACCACGTGGCGATTCTCTCGATGGTCGACCGATCGAACAGATCCGTTGCATACGAGACCATTCCGGCGGCCATCGGCGCGGCCTGGTCATCGGTGGGCACCTCCCGCAGTTCGAACTCGAGGTCGAACTTGACGGTACGGGTCGGTGCCGCAAGGGGTTCGATGCTGACCTCGTCGAAGGCCAACCCCTCAGGGCGCACGTTGTTCTGGAACACCGTGAGCACCTGGAACAGCGGATGGTGCGAGGTGGAGCGAACCGGGTTCAACTGCTCGACCAGCCGCTCGAAGGGCACGTCCTGGTTGCCGTAGGCGTCGAGGGCCTTCTGCCGAACCCGGTGCAGTACATCGCTGAACCTGAGTTGCGATTTGACGCCCACCCGCAGCACCCACGTGTTCACGAAGAACCCGACCAGATCGTCGAGTGACGCATCCAGCCGTCCGGCGATCGGCGTCCCCATCACCACGTCCTCGCCGACGCCGACCCGGTGCAACACCACCGCCACCACCGCTTGCAACACCATGGACGGCGTGGCGTGGTGCGCTGCCGCGACCTGCTTGACACCCGCCCATGTGTCCGGTCCGATGTGCACGTCCACCCCGTCACCGCGGTAACTCGGCATCGGTGGGCGAACGTGGTCCGTCGGCAGCGACAGCAATGCCGGTAGCTCGGCGAGCTCGTCGCACCAGTAGCGCAGCTGCCTGGCGATCACGCTATCCGGGTCGGACTCGCTGCCCATCGAATCCTGTTGCCAGAGCGCGTAATCCGCGTACTGCACCGCCAGCGGAGCCCAGTCAGGCGCTGAGCCGTGCCGTCTGGCGGAGTACGCCGCAGCGATGTCTCTGACCATCGGAGCCAGTGACCAGCCGTCGAACGCGATGTGGTGCACCACGATCGCCACCACGTACTGGTCCGGCCCGATCGAATAGATCTGTGCGCGCAGCGGAATCTCGGTCGACAGATCGAATTGGTACGTGGCCAGTGCGAGCAGCTGGCCGACCATCTCGTCCTCCGGCAGCGACACCACTGCCGGGCCGCCGCGCCGCCACATCCCAGGCTGGGCTGCCTGGATGTTCTGGAACGGCACGCCGTCGACGTCGGGGAACGTGGTGCGCAGGGATTCGTGGCGGGCGATGACGTCGTCGAGCGCCGTGTCGAGGGCCTCCACGGCGAGCTTGCCGTTGATGCGAAACGCGGTCGGCATGTTGTAAGTCGCAACGCCGCCCTCGAACCGGTTCAGGAACCACAGTCGGTTCTGCGCGAACGACAGTGGGATGACGTCGGGTCGTTTGCCTGCGGTCAGTGGCGTCCGGTGGGTGCTGGCCGGCCTGAGGTGGGGGGTCAATTGTGCGATGGTGGGGGCGTCGAACAGGGTGCGGACGGCGAGGTCGGCGCCGAGGCCGGTGTTGATGGCGGCGATGAGGCGCATGGCGGACAGGGAGTCGCCGCCGAGGTCGAAGAAGGAGTCGTCGATGCCGACGCGTTCGACGCCGAGTGTGTGGGTGTAGATGTTGGTGAGGATTTCTTGGACGGCGTCGGTGGGGGCGCGGTAGTGCTGGTGGTCGTGGTATTCG